>SKQU01000201.1 GCA_007118855.1 Spirochaetaceae bacterium
TAGACGCGAAGCAGTTGGAGTGGCGGATGCTGTGCCGCATGATGGGGTATTTCGCCCTGGGGTTCGAGGCCTCGGTTCTTCCCGACGATCATGCGCAGGTCCTCAGCCGCGGGCTGGCTTTCTACCGGCGTATTCGCTCAGCGTTGAACGGCAGGAGATACGTTCCGGCACCCCCGGTCGTCCTCTACGATCCTGAGTACCGGGAAGCCGACAACTGGGAGGCTTACCAGTTCGTCTCACGCGACAGTTCGCAGATGGTCGTGTTCTGGTACCGTTGTCTCAGTCCCCGCTCCGAGTTCACAGTTAGACTGAGAGAGGTCGAGCCTGACAGATGCTACACGATCGAGTCGTTTCGTGGAGTCCACAGAGAAGGAGTCCGGGGCGCGGACATCGAGCAGAACGGGCTGACGTGCTGTCTGCCGGATCAGCGAAGTGCCGACGTCTACGTGCTGACTCCGCAGTAACAAATAAGCGTCGGCGCAAGAGGTCGGTTGCCACGCCGCTGCTGCTACGAGGGCCGCTTGTATTTCTCAGTCCACGCGATCTGCGGCTTCTCGGCGGTGAGCGCCCAGAGGTACTTCTCCAGGGGCTCGCGCAGCGACTCGTCTATCTCGCGGTCGACCGGGAACACCTTCGCGGGCAACAGTCGGTCCAGGATCGCCTTGCCCGCGGTCGTCGTCGTTGCGAAGTTCCCGTTCGCGATACGGTGCACTGCATCATCCGGCGTGTGCACGTATCCGCTCGCCTCTCCGCCGGATCGTGCGAGATTCACCGCGGGGACCTCTCGAACGACGAAGGGGATACCGTCGCTCGAATAGAGAGAGAGCGTCTCCTTGAAGCAGTACCCCGCCTCGCGGATGATCCCGGCCGCGTACCCTTTGAGCTCCTTCGTGCCGGAGACGTGCACGAAGTCGGTGCCGATTCGGTCACCGCTGATATCTATGTTCAGGACGAGCGCGGCGCGCTCGTCGATTTCCTCGACATTATGCGTGACGTGGTGTTGGCTGCCGAGCAGTCCGAGCTCCTCGCCTGAGAAGAACACGAACCTCAATTCGCGCGGCGGGGGAGCGCGGCGGTATTCGTCCAGCAGTGCCAACGCGCAGGCAACTCCGGCGGCATTGTCCGTCGCTCCCTCAGAACTGTGCACGCTGTCGTAATGAGCCGTGACGTACACAAGCGACTGGTCGATTGTTGGAGATCCGACGGTGGCCACGATGTTAGTGGCTGTGGCCGGTTCCACCTCCTGTTCGATCGTGACCTGCACGGTATGCCCGATTTCGTCGAGAAGTCGCAGGCCGTCATCATGGGTGATCGTCATCATGGGGGCGGCCGTCTTCTGAACATACTGGTGCTGCCGGTGGGCAAGGCAGGCCGGCCGGCGATCCGGTCCACCGATGCACACGGCTGCAGACGCTCCGCAGTACGCAACCAGCTCGGACAGCCGGCGCGAGTAACCGTACGTTAGCACGATGCATCCCCGGTACGCTCCGCGCTGATGCTGCAAGGCCTCCGGGTTCTCCGACAGGACAAGGCGCCCGGTGAGGACGGTCGACTCGGTGAGCCCGACGGCATGGCCCTGAACCCTGCAGCCTGGCGCAGTGATCGCGGCGGTTCCGGGCATGAAGCCGTGGATGGAGAACGGCTCGGTCCGGTGTGTGACGCCCCAATCCGTGAGCTGTTCGACGATAGTGTCACGCGCCCGCCGTTCACCTGCTGTGCCGGCAAGCCGCTCATGCGCAATCCGCGCGAGAAACCGTTTGATGTCCACGTAGCCATTATGCGGGCAAGTCCCCCTGAAGCAAGTGCCCCGCTTCTGTTGCCTGCACAGGCCGCAACATTCGAGTGCGGGAGGCACAATTCCGAGGATTCCGCATCGATTGGCACACCGCGCTGTCTCCGATTGCTGTTCGCGGTATCGTGTCTTGTCTCAGTCGCACCCGGCGGCGCTGCCAGGGTGTTCCCGGGAGCTCGTCGCTGGTACGATTGCCTCCAGGGTAAACCGGACGACTGAACACCGGGTTCAGCCGCTGCCAGTCACATCTTCGTCGCAGGAGTCACCGTATGAGCACAGCACGCGTCGCACAGGAATCGGGAGGCTGGACCGTCGGGAACGCCCGGTATCGCCTGGTGATCGAACCGGGGACCGACGGGATGCCGTCGTTCACTTCCCTATGCCTTGGCGATACCACTGCTCCCGCAGAGAACGCGATAATCGCTCCACGGCTTCGGATCCGGTCCTCCCCGGTTGAGCTGCGATTCGAGCGTGGCGAGGTCCGCGAATCGGTACGCACTTTCGGTCGCGGTATAGAGGAGATCGAAGCGCCTGCGCTCGTTCTCACCTACTCCTGCACCGGTGACGAAGTGGAGCTCGAGGTTGAGCACTGCGTGTGTCCGTCGGCACATCACCCGGTGTGGCGGTCGTGGACCACGGTCCGCAACGTCGGTTCGGCTCCCCTTGGCGGGCTGAGCCTCTTTGACGCTGCTGCGTACCGGTTTCCTGCCGGTTCGGCGCAACCGGAAGTGGGCTACGTGCTCGGCTGGCTTGACGGTCCCCGCCTGGAGGCTCCGGGCAGACCACCAACGCCGCACCGTTACCCATCCTGGATCCCTCGACTGCTCTACGGCGACGCCGCGCCCGAGCCGCCGCCTCCGCCGGAGGGCGGCTGGATGACGGCCCCCATGAGATTCGTCCGCGAGAAGCTTTCGAGTCTTCCGCTCCGCTCGGGGATGCGAAGCACCTACGATAACCTCCCCTGGGCAATAGTTCGCTGCGAGGATGGCATCGGGTTCTTCCTGGGATTGGAGTGGAGCGGGATGTGGGCGGCGGATCTCCGATATCACCGCGACAGCCGGGACATCTCCGTGAACGCAGGTTCGGACGGAAACGAACACGATCTGGACCCCGGGCAGACGATTACCTCTCCGGCCGTTTTCACGGGGCTTTTCGCCGGGGACTGGGATGACGGCTCGAATGCGTGCCGGTCCTACGTACGGACCGAGATCCTGCCTCCGCGGCCGGCCGGTTTCCCCGACGCGCACTACGGGACGATGCCAGTAGACCGGGCCGCCCTGAAGGATCGGCACGCGTGGGAAGCGGAGGTGGACGCCGCCGCGGCCGCGGGGCTTGACAGCTTTCTCGTGGACGCCGGGTGGTGGATCGAGGGCATGGAGGTGGGAGGGGACTTCAGCACGGGCCTCGGCTCATTCGAGGATGATGCGCGGAAGTTTCCATTCCCCGGTGGGCTGCTCGGTCTCTCCGACTACGTCCATGGGAAGGGGATGAAGTTCGGCCTCTGGTTCGAGTTCGAACGGGTGGATCTGCGCATCGCGAACCGGGGCGCGAGGCCATGGAACCCCGAGTGGATGGTGCACCACGGCGGATATCCATACCGTTCGTGGCTCAAGGACGTCTTCGTGCTCTGTCTCGGCGAGCGTCGTGCAGCCGAGTGGGCACGAGACTCGCTGATAGAGGCTCTGCGGCGCTACCGCGTCGATTGGCTCAAGATTGACGGGAACGAATACGCAGTCTGCGACGACGATACCCATTCGCATGCGAAACGGGACGGCGATTGGCACCAGACGATCGGGCTGTTCACCGTGATGGACGGGATCGCCCGCAGCATGCCGGATCTTTACATCGAGAACTGCGCCGGCGGTTCTCAGCGAGCGGACTTCGCGATGGCACGCCGGAGTCACGTCCTGCAGACCAACGATATCATGATCCCGAGCTCCATTGTCAGGCAGTACAGCCATGGCGTGGGATGCATGTACCCCACCTCCTACGGCATGATGTTCCTGCCGATCTATCCGCAAACCGGCGTGGAGATTCCCGAGGGCCCGATCACGGACAATCCGTTTCGAGGTGTCACCGTTGATGACGGAGTCGGGTGTTCGCCCGAACGGCTGGAGTGGCGGTGTCTGTGCCGGATGATGGGCACGTTCTTTCCGGGCGTAGAGTTCTGGAAGATGGGAGCGGAGCACCGCAACGTCGTGCGAAGGGCAGTCGCCACCTACAAGCGCCTGCTGCCGAGCCTGGACGGAGACCGATACGTGCTGACAGATCCGCCGCAGCTTGTGGCGCCCCTGAGTGAGGAGATCGACCGATGGGAAGTGTACGAGCACCTGTCTCCTGATGAGCGACTGGTCTCAGTCTTCTTCTACCGGTGCGAGTCGGCGGATGGAGAGTTCAGTGTGCGACTGAAGGGCCTGAGACCGGAGTGCGAGTATCGCGGAACCTCGCACACCGGCGGCCACGACGGGGTCTGGACCGGCGCCGAGCTCATGGAAGTCGGACTTGTGTGCAGACTTCCCCGCACTCGCTGCGCGGAGGTCGTCGTACTCGAACGCGTGGAATGACGAATGACCGGATGTTCGACTATGTCGGTGCTTCCGCGGGTACCGCGGGCTCAAGGGTGATTTCGCGCTGTTCCTCGCTGGAACGGTACATCGCGTCCACGAGGCGCATCATCGCCACACCTCGCTCGGCAGAAGTCTCAGGTACGATGCCTTGCCTGATGCAGCGTACGAAGTGCTCCTGTACCGAACGGTCTGGAAACGCAGAGACGTCTATCTCTGTTGGGGTCCACTCGGTGAGCGCGTGGCCCTGGCGCCCAAAGAGTGAGAGCCTCTTCCCGGCGGGCATGCTGAGATCAAGCACCGCGCCTCCCTGCGTTCCCATGAGCGTGATGATCCCGCCCCCACGGGTATGTGAGGCCAGCGTCGATTCGAGTGTCATGACAGCTCCCGATCCCATCCGGATCATCCCGACGCAGAAGTCGTCGACATCACTGTTCAGTGTCAGCTCGGTTGCTGTCGTCGCCGTAGCCGCCCTTGGAGAGAAGTCATCAAGGAACCACATCGCCAGGTCGAGCTTGTGAACGCCCATGTCTATCAGCGCGCCGCCCCCGGAGAGCGTTCGAGCCGTTCGCCAGGACGCGGCCTCGCCCGAACCGGTGCTGCGGCGAAGCGATTGCGCCCGGATGTAGTAGATGCGACCGAGCGCCCCGTCGCAGATCAGTTGCTTCAGGTAGAGGGAGTCCGGTCCAAAGATCCACCGGTAGTTCATAGCCACTGCAAGAACGCGCCCGCAACGGTGCGCCGTTTCTGCCATACGCTGCGCCTCGGTCGCGGTCATTGCCATCGGCTTCTCGACGAGCA
>SKQU01000080.1 GCA_007118855.1 Spirochaetaceae bacterium
TCGCGCTTGCGCAGTTCGGCGATGAGCCGGTCAGGCAGGTGTGCCGCGAGCGGATGCATGCCATCATGAAGGGGAAACCCGTGCACCCGGACCTCGTCCCCGTGACGCTCAGGTGCGCGGCAGCGGCGGACGACGGGACGGTGGTCGAGTGGATCCGCGCTGAGCTTGAAGCCGAAGGAACGACCGAAAGCCGGAAGGCCCACCTGCTCGCCGGGCTCGGGTCGCTGGGCGACGCCTCGCTCGCCGGTGAGGCGCTCGAGTACGTTGTCGCGAAGGTGCCTTACCGCAACCGCCTCTTCTTCCTGCGCGCCGCCTCATCGAACCCGGCCTTTCGCTCATCGCTGTGGCCGTGGCTCACCGCTCACTTCGACGAGTTGTCCGGCATCCACCCCTACCATCTGGGCGGGACGATCGCGCTCGTCGTGCCCTTCGGCGGGCTCGGTCGCGAGCCGGAGGTCAGGAGATTCCTCGACGAGTACCGCGATTCAGGCCCGCCGGTTTCGCCCGGCGTGCTCGATCTCGCGCTCGACCGCCTCGAGCTGAACCGCAGGCTTCTGGGCCGGTGAAGGGCGCCCGTTCCCGGTCTCCCTCCTACCGCTCCCTGTCGGTGCGCTTCTCCACCTCGGCCTGGAACTGGTCGAAGCCGCGCATGTCGCGGAGCGCGGGCACGAAGCCCGGCAGCCGGATGATCCTCGCGATATCCGCGAGCGCCTTCAGATGCTTCGCCGGGTCCTGTCCCACGGGGTCGAGCAGGATGATCAGGATGTGCGGATCGCCGCCGGGCAGCGGTATGTCGAGCGGCTCCCTCGTCACGCCAAGGAACACCACGGTGTCGCTGACGAAGGGCACGTGCGCGTGGAGAAGCGCCACGTCGTCCACCAGCTCGACGGGCTCTTCGCGGCTGATCGTGTGCAGGAGCTCGGAGATCGCCCGCGCGCTGACCGAGTAGCGTCCGAAGTAACGGGAGAGCAGCTTCGTGACCGCCTCACGTGTGCCCTTCGCCTTCATCGCGAACTCGCACCGATCGGCCGAGAACCCGGAGATGACCCGGGACGGCTCGGTGACCATCTCGGCGACCTGGACGCTGTCCCACGGCTCGGTCGCCGGCACGATAACCGAGAGGTTTGACTGCGGGAGCGCCGTGGCGAGCTGTCGGGGCAGGCGCTCGAGATTGGGCTGCCATGCGATCTCGCCTTTGCGTGCGCTCGCGAGTATGATCCAGTCGGAGTCCCGGGCGGTCTCGCTCAGGTCGCCCTGGAGCCCCTTCCAGACCGGGAGCGTGCGCAGCTCCACCGGCACGACCGGGCGCGCGGTCTGAACGAATGAGCGTATCGCGTCGACCGTCTCCGCGGTCGTTACCACGAGGAGCGAGGTGCCCGCCTGATGCGCGAGCGTCTTGATCGTTCCCACGAGCCGTTCGAAGCCCACGGCGCGCTGCGAGAAGGGCGGCAGCGCGAGCACGATCCGTTCGGCCGAGTTGACCGGCCGCACGAGACGGCTGACGAGCACCATGTGGCGCGTCTGGTCGATGAGCTGGTCGATCGCCCGTCCGAAGGTCCGTCCGTGACCGCTGTGAACGTCGCCCCAGCCGCACACCACGAGCGTGATCCGGTTGTTCCGAACCGCTCTCACGAGTCCGGACCCGACGCTGATATCCACGATCGTGAGCGGCGTCACCGGCACCCCGGCGGACATCGCCCGAACAACCGAGTGGGCGAGAATCTTCTCCGCATTCGCGAGCTCGGATTCGACGTCCGAGTCCTCGTGCACGACGCGGACCGGGTAGAGCGGCTCCTGGGTACCCGGCTCGCGCAGGAGGAAGGCGATGTCCAGAAGCTCCTTCGCTCCTTCGCGGCGGCCGAGCGGCACGAGGATCCGGGGCGGCGCCGTCGACGTGTCGTAGGGTGCCTGTTCCTCTTCGAGCGCGAGCGCGCGCCCCTTGCGCTCGGTGACGATCGAGCCGGTGAGACAGGTCACGGCGATCATGATGATCGTGCCGGTGATGATGCGGTCGTCAAAGAGGCCGACGTCATAGGCGATGAGCACCGCGGCGAGCGTCGCGGCCGCCTGGTTGACGCTCATGCCGTAGATGACCCCCGCCTCCGATCTGCGGTACTTCAGGATCCAGGCCGACAGGCGCGCGGCCATCCACTTGCTTGCGAGCGCCACGATCGTCATGCCGCCGATGACCATCCAGACGTCGACGTCGGCGACGAGCAGACGGAGATCGACGAGCATGCCCACCGAAAGCAGGAAGAAGGGGATGAAGATCGCGTCACCGGTGAAGTGGATGCGCGTCATGAGCAGGCTCTTCTCCGGGATGAGCCGGTTGAGCGTCAGCCCGGCGAGGAAGGCGCCGATGATGGGTTCGAGCCCGGCGAGGTGCGCGAGGAAGCTCACGACGAAGGTGAGCGCGATCACGAAGACATACTCGACATTCTCGTCGGTGCTGAGCTTCCGGAAGAAGAGCCGGCCGAGGACCGGGATCACCATCACCGTAGCGACCATGTAGACGATCATGAGGGTGAACAGGCGCACCCAGAACCACGGGTCCAGGTCGCCGCGGGAGGCGCTGATGACGACGGCGAGCAGGAGGAGCGCGAGGGTGTCCGTGATGATCGTGCCGCCGACGGCGGTCGTGACGCTCCGCGCCTTGCCCAGGCCGAGATGGGTGATGGTGGGAAAGGTCACCAGCGTGTGCGAGCTGAACATGCTCGCAAGGAGCATCGCGACCGGGATTGTCATCCCGTATGCCCAGTATCCGAGGCCCGTTCCCATCGCGAGCGGAATGGAGAAGGTGATCGCCCCGAAAATGATGGTGTGAGACCGGTTACGGCGCACCTGGTTGAGGTCGATCTCCAGGCCCGCGAGGAACATGATGTAGAGGAGCCCCACCTTGCCGAGCAGCTCGATGCTCTGGTCGCGGGCGAGGAGCCCGAGTCCGTGCGGCCCCACGATGATCCCGGCGACGAGCAGCCCCACGATCTGCGGCAGCCGTATCTTCTTCGCGAGCGCCGGAGCGACGAGGATCAGGACCATGACGGTCGCGAAGATGAGTACCGGGTCCCGAAAGGGAAGCGTGAGGAACTGGTCGATGTTCATTGGCGAGTATACTACCCGCTGCCCGCCGCCTCGGCAAGCCGGACCCGGGCGGCTACCCGTTGCGCGACGTGGTGATCGTGACCGAGCCGAGCAGGCGCTCGATCCTCCCCTTGTGCCTGTAGATGGCGTACAGGAGGCCGGCCGACGCGGCGGCGATGATGATCCAGCCCCACCAGGGAATCACGGCGATGCCCGACCCCACCAGGCTTGCGACGAACATTCCCGGCGGCCGGCCGATGACGACCATGAGGAGGAAGACCGGGTAGCGCAGGTTGGAGAGCCCGGAGATGAAGCAGAGCGCGTCGTCCGGGAAGAAGGGCAGGAGGAAGGCGCCGAAGAGCACGACGTAGTGTCGCTCCGCGATGCTGTCCAGGTACTTGTCTATGAGCGCCTTTGGGACGAATCGCTCGACCAGCGGTCTCCCGTAGAACCGTGCGAGCGCGAAGGTGATCGTGGATCCCACGAGCAGGGCGCTCGTGCTGAGAAAGAACCCGCTCCACAGCCCGAACAGCGCGCCGCCCGCGAGCGCGATGATGTTGCCGGGAATCGGTGCGACGATGACCGTGACGAGCTGCAGCAGGAAGAATGCGATGGGGCCGTACGGGTCGAACTGCCGCACGAAGTCGCGGACGGAATCGCGTGAGGAGAAGACCTCACGCCAGTCGACCGGACCGTACGCCCGGTCGAACCAGTAGAAGAGCGATATGCACGCGGCGACGAGCAGCACAAAGGAGATGACCCGGGTCCATCCTCTCGAAACCGTCTTCGATTCCATACCGCATCAAAGCACTCGTTCGAGGACGTAGACGTAATTGCGGTCCGTCCCGAACACCATGTAGCGGCCGGCGACGACGGGAGGCGAGAGGATCGCTCCGTTCGTCTCGAGCTGCCAGACCTTCCGGCCGCTGCGTGCGCTCAGCGCGATGAGCCGGGACGACTGCGCTCCCTCCGCCGGGAGTCCGGCAGTGTCGCCGAAGACCCCTATGTAGATGTGGTCGCCGGAGATCATCGGAGCGCTCGAGGTGCGGCGCGAGAGGTAGGTCTCCCACTCGACCGCGCCCGTGCGCTCGTTGAGCGCCCGAACGACCGTGTCTCCGGAGGCGGAGATAACCCGGTCGCGCCAGACCGCCGGTGCCTGGTAGTCGAGTATGTAGGTGCGGTCACGCATCCATGCGTGCATCGAGCCGTCCGGCGGGTGCGCCGCGAAATCCCCCTCGAAGCGTCTGGACCACATGATGCGCCCCGTGGAGCGATCGAGCGCCCAGGTGTTGAACTCCGCGCCGGACCCCGTGACGCGGCTCGTCTGGGTGATCATGTGCGACCGGGTCACGGCCGGAAAGCTGTACCAGAGGGCGCTCATGATCTCGTTCGGAAGCAGCCACCGGTGGTCGTGCGTCGTCACATCGTAGACGCCGAGGGTTCGCGGGTTCTCCGTGGGGCCGGGGACCATGTACATCATGCCGTCCATGACCTGCAGCGTTACCCGGTGCCAGACGGGATTCGGGTGCATGTGTTCGAGCTCCCCGTCACGGGTCACAAACCAGATGCCTCCGCCGTCGCCTGAGAAGACGACCAGGTCCTTGTACCCGATCACCGTGCTCTGGACGGTACGCCCGACGTTGAACCGCCACACTTCCTCGCCGCTTTGACGTTCGAGCGCGTAGACATGTCCGTCGTTCGAGCCGAAATAGACCTGCGTCTCGTCGGCATACGGCACCGAATTGACCGCGGCTCCGGTTCGGAACACCCAGTCCATGTACCCGGTGTCTATACTCATCGCGTAGAAGTTGCCGTCGGTCGATCCGAAGTAGAGCGTGTCGTCCTTCACGATGAGGTTGTTGAAGGCGAAACTGCTGCGGTCACCGGTCTGCAGCGAGAGCTCCCAGCGTATCCCGAGCGGCGGCGTCATCGCGTTGCGCGAATGGCCGCGGCCGCCGTCGCCGCGGAAGGTGATCCATTCGTTGTGACGCGCGCAGCCGGCGAGCGCAATCACCGCAAGGAGCGAGGTCACCACGAGCACGATCGCGGCGGCCGACCGGGGTGCGCCGCCGA
>SKQU01000279.1 GCA_007118855.1 Spirochaetaceae bacterium
GCAGACAGAGCCTATACGAGCGGCGCGCCCTGGCGCGCATGAAATCCCACCACCGCACGAGCACGATCTGCGTCGTCTTCCCGGCGGCCACCAGTTGCCCCACCGCGGACGGCAGGCGCTCTTCATCGAGCGCGTCGATTCCCACTCGCATGACATCCAGTCGTCGCGCTACCTGTGCTCGCTTCTCGGTTGCCAATGGGCACGCTCCAGAACCAGAATTCGTACGGCAGCCGCCGCGAAGAGGGCTGCGCTCTCGGATCGAAGCACCTGCGGTCCAAGCCAGAGGGGCCGGAACCCCTTCCCCAGGAGCCCCGTCAACTCGGAGTCGGTGAAGCCGCCCTCCGGACCGACCACAAGATCAACCTCTTCCGGAACCTCGCCAAGATATCCGTGCAACGTCGACTGTGCAAGTGGCGCACCATCTGATGGTGCACCATCGGTGTGAAGGACGAGCGCAAGCGCGCCGTCGGTCGGATGGATGCCGGCGAGCGGTTGCGGCAGTACGATCTCAACCGGTCGAGCGGCTCCGCTCTGCTGGACCGCTTCACGAGCGACCCGCCGCCAGCGGTCGACTCGTCCCCCTTCCCGATCCGGGCGCGAGACGGTCCGCTCGCTGAAGACCGGACAGATGCGATCTACCCCGAACTGGACGAGCTGTCGCACCAGGTCATCGAACCTGCTCCCCTTGGGAATCGCCTGGTAGAGCGTCAGCCGGGGAAAGGCGGCTTCGCCATGGCGCGCACTGGAACAGACGCGGGCCACGAGGCGAGAGCCGTTGTCTTCCAGGAGCTCGAGCTCCCAACGGAAGCCCCTCGCGTCAAGCGCAGGTACCCGGGAGCCGGGGCGCAGGCGCAGGACGTGGCGCAGATAGTGATAGTCATCGCCGTCGAGCTCCACGTGCTGCCCCGCGTGAAGCGGTCGGGAAAGGAGCAGCTGGCGCATCAGCGCTCCGGCACATCCCCGCCCTGCAGCAGTCCGAGTGCCTCCTGAAGCACCACGTCGAACTCAAGGTCGTAGTCGAGCTGCACGTTGTTCTGTCGGTTGACCTCGTCCCGGACCATCCGTCTGATCCATCGATCCGGAATGTCGTACCCCTCGTCCTGAAGCGTCACGACGAACTCGTCGATCCGCGAATCGCTTGGCGTGCGGTTCCTGCGCACGAACTCCTCGACCCGGTCGCCGGTTCGCAGCCGCGCATAGTGCTCCTCCTGCTCATCGGTCAGCTGCGGAGGCCGGACCACGGTGTCCGGTTCGACACCGACGCGGTCGATGTAACGCCCGCTGGGCAGGTAGTAACGGGACATCGTCAGACGAAACCCGCCGCCGGCGATTCGGCGGATCTGCTGGACCGACCCCTTGCCGAAGGTCGTCTCGCCGACCAGATGGGCGCGCCCCCGGTCCTGCAGCGTCCCGGCGAAGATTTCCGCCGCCGATGCCGCCCCCCCGTCGATGAGCACCACGATGGGAACATCCTCGTCCACCACCTGTCCCCTCGTCGCGGTGAACCTCTGGTTCTCCTGGGGAATACGTCCGGCGGTGCCCACGATGGTACCGCCGCTGAAGAAGAGATCGGCCGCGTCGATCACCGCGTCGAGCAGCCCTCCAGGATTCGATCGGAGATCCATGATCATCCCGCGGTAGTTGTTCTCGGTGAAAAAGGCGATCGCGTCCTCAATGCGCGCGGCCGTTCGGGGGGTGAACTGGATCACGCGGAGGAACCCGATGTCGTCCGCCATCATGGCGTACTTGACCGTCGGCACCTCGATGATCGCCCGCTCGAGTGTGATGGGGAACTCCGCGCGCGTCCCGCGACGGATTCGGATCGTGACGAGCGTTCCCGGCGCGCCACGCAGGCGGTCGACCGCCTCGTCGATGGAGAGCCCTTCGGTACTCTGGAACTCATCGTCGGTCTCGTCACGGAGCGCCACGATGAGATCCCCGGCACGGACTCCCGCCCGGTACGCCGGAGTATCCTCGATTGGAGAGACCACTTCCACGAAGCCCGACCGCTCGTCCCCCTCGACCGAGCGCTGTTTGGAGATGTACATCCCCACGCCGCCGAACTCCCCCGTTGTGGTGTCGGTAAGTCCCCGCATCTGATCCGCGGTGAGGTAGGCGGAGTACGGATCATCAAGGACGTCGAACATCCCCTTGAGAGCACCCTCGAGCAGCAGATTCGGGTCCACCTCGTCCACGTAGTTCCGTTCGATGAACCGGAACACGCTCTCGAACACGTCGATGACCCGATCGGTCTCGGTACGCTCCTCGGCAAGCAGCGCGGGCGTCAGGGTAAAGGCCAACACCACAGAGAGCAGCAGGACGGTCAGGGCTCCCCAGATCGCGCGCTCCCGTCGCTTCTGCTGCGTCGTTTGCCGGTACTTTTCGTTATTGGTGCGTATCATGTCACCTCCAGTATACATCCATACGCCGGTGGATTCTATTGACCGCGATGGAAGGGCACCGTACACTCCGCCGCATGGGCGGTCATCGGTTTGCCATGCTCGGCGGAGGCGCCTGGAACCTCTTTCGCTTCGTCGTCGTGGCCCTGCTCGTATCGCGTCTGCTGCCGGATGACTCACTGTTCCACATCGCCCTGCTCTGGGTGGCCGCTCCTTCCCTGCTGATGGTCGCCCTGTTCGCCGGATGTACGCTGGTGACCGGAGCAGAACGGTACTACCTGCCGCTGCTGCGCATGGGCACGCTGCTGGCGGCGGTGACCGACGCGATCGTCGTGCTCACCGGAAGCTACCTTCCCGCGGCCGAGCGGGCAGGACCCTCCTCTGACCCGCTTGCGAGGGCTGTCTTCGTCATCGTGTATGGGGTGCTCGCCGCCGACTTGCTCATCCTCGCCGCCCTGGTATCATATCGAGCTATGGACGGAGACCGACCGGCCGGCCGTGGCGCCAACGCGCCGGCGCGCGAGGGGGACGGGTAGTGCAGATCATCCCAATCGCGAGCGGAAAGGGCGGCGTGGGCAAATCGCTCCTCGCGGCGAATCTCGCGATCGTGCTGGCGCGTGCCGGCAGGCGCGTCGTGCTCGCCGACCTCGACTTCGGTGGGGCGAACCTCCACCTCATCCTCGGCGTGCGCGGCGTGACGGTGGGAGTGGGCGCCTTCGTCACGAACCCGCAGATCGAGTTCGCCAGTATCGTCAGGGACACCGACTACGAGAACCTGCGCTTCATCCCGGGAGACGGCGAGATCCCGGGCATCGCGAACCTGGGCTCGGGACAGAAACGCAAGCTGCAGCGACGCCTGCGCGGGCTCGACGCGGACATCGTCGTGCTCGACCTGGGCGCCGGGACGAGCTTCAACGTGATGGACTTCTTCCTGCTCTCGCGCCGCGGCATCGTCGTGACAACGCCCACCCCCACAGCCCTTGTGAACGCCTATCTGTGCGTCAAGAACGCGCTGTACCGACTGCTGACGACCACGATCAAGCGAGGCAGCGCGGCGGACAAGCTGCTGAAGGAGATGACCCGCGACACGGAGCGGATCCAGCGCATCTACCTTCCGGACCTCGTCGCGCGGCTCGAGGCGGCCGACCCGGACACGATCGCCCGCTACCGGGAGGCGAGTGCAACGCTGCGGCCGCGGCTCGTGCTGAACATGCTCGACGATCCGAAGGATGCCGAGCGGGCGACGAGACTTCGTCGCAGCTGCTCGAGCTATCTGGGCCTGGATCTCGAGCACCTGGGGATCATCTACCGTGACGAGCTGCAGGATGTATCGCTCGGGTCTCACCTGCCCATCGTCGTCTACAAGCCCGACGCCGTGCTCTCGCAGGCGATCGAGCGTATAGCCGACAAGATCCTGGAGACCCCCGCTGACGAGGACTCGCGCGAGTGGATGGATGTGGAAACGAGTTTCGCCACGGCGTCGGCAGAGGCGGAGTCGGACTTCCAGATCAAGAGCGACTATGTGAACGAGTTGCTGCGCACGGGGGCGCTCAGCCACGGGGATTTGCTCGAGACAGTGAAGTCGCAACAGATCGAGATCAACCAGCTTCGGCGCCAGAACGACCTGCTGAAGGCGAAGATCGTCAAGGCGGCGCGTATGGGCTATGACGTAGGCAGTGGACCATGGCGAAGCAGGTAACGGCAACGGGAACCCTGAGGATCTCGCTCGACGAGTCACACCTCGAAGCGACCGCCGCATTCACCCCTGGCGGAGGCGAGACCTGGTCTCCCGAACGGCTGATCGCCGAGATGCGAAGCCGGGGCATTGTAGAAGGTTTCAAGCCTGAGGACCTGCGTCGGACCTTCGCGGTCGTCCTCGAGCAGGGAAGACAGGCACCGTTCGTGATCGCCCGCGGCACGAAACCGCTGGACCCCAAGCCGGAGCGCGCGGTATTCCTGGACATCGGGATCCCGACGGATCTCCAGGCCCAGGCCGACCAGGTCCTTGCCGCTGCCGCAGCCCCGCAGATCACCGTTGAGAAGAAGGAGCGCAGGAAGCGCGAGAAGCTCGTCACGAAGAAGGCTCCCCTGCCCTTTCTCCCGGCGCGTGAGCAGAAGGTACGCTACACCGAGGAGACGGTTCACCGCGAGCGTATCTACGTGGATCCGACCGTGGAGAGGACCGGATACGCAACCGCGGGCCAGAAGATCGGCATGGTGGAAGGCAAGGACGACGGACAGGCCGGACGGAGCGTCGCCGGCGATCTCGTGCTGCCGCCCGCCCTTGCCGATCCCCTCTGGTATGCCGGCGAGGGGGTCGAGCGTCGCCGCGATGAGCTGTTCGCCTCCTATGACGGGTTCGTACGGATCGGCGCGAACTGGGCGGACATCGTGCCGTTCGACACACACGACTGGGAGCTCACTCTCTCGCCCGACATGGCTACCCTTTCGCTCAGTTTCGATCCCGGCCACGCGCACGCGAAGGCGCCGAGCGCGGAAGAGGTGGCAGCCGAGGCCGAGCGCCTCGGCTACCCGACCGCCCGACTCCCTGAGCCCGATGAGATCACGAGCCTGATCAACGAGGCGATGGCCGCACGCCGCCCCCTGCGCGACGTGCCGCTGAGCGCGAGCCGCGATGCGTCGTTCGAGATCTACGTCTCGGAAGACAAGCGGAAGGCGGTGCTCACGGTCCACAAGGGAACCGGCCGCGGCAGACCGCTCAACCTCAAGGAGC
>SKQU01000381.1 GCA_007118855.1 Spirochaetaceae bacterium
CGCCTTATCGGCTTGGTGACGACCGTGTACACGGTGCGCCGGTCGACCTCGCGGCTGACCATGCCCACCCCGAGGAAGATGGCCAGCATCACCCCGAAGATGCCTATCGCCCCGGTGCCGACGTTGCGCAGGATCCCGCCGGCGGCCTGGTGGATCAGCTCGAGGGCGTTCCCAATGAAGAGGGGACTCTTCACGCCACACGCGGCAAGGCGTGTTTCACCCGGATTCCGCAGGCTGTATCAACCCGCGCCTATTCCGGTAGACTGCCCGGTGGAGGCGCCATGGTTGTCTGTATTGGTGAGTCGCTGATCGACTTCGTCCCGCGGGACGGCGGCGGGGAGGCGGCGCTGCCGGGCTACCAGCCGGTGGCCGGGGGGTGTCCGTACAACTGCGCCGTCGCGGTCTCACGGCTCGGCAGCGATGTGAGCTTTGCCGGCGCGATATCCAGCGACTTCTTCGGCGACTTCATTGCGGCACGACTCGAGGCGAACGGCGTGGGGCTCTCGCTCGTGCACCGGGTGGACCGGCCCACGACGCTCGCCTTCGTGAAGAAGGCGGCCGACGGGTCGGCCAGGTACGCCTTCTACACCAACGACGCCGCGGACCGGGCGCTTTCGCGCGAGCTTCTTCCGGACCTCCCCGACGGCGCAATCCTCCAGATGGGATCGATTTCGATCATCGCGGAAAGCGAGGGAGACGCGATCCTGCACCTCGCCGAACGGGAGCGCGGGCGCCGGGTCATCGCGTTCGACCCGAATATCCGCGAGAGCCTGGTGGAGGACGAGCGGGACTACCGTGAACGGATCGAGCGGGCGCTCGGGTCGGCGACGCTCCTCAAGACGAGCGATGAGGACCTCGCGTGGATCTACCCGGATACCCCGGTCGAGGAGGCCGTGGCGGCCGTTCTGGACGCCGGGGTGGCGCTCGTCGTTGTGACCCGCGGGGCCGAGGGCAGCACCGCCTGTACCGCGACGAGCAGGGTTGCCGTCGCGGCCAGGGCCGTGGAGGTGCGCGACACGATCGGCGCAGGCGATTCGTTCCTCGCGGCGCTTCTCGTCTGGCTTGATGAACGACACGCAACCCCGCAGGCGGTCGCCTCGCTCCGCGAGGAGGAGATCCGCGAAGCGCTCGAGTTCGCATCGAAGGTCGCCGCGATCACCTGCACCCGCGTCGGTGCCGATCCTCCCACCCGGGACGAGGTGCGCCGCTTCCGGTAGGCTACAGGTAGGCGACGATCGCGAAGAGCGCGAGCCCGAGCACGAAGTAGAGCAGGATCGTGCGGAGCTCGGGCATGATTCGTTCTATCCGCCCGGCGAGTCGTATGCCCGGACCCGTCGTCGATCCGAGAAAGAGCAGAATTCCTAGTACGAGCACGGGAAGCGCGCCCAACAGTTTTGGACCCGAGAGGAAGGTCGCGGGGATCGATCCGGCCGCGGCGGCCACAGCGGTCCCGGTGCCGGCGGCAGAGCCGGCAGCGGCGGCCGGGAAGGCCCCCACCTCCGTCGACGAGAGGAGCGAGGCGAGAAGCAGCGACACCGGACGGGCGAAGAGCCCGGTTGCGAGGCACAGGAGCGCGAGCACGATCACGGGGATGTGAATCATCACCCCTGCCGAGGCGGGCTCGGGTACCGGTACGCGGTGATTCGACCTGCGCGCGGCCATCACGCTGGTCGTCTGCAGCGCGGGACCCGCCGGCCGCCGCCACAGCACGAGACGCGAGGCTTTGATGAACGACGCGGTCGTTCCCACCGCCGTGATCCAGAGAAGCGCATACGCCGGATGGTGGTCGAGCGCGGAGGATATCAGCTGCTTGCTCGCAAAGCCGTTGAACGGCGGGATTCCGGCTATGGAGAGCGCACCGACGACGAACCCGAGCGCGAGGAGCGGTGCGCGACGGCCGATGGGCCGAATCCGGTAGAGGTCGCGCTCCCCGCTCATCTGTACCGCCATGCCTGCGACGAGGAAGAGCAGGCTCTTGAACAGCGCGTGGTGCATCGCGTGCGAGAAGGCCGCGGTGATCGAGAGCGCCGACGCGGCGCCGAAGGCCGCGAGCACGTAGCCCATCTGCGAGATCGAGTGGTAGGCGAGCAGCCGCTTGGCATCGCGCTGCGCGAGCGCCCAGACGACCGCGAGGAAGGCCGTAGCGGCGCCGATCCAGAGCAGCAGATCGCTGAGGTAGGTCGCGCGGAAGACCGCGATGATACGCAGCATCGCGAAGAACGATATCTTGATGAGCACCCCGGAGAGGAGGGCACTGACCGGGTGCGGCGCGTAGGCATGCGCCTCCGGCAACCACGTGTGAAAGGGCATGAAGGCGGTTCTCACGCCGATTCCCACGCAGAGCGCGGCGACCGCGAGGTGGACGCTCGTCGTCTCGGCCACCGGTGTGGTTGCCGAGTCCTCCGCCATGATCCGAAGCGAGAGCGTGCCGAAGTCGCGGTACAGCAGGAAGACCCCGAAGAGGAAGAAGAGTATCCCCATCGAGCTCAGCAGCAGGTACTTGAGGCTTGCGAGCAGACCCTCGTCGGTCCGGTCGAAGGCGATGAGCACGTACGCAGAGATGGCCACGATCTCGAAGCCCACGAACATCGTGAAGATATCGCCGGTGAGGACGACGACCTCCATCCCCGCGACGAGGAGCATCAGGAAGAAGAAGTAGGTCGACCGGTACCGTCGGGACGAGAACGAGGCGAACACGACCATCGTCGAGATCAGGACCACCAGCGCGGAGGAGAGCCAGCCGAACCCGTCGAGGGTCAGCGCGATACCGGCAGGTTCCGGCCAGCCGCCGAGCGAGTAGGTGAACGCGGCGCCATCGAGCACCGCGGGGAACTGCATGACGAGCAGAGCCGCCATGCCGAGGAGCGGCAGGGTGGAGACGACCGAAAGGAGCGGTTCAGCCCGGACGAGTTTGCCGAACAGCGCGACCAGCGCCCCGACGAACGGAAGCACGACCAGCAGCGCCACGCTACTCATCGCGTCTCCACACCTTTCGCTCGATCTCCCTGATGTCGAGTGTCCCGTAGCGCTGGTAGAGACGGTAGACCAGACCGAGTGCGAGGGCGACGACGCAGACGCCCACGACGATCGCGGTCAGCATGAGCGCCTGCGGCAGCGGATCCACCGGCGTGCCGGCCCCGTCTCCCATGATGGGTGCGGTGTCACCGGAGAGCGAGCCGAAGTAGATAAAAAAGAGGATGATCGCGCTGTTTGCGATGTTCAGCGCCACCACCTTCTTGATGAGATTGGGGAGCGAGATCAACCCCCAGATTCCCGCCAGAAAGATCGCGCCGATCAGGTACCACGCCACCGGTCACTCCTGCGCGAAGAGGTGGAGGCAGATGAGACTCGCGCCGGCGCCCACCTTGAGGCCGATGAGCAGATTCAGGATGAACACGAAGGGAGTCCGCACGACCGGGAGCGGGGAGCCGTCGTAGAGGACGTCGGCGAGGAACCCGACTCCCGTCACGACACCGGCGAACCCCGCCGCGAGGATGAGACCGAAGACGACCGCCTCGGTCACCGCCAGCCGCCGCAGAGGCAGGAGAGCCGCTGCTGCGGCCGACCCCTTGGCCATCGCGAGCAGGATGACGCCGGAGGCGATCACCACTCCGCCCTGGAAACCGCCGCCGGGAGAGAGATCACCGTGGCTGACCAGGTAGAGCCCGAAGAGAAACATGAACGGCGCGAGCTTGCGCGACACGACGTCGAGGATATCCGTCTTCCTCATCGCCTGTGCTCCACGAGCAGGACGACGCCTGAAACCGCGAGCAACAGGACGATCGTCTCCCCGAGCGTGTCGAAAGCCCGGTACCCAAGGTAGATCGACGTCACGAGATTGGCCGCTCCGGTCTGCGCCAGGCCATGCTCGATCACGTACGCGCGCACCGGCGTCTCCTCCGGATGCTCACCACCCAAAGAGAGGACCAGGAATGCCGCCACGACGAGGATCGCCGCTATCTCAACGGCGCGAGATCCCATGATCCCTCCGTTCGGTCTTGAATACGGCCCAGATGAAGACTACCGTCCCGATTCCGGTTCCCACGGCGGCTTCGGTCAGGGCGACGTCCGGAGCGCCGAGGATGTAGAACCAGAAACAGCTCAGGAGGCTGAAGACACCCATGAGCACGACCGTGGTGAGCAGGTCGCGTGACAGCAGCGCGAGAAGCGCGAGGACGAGCATGATAGCGAGCAGCGCTTCAGTCATCGCTCTCTTCTCCCAGTCTTCGTCGCTGTTCATAGCTGCGTCGCCACGGCACGATCTCGCTCTGCCACGCGTAACGGGCGATGATGTGAGCGGATATGGGGTTGGTGATGAAGAAGAAGAGCGTGATGACGAGGATCTTTCCGGTCATGGGCGTGAAGCCGGACAGGGCCATGCAGGCGACGAACACGGAGAAGACCGACGTCGTGGCGCAGGTCGACGAGGCCTGGAGTCTCGTGTAGACGTCGGGGAAGACGAGCACGCCGAGATTCCCCATGAGACTGAAGACGGCCCCCAGGCCGAGGAAGAGCAGCGCTACCCAGATCATTGGTGCGCCCTTGCGCTGAAGTACCGCGCCATCGCGAGGATGCCGATGAATCCGAATATGTCGTACACGAGGGCGACGTCGAGGTAGTTCGATCTACCTTCACGCACCGCGACGAGCACGAGCAGCGCGAGGATCTGGGCCGCCACGAGATTGAGCCCCGTCATCCGGTCCGCGGTCGTCGGACCAATCAGAACCCGAACGACTCCCAGCACGCTCGTGCCCAGGAAGAAGTAGATCGCGTACAGCAGCAGATCGTTGGTCTCTATGCCCATATGCGCCTCAACAGCCGCTCGTACGGACCGGCAATGAGCTTGCTCGCGTATTTGGAGTGGCGCGTGCGTGCGTCGAGCCAGTGCACGATCAGGTGATCGTCGTCAAGCAGCAGGGTTATGGTCCCGGGCGTGAGCGTGATCGAGCTCGTGAGGACAACGCGGGCGACGTCTGTGCGCAGCCGGGTGCGGAAATGGGTCACTCCCGGGTTGATGCGACCGCGAAGTATCTGCCACAGAACCTTGAAGCTCGCGACGTACATGTTGAAGACGAGCACGACCAGGTAGATCCCCAGGAGCTCCACCCGCGGGAGGTGTGAGC
>SKQU01000198.1 GCA_007118855.1 Spirochaetaceae bacterium
AAGGGATTGCCGGCGAGCGCCGGGTCGACCCTGGAGACCGCCTCGACGTACTCGTTGAGCGCCGGGGTGGGATTCCCGTCGTCGTCAACGACCTGCAGCCAGGCGTTCGCGTAGACGTCGAATGCGCCGAGCGCCTCGCGCACCCCTTCAACAAAGGTGGGCGCCGCGTTGACATAGCTCGTGATCACGGGAGCCGTATTGCCGGCCGCGACGAGCGCCTTGATCGCCACCTCCGCGGGCACCTGGTTCGCCGCGACGAGCACCACGTCAACGTTCGCCGCCATGATCGTCTGCGCAGCCGAGCTCATGTCGGTCGCATCAGGGGCGACCTGGGCGGCGACGATGGGCACGTTGAGCAGCCCGGACCGGAGCTCGATCCCGGCGAGAAGCCCCATGCCGTCGTCCGCGTTGGGATAGATCACCCCGATCCTGCGCGCGCCGAAGTCGGAGACCGCGCGCGCGACCATGACCTCACCTTCCGCATCGTAGATGGGCTGCACCGGGAACGAGCCGCGGGCGCCGCCGGTGGCTTCCAGGTCGAACAGCGACCGCAGGCCCGTCGCGTAGTAGACCCGCGGAATGCCGATCGTGTTCAGGTACTCCTGGGTCGCGGCGACGGTGGGCGTTCCGAAGTGTCCAACGAACGCGAAGATCCGGTCGTCCTCGACGAGCCGCTGCGCGTAGGTGAGCCCCTGAGCTCCGTCGAACTCGTCGTCGTAATGGACCCACTCGATCGTGCGCCCGGCGACGCCGCCTGCCTGATTGACCATCAGGAAGTACGCCTCAATCCCCCTGTTGAACGGAACGCCGACGGCGGCGAACCCGCCGCTCGTCGCGGCCGAATTACCCACGAGCACGCTGTCCGCGGTCACTCCCTGGGCGGCCTCGGTCTGTCTGGCACCTGCGGCCGGCAGCGCGAGTGCGACGGCTGCTACGAGCAGCACTGCAATCATGATCCTCTTCATACTTTCCTCCTGTGGAAATACTCTATGTCATGGCCGCTTCGCGGCTCATTGACGGCTACGGTCTCCTTCCGTCCCCAGATACGCCTCCACGAGGTCCGGATCGTCCTGCAGCTCGCTCGCGGGGCCGGACTTCACGAGCCTTCCCACCTGCAGGACGTAGGCGAAGCTCGAGATGCGAAGCGTCTGCAGCGCGTTCTGCTCTACGATCAGAACCGTCGTCCCCTCCTGCTGAAACTCGCTGATGATCGCGAAGATCGACCGCACGATGAGGGGGGCAAGACCGAGCGACGGCTCGTCGAGGATGAGGAGCCGCGGAGACGCCATGAGCGCCCGGCCGATCGCGAGCATCTGCTGCTCGCCCCCTGACAGCGTCTGCGAGACCTGCTCGCACCGCTCCTTCAGGACCGGGAAGTAACCGTAGACGCGCTCGAGGTTCCGCTCCCGGGCCTGACGGTCGCGCACCGTGAAGGCGCCGATCTGCAGGTTCTCGTAGACGGTGAGCTCGCCGAAGATCTGCCGGCCCTCCGGCGCCTGGACGATCCCCTTCCGGGTGATTGCCTCCGGCGAGAGCTTCGTGATCTCCTCTCCGTCGAACCCGATGCTGCCTCCTTGCGCCCGCACGAGCCCGGAGATCGTCTTCAGCAGCGTCGTCTTCCCGCCGCCGTTCGCGCCGAGGACGGCGACGATCTCGCCGGCCGGGACCGAGAGGCTCACCGAGCTCAGCGCGTTGATCGCACCGTATGAGACGCTCAGGTCGCGGATCTCGAGCAGCGCGCTCACAGGTGCTCATCCTTTCCCAGGTACGCTTCCTGGACCTGGGGGTTGCGCTGGATCGTCGCCGGGGCGCCCATCGCGAGGAACTTCCCGAAGTTGATCGCGCACACGCGATCGCAGACGTTCATCACGAGCGCCATGTTGTGCTCGATCAGCAGCACCGTCGTGTGATAGCGCTCGCGGATCTGGTAGATCAGCGCGTCGAGCGCCTTCGTCTCCTGGTCGTTGAGACCGGCCGCGGGCTCGTCGAGGATGATGAGCCGCGGTTCGGCCATCAGGGTCCGGGCGATCTCCACCTTCTTGAGAATCCCGTACGGCTGGCCCGCGACGTAGAGGTCCTTCAGATGCGCGATACCGAGGAAGTCGAGCACCTGCACAGCACGGTCCCGCATCTCCTTCTCTTCCCTGCGGGCCCGTGGTGTTCGAAGCAGGTGCGAAATAACGCCGGTGTGGAATCGTGTATGCGCGCCCACGAGCACGTTGTCCTCGATCGAGAGGTCGGGCACGAGATCGAGATTCTGGAAGGTGCGCGTGATCCCGTGGCGCACGACCTGCGTCACGGGAACGTCGCGCAGATCCACCGCGCCGTCGTCGTTCGTGAGACGAATGAGCCCCTCGTACTGCTTGTAGAACTGCGTGACGCAGTTGAACACCGTGGTCTTGCCGGCGCCGTTGGGCCCGATCAGCCCGACGATCTCACCCTCGAAGACGGTGAGGCTCAACCCGTCGACCGCCCGCAGTCCGCCGAAGGTCATGGTGAGGTTCTCGAGCTCGAGGATGGGTCTCACCTCGCCCACGGGCCTCACCTCGCTCATGGGGCCCTCCGGGCGCGTGTCCTGAGCGTGCTCACGATCCTCCTCAGGTCGTGTCCCACGTATACGAAGCCGCGAGGATAGAAGAGGATAACGAGGATAATGAGCGCTCCGGAGAAGACGTACGAGATGTCACCAAGGAGGTCCTTCAGGAGCAGATTGGGAAGCCCGTAGATGATGATCGCCCCCAGGAAGGTGCCGACGATCGACTTGAAGCCGCCCACGACGACCATCGCGATCACGAGAAGGCTGACGTTGAGCGTCCAGGCACGCGTCGGTGCGCTCTGAAAGTAGAGCGCGTAGAGGATGCCGCCGGCGGTCGCATAGAGCGTCGCGGTGACGAACGCGATGAGGCGGTACTTGAGAAGGCTTACCCCCATCGCCTGGGCGGCGTGCTCGCTGCGGCTCATCGCCATGAGCGCGCGCCCGGTGCGGCTTCTCACGAGGTGGTGCATGAGCACCATGGAGAGAAGGAGGACGCCGACGATCACCGCGTAGAGGATGCTCCGCTCGACCTGGAAGATCTGATTGAGCTCGAAGACGCCGAAGAGCCGCACCGCACCAATCCGGATGAACTCACCGCCGAAGATGGGGACCGACGTGTAGACCTGCCGCAGGATCTCGCCCACGAAGAGCGTCGCGATCGCGAGGTAGATGCTTTCCACCTTCAGCGAGAAGAGCCCGATCAGCGCGCCGAGGGAGCCTGATATCAGAAGCACGACGACGGCTGCCGCCTCGAAGGGGAGCCCCATCCTGAGAAAGACCCCCATCCCGAGCGCGCCCGCCCCGATGAAGCCGGCGGTCCCGAGCGAGATGAGCCCGCTGAACCCGAGGAGGATGTTCATCCCGAGCGCGACGACGGTGTAGATCGCGGTGTAGGCGTAGATGCTCATCGTGGAGAAGCGCATGAGCCCCAGATGCGGAAGCACGGCGATCACGAGGAGCGCCACGGCGAGGAGCGCGAACTGGAGAAGCGGCCGCCGGCGGATCGCGGCGAGGAGCGTTCTGCCGTGGGCTTGCGCGGTAGGGCGTCGGTTCATCCGGCTCACACCTTCTTCTCGCTCTTCTTCCCGAAGAGCCCGTACGGCTTGAAGTAGAGGAAGACCAGGATCAGCGAGTAGACGATCACGTTCCCCCAGATGTCCGAGATGTAGAACGCGGTGAAGTTCCGTGAGAAGGCGATGATGAATGAGCCGACGACCGGTCCGAAGAAGGTCGAGAACCCGCCGAGCACGCCGGCGAAGAAGGCGCTCACCTGGACGTCGAGCAGCATGTTGGGATTCACGCTCGCCTGCGGCGCGACGATGAGCGCCGCGAGCGTCCCCATCATCGCCGCACTCGCCCAGGAGATCATCGTGACGGTCTTCGTGGGGACGCCCATGAGCCGCGAGGTCGACTCGCTGATCGCGGTCACGCGGATCGCGAGCCCCCACCGCGTCTTCTGGATGAACCAGAAGAGCCCGCCCATGAGCGCGAGGCTTATGGTCACGACGAAGACGGTATTGTAGCGAAGCGCCGCCCCGGCGACCGTGACGCTCGCCCCCGGGATGAAGCTTGGCAGGCGGTACGGGTCAACGCCGAACAGCAGCGGGATCAGCCCGACGATCACCATGATCAGACCGAGCGTGATGATCTGCTTGGAGATGGGGCTCACGCGCGCGGCCGGGCGGATGATGAAGGCGTCAATGAGGATGCCGGTGAAGAAGGCGGTGACCATGGAGGCCGCCGCGACGAGCCAGATGTTCCACCCCCAGCTCACGAGGAGGATCCCCGCGACGTAGGCGTTCAGCGTCCCTATGGAGCCCTGCGCGAAGTTCGTCGTCCGGCTCGTCTTCCAGATGAGCGCGATCCCGAGCGCGGCGAGCGCATAGGTGCTGCCCGTCTGCATGCTGTTGAACAGGATCCGCAGGATGTCCGCCATGAATGCTCCTGAGCCACCAGCGCGCCGCGCCGGGGTCACCGCGCGAGGGTTCTACCGTCACGGGGCGCCGTCACCACCGGGCGCGTGAAGACCGAATCGGTTCTCACTTGTGAGAGTATCGCACGGACCCGGGCGCGGCGTCAAGAGAAAAGTGAGAGGTGATTCGGTCTGGTGGGGGGGCTTCAGACCGGTGGATCGGCGCCGAGCTGTGCCCCCGCCTACACGGGCAGGACGAGGTCAGAGTACCGGGGCAGCACGGTGTCCCGGGTGAGGGGACCGCGGCCCTCTTCGATCGCCTGCGCAACCAGAAGCCGGTCGAAGTAACGCCTCGCTTCCGTCCCGCTGACCGGCATCTCCTCTCGCCGCAAGACGTGCTTGATCGCGATCTCCCAGAGGCTTGCGGCGCAAGCGACACGCCTCGGTGACCACCTGCCTCGCCTCGGCGCTTCCTCTCGCAAGGCGGACCCTCTTGACGAACAGCATATGTGTCCTTATTGTAGTCACATGAAGACCACTTCCGTGTCCCATCTGAAGGCACACCTCAGCGAGATGCTGCGGGCGGTGAAGGCGGGCGAAGAGGTGCTTGTCCTCGAGCACCGGCGGCCGGTTGCGCTCATC
>SKQU01000130.1 GCA_007118855.1 Spirochaetaceae bacterium
AACCGGATTCCCGTCGACATGTTGTGATGGGTTGTGGACGCCGTCGCGCGGGACCTGGGCGGACGGTTCATGTACAGCCACATTGAAGCCGACACGAGCCACCGGAACCTCAGGAAGGCGTTCGACCTTGTGCAGCTCGCCCGCATCTGCCACCGGGTCGAACACACCGCCGCGCGCGGCCTGCCGCTCGGCGCGGAGAGCCGGCCGGAGCTCTTCAAGGCCATTCTGCTCGATGTGGGTCTCGTCTCCGTGCGACTCGGTCTCTCGCAGCTGGATATGCGCGACCTGTCGAGCCTGCTGTGGGCGAACAGCGGCGGGCTCGCTGAGCAGTTCGTCGGCCAGCACCTGCGCCTCCTGACCCGGCCGTTCGAAGAGCCCCGGCTGTACTACTGGCAACGAACCGACGGCCGTCAGGCTGAGATCGACTATATCATCCAGGTTGGACCCCGCATCGTTCCCGTGGAGGTGAAGGCCGGCAGTGCCGGAGCGATGAAGTCACTCCACCTGTTCATGCAGTCGCGGAACCTTCCCACCGCCGTTCGGCTGGACGCCAATCTGCCATCGCGTCAGGAGGTCGCAGTCCGAACTACCGGGGGCGTGCCGGTCGAGTTCAGTCTGGTGTCACTCCCGCTCTACATGGTCGAAAGTGTACCGACTGCCCTGGGCGACGGGTGACGAGGCACTGGAGGGAGACCGACGGATGAGATGGGTCGTCCTTCGCGGAGGGGCGGGTGGGGCGGATCTTGAGGGAGTGTGTACGCTACCCGAAGAACACATTGCGGATCTGTTCCTTTCCGGGGAGCCGATAGACATCGAAGTCGGAGTCGACACTCGCGATCGTGCGGATGCCCGTGCGTTCCGCTGCGATCACAAGTGTCGCATCGGCGAAGTCCATCGGCAGATCCGCATACTTCCTGGTGAGCTGGAGCACTCGACCGATGTCGGATTCGCCGATCTCGTGAAGCGACACCCCGCGTGAGACCACCCATTCAAGGAACCCGATCTGCGCTCGTACATCGAAGTCGATCATGTGGAGGACTTCGGTCATCACGGCGGTCGTGGTGACGAAACGATACGGGACGTCGGCCACAAAGGCGAGCGCGCGTTCGTGGAACGCGTCGTCTGCATCGAAGAGCGCTATCAACGGACCAGCGTCAACCAGTATGTCCCGCGCCACGGATCTTCTCCTTGAGCCGGCTCTTGTACGTCCGCGACAGGGTACCATCTCCGCTTCCCCAGCGACCGAAGTAGTCCCTTCCGACCGAGTACGAGTCGGGAAGCGAGTCTTCACGGCCGAGATAGGCCTCGATCGCTTCCCTCATGAGATCGGACTTGGTCGTTCCGTGCGCGCGCCTCCGTTGTCCCAGGAGGCGTCACCGGGTAGTGTAGAGGCGGGGCGAGGAGGATCAATGAAGACCGACGTGCCGAGTGAGGCGCAGTGCAAGCGGGCGGAGACGGTGTTCAACGATGTGCACGAGCCGGGGTACCGGTACGCGATGCGCAAGCGGATTGGCGCGCGCGCGATCAGGGACTACCTGGCCGCGGAGGAGCTCTGGGAAGGCTTCCCGGAGGACTGGGAAGAGCACGTGGTGAGCATGCTCGTCGTGGGCACCGTGTTCGGCCGTACCGACCGCGTCGCGGCCTTCCTGCGCGGCACGAAGGAAGCGGTCCGTAGCGACCTCGTGCCCATGATCCGGCGCTGGCGCGAGCGGCCGTGGGTCTGGGCCGTGGTCCGCGTCGTCGAGGACCTGGGCGACCGGCGACTGGTCGTCGAACCGGTGGGCGCCCCGCCCTCCACCTGGCGCAATGCCGACGACTGGGGCCCCATGATCGTCTATTCCCGGTCGATCTCGCAGAACTACGAAAACGGGGTGGATCTCTTCTTCGTCCAGCTCGTCGACGTGGGGCCGGCCTATGTGACCGACGGCGTCATCATACCACTGCGGAGCTTCCAGCGGACCGACGCGCTCTTCTACGCGAACATCGTCGCGAACGTGCGTCAGCCCTCCGGAGCGATCCCGCTCCTGGGCGTGGCCGACGAGTCGGCGCCGGTGAGCGACATCGCCGCTCGGGACGCCGTCGCCTTCCTCGCGCTCTTCCGCTACGGCGACATGCCGGCGGTGCGGACGCCGCACGGGGCGCCCGGGAGGTTCGTTTCCGCCGCTGAGCTTCCACGGGATGCCGACGCGTGGTCCGAACAGACGAGGCGCGAGGCGGCGCAGGCGGCAGGCGAGCGCATCTGCGCCGCGGCGATTGAGGCCGACGCCGCGGCGATCTCCTTTGGTGACGGGTCGCCAATGTACGATCCGGTGGTCTACCTGTCGCGCGGCACCAGGCGAGCCTTTCTCCACGCTCGCACACGCGAGGCCTACGACCGCGGACGGGCCGCGGCGGCCGCGATCCTGACCTTTCCCGGAAGCCCGCAGGTGTCTGCGACCTTTCTTGCGTATGGCGCCGCGACCGCAATCTGCGGTCTCGACGAAGAGCTCCAGGACGAGTGCGGCGTCTTTCGCGAACGCTTCGAGGAGGCGATCCGGCCGGCCGGCGCTGCCGAAGGCGTGGGCGACGGGGTGGACGACGATGAACCGCTCCCGTCTTCGATGGAGGAGGTGCAGGCGATCGCCGACCGGCTGATACGCAATCACAACGAGGGGATCCGCGAAGAGATCGACGCCATCGCGGCCGACCTGGGCGTGGAACCTGAGGTCGTGGACTCCGTTCGGCGCCAGATTGAGGCGAGCCTGTCGCGGATGGACGCCGCGATGGGTGACGGAGTCGCCGCAGACCGGTTCGGCCTCTCGCCAAAGGCGTTCACGGCACTTTCGCGCGGCGGGGAGCCTGCCGTTGAAGGGGTGCTGCGGCTGCGCGAGACCGACGAGCTTCGGCCCGCGGGCGACCTGATCGCTCCTGTCAGCTACGTCACGGGGGTCCGGTGGCTCCTCGAGCAGGCGATGGGCGAGGGCGGGCTTCCGGCGACGAAGGCAGGCTACATCTCCCCCCCGGTCGTGGCTGAAGCCTACGAGCTGGGCGTCGCCCGGGCGGTGTGGGACCGTGACGCCGGGCCGGCATTCGACGAGGTCGCGCGCGAACGGCTCCATGAGCAGTTTCGTCCGCGCAAGGAGGCCGATCTGCCCGCGCTCCTGCGTCTGCGCGCCCTCGCCGAAGACGCGCACCTCCTTCGCCTCTCCGGGAACCGCTTCGTCGTGACCGACGACGCCCGTGACCTTGCGGACGACCCGGTCGCGCTCTACCGTCACCTGATCGCGACCGCCTTTCGGACCTTCGACTGGGCCCGCGACGACCGGTTCCAGGAGCCGCCCGCCTTGCACGCGATGAGCAGCTTCCTCTTCTACGCGGCCGGCGAGCTCTGCGACGCGCGGCGCTCCGGCGCCGGGGATGAGCGTGAGGCGGACTGGGTGCCGGTGCAGATGCTCGTTGACCGGTTCATCGCCGCCGTGCCGCCGCTTGCCGAAGCCGTGCGCGCCAAAGCGCAACGACACCGCGATGCGTACGAGCCCGGTCTTGACGTGTGGCTGCGCGTCCACGTTCAGGTCCGTTTTGTCGACCTGTTTGGAGCGTCGTTCGGCCTCTTCGAGACGAAGGGTGCGACGGGGGATCCGGGGCACTTTCGCACGACTGCGCTCTACGAGGCCGTCTTCGACCGCGGGTGAGCGGGCCCGGACGGGCCCGGGTTTACAGCGTCGGCTTTCCGGGAGTACGATGAGCGGTAGCCATGGGTGACATCGTCGATCCTGATCCTGAAGACCTCCCGTCGGACAGCCGCTACGGCCTGCCGAAGATGCGCGAACGCGTGGTGCGGATGCTCGCGCGCGCGTATGCGGACGGCGACCTGGACCTTGAGGACTACGAGGAACGGGTCAGGCGGGCGGAAGACGCCGCCACGACCGGGGAGCTGCGGGCCGTTGTCGCCGACTTCCCGGACCCTCCTGTTGCCTCATCCTCCGCGAGCCCGGATCTGGTCTCGAACAGGTCCGGCCCCTTCTACCTCACGCTGCTCGGAGACCGTGAGGTCCTGCCCGACGATCTCGAGCACGACGCCGCGGCCGTGCTCTCGATCATCGGTGACGTCACCGTTGACCTCTCAGCGACCCGCGCGCTGGAGGGCACCACCTTCGACATCACCTGTGTGTCGCTCCTGGGCGACATGAAGGTCGTCGTTCCGCCGGGAACCCGCGTCGTGCGCAAGCAGATCAGTCTGATAGGCGACTACAGGCGGCGCACCACGCAGCCGGAGCCCGGCACGGAGCGCTACACGGTCGTGCTGCGCGGATTCAGCCTGCTTGGCGACCTGAAGATCATGGAAGGCTGAGGCGGGCCCGGAAATCTCGGCGTCAGCGGTTGGCGAAAGCGCCTGCATGAAGGACCTTCATGGGGAGGGGGTTCGACTATGAACGCAGACGAATCGCGTGAACGCACCATTGGAGGCACCGGTGTGACCATCGAGTGCGTCCGGGGGGATATCGCCCATCAGCCCGACGTCGATGCGGTGGTCAACGCCGCGAATGCCCGTCTGCGAACCGGCGGAGGCGTTGCCGGCGCGATCCATCGTGCCGCCGGCCCCGAGCTCGAACAGGAGTGCCTGCCGCTCTCGCCCATCCGCCCGGGCGAGGCCGTCATCACCGGAGCCGGCCGGCTTCCCAACCGCCACGTCATCCACACGCTTGGCCCCATCTACGGGCAGGACGCGCCGTCGCAGGCGCTGCTCGCCGAATGCTACCGCAACTCGCTGCGCCGCGCGGAGGAGCAGGAGCTGCGCTCGATCGCCTTCCCGTCCATCTCGACCGGCGCCTTCGGGTACCCGGCTGAGGAAGCGGCCATGGTCGCGATGGATACCGTTGTAGAGGAAGCCGCACGGCTCTCGTCTGTGCGGCGGATCCGTTTTGTGCTCTTCGACGACCGCTCACTCGAGCTGCACCTGCAGGCGATGGACCGGGCGCTCGGCTCGTGATGAAGCCCGCCGACGCCCTTACGGTGATTCTCGCGGCGCCCGGCGAGCTGCGGGTCGATCGTATTCCGGTCCCGTCGGTGGGTCCGGGTGCGGTCCGCGTTGCGATGCG
>SKQU01000132.1 GCA_007118855.1 Spirochaetaceae bacterium
GGGCAGTCGAACGGCTCGTGCGGGTCGAAGACCTCGAGGTGGAGGTGCCAGTTGTCGCTCTTTCCGTTGAGGTCCAGAAACTCGATCGCGCGGTTGAAACAGCGCGGTGTTGAGTAGGAGAGGTCATCCTGCAGGTCAATCTGCGAGCGGTTTCGCCAGTAGGCGCCGCGGGCGACCCCCTTGCCGCGGGTCTCCGGAATGGGAGGTACGTCGACAACCGGCTTCCAGACGTCGCCCTCCTGGCCGCGTTCGAACTCCCACGAGTCGAACAGAGTGTGGTACCCCTCGCCGCCGGCGTGGAAGTAGTGGTAGTGGTCCGTAATGAGGTGGCTGTAGACCTGCCGCTGCTCGCGCAGGTGCGTCTGCACGCACTCGTCCCACGGCTCAATGGGGCCCCACGGCGTCTCGAGGAACGAGTGCCTGCCGGTCATCATCTCCCGTCGCGCGGGCATGCACGGAAGCGACCCGGCGTAATGGTTGTCGAAGACGACCGAACGCGAGGCGAGACGGTCGAGGTTGGGGGTCCTGATCCAGCTCTGTGCATAACTCGAGAGGTAGTGGCGGTTGAGCGAGTCCATGAGAATGACGATCGACTTCATGGGTATCGAGTCTACAGCCGACGCCGGGTGCCGTACAATAGAGGCTGCGGTCGTTTGACAGTCCGCCCGGCTGCAAGGTGATCTACTCCCGGAGGCATGACGCCGGTACGTCTGGAACTGCCGGCCCGGAACCTCCGTCCTCTTCCCATCGTCGTGCCGTTCCGATAGCATGGCTCTTCAATGAGTCCGTTGGAGGGACAGGTATGAGTATTGAGTCGGTGGTTGCCCAGTTCGACTACGAGCATGAACGATTCGCCTCGGAGCACCGGTTCGCGAGCTGGCTCCTGTCGAAGGACAGGAAGCTCAAGACGCAGTGGGAGGGCGTGCTGTCCGAGATGACCGCGCGGGTCAACGCGAGTCTCGAGACCGGCGACGTGAACGCGATCCGCACGGCCGTGCGCGCGGCGGAGGCGGAGCTTTCGGGGCTCGCGGAGGTCGCGAAGACCTACACCGTCTACTGTGCCGGACACGCGCACATGGACATGAACTGGATGTGGGGCTGGCCGGAGACCGTGTCCGCGACGATCGACTCCATCACGACCGTGCTGCGACTGCTGGAGGAGTTTCCCGCCCTCGTCTTCAGCCAGAGCCAGGCGAGTATCTACCGGATCCTCGAGGAGTACCGGCCCGACCTGCTCGAGGAGGCGAAGCGGCACGTTGCCTCCGGCCGCTGGGAAGTGACTGCGAGCCACTGGGTGGAGACGGACAAGAACCTGGTCACCGGAGAGTCTCTCGCGAGACACCTGCTCTATACGCGCGCCTACATGCACCGCCTCTTCGGACTCTCGCCCGAAGACGTGCCGGTCGACTGGGCGCCGGACACCTTCGGCCACGCGCACACGGTCCCCGACTACCTCGTCCAGGGCGGCGTGCGATTCGTCTATCTGCATCGCCCCGGCTCAGACGGCGGACCTGAGAAGCCCGGGCTCTTCCGCTGGAGGGGTGCCGGAAAGTCGCAGGTGATCGTCCACAATGACATGCACTACGGGTACAACGGCGTCGTGGGACCGCACGTCGCTACGGAGCTGCTCACCGCGCGGGCTGAAGAGACCGGGCTTCCGTTCGCGCTCTTCGTCTACGGAGTCGGCGACCATGGAGGCGGACCCACCAGGGCCGATATCTCCAGGGCGATCGACATGGACCGGTGGCCGCTCTTTCCGGCGATCAGGTTCTCCACCGCCCGGGCGTACTTCGAGCGGGTGGAGCGGGAAGCGAAGTCCCTTCCGGTCCTCGACAAGGAGCTCAACTACGAGTTCACCGGATGCTATACGACGCAGACACTCATCAAGCGGGGGAACCGGCTGGGCGAAGAGCGCCTGCTCTGCGCGGAGCTCGCCTCGAGCCTTGCCTCCCGCCTTGGCTCCATGCCCTATCCGCGCGAGGTCTTCGAGGAGCGCTGGCGCGACCACCTGTTCAGCCATTTCCACGATATCCTTCCCGGAAGCGGCGTCCACGACACGCGAACCTACACGCACGGTCTGTATCAGAGGATCGTCGCCGCCGCAGGCGCCGCGGAGACCCGGGCGCTCCGACTGATCGCCGGGCTCGTGGATACGAGTGATGCCGACGCCTCTTCCGGGGCCGAAGAGGGCGAAGCCCAGGCGCGCACGATGGGCGCGGGAGCCGGCCGAGGGTCCGAGGACGGCGGCCTGAGCCACTACACCTATGCGCGAAGCGACCGGTCGCAGGCGGTGGTGGTGTTCAACCATCTGGCGACCGACCGCAGCGAGACCGTAGAGGCGGTGCTCTGGGACCAGGGCGGCGCCTGGGGTAAGGGAAAGGACCCCGGTCGGTTCACCGTGACCGCTCCCGACGGTTCGACAATGGAGGCCCAGGCGCTCGACAGCGGGGCGTATTGGGGTCATGAGTACCGACGCGTGGCCTTCCCCGCCGCCGTTCCCGGTCTCGGCTACGCGCGCTACATCGTGCGGCACGAGCCGGATCCCGGTCGGAGCTCCAACCCGGCCCGTGTCCACGTTCGAGAGCGCGCGGCCTCATCAATGCACATTGGGATCAGCAACGTCTGCAGCTACGCGACTCACGAGCGGGGCCCGGAAGGGCTCGAGAACGAGTTCCTCCGGGTGGAGCTTGACCCCACGACCGGCGGGATCACGCGGCTCGTGCGCAAGCAGGGGAACCAGGTGCTCGTGGATCAGCCGACGGCCGAGCCGCTGCTCTCCTTCGCGGTCGAACGGCCGCGCGGGATGAGCGCCTGGCAGATCAACCATGTGATGCCGGCCGAGCAACCGGTGCTCGTATCGCTCACTCGAGAGACCGACGGTCCCTACGCGGCGAGTCTCGCCGCGAAGTACCGTATCCGCAGCTCCGAGTTGACGCTCACCTACCGGATGTTTGCCTCGGATCCGCTCCTGAGGCTCACCATAGACGGCACCTGGTTCGAGCGGGGCGGACCAGAGATCGGCACACCGGTGCTGAGCCTGCGCCTGCCCACCACAATGACCGACGGCGCGACGTCGTACGAGATCCCGTTCGGTGCGATCGACCGGGAGACACAGCACGGTGAGGAGGTCCCGGCGCTCGCCTGGGCGGCAGTTTCGTCGAGATCGGGAGGGCTCGCGCTGTTCAACGACAGCAAGCACGGCCACTCGTTCAAGGACGGCGAGCTCGCCCTGACGCTCATCCGCAGCAGCTACGCGCCGGACCCGCTTCCGGAGATCGGCGAACACTCGATCCGCTGCGCGCTCTACGGCCTCGACGGTCGCCCGGATCCGACCGATCTCTCGCGCAGAGCAGCCGCCTTCTGCCGGCCGCTCGCCATCGTGAACACGGACGCCCACGAGGGCACGCTGCCGCCGGCGGGCACCTTCGTCACGGTGGAGTCCGACCGCGCCGTCGTGAGCGGCATCAAGAACGCGGAGGCCGCGGACCGGATGATCGTACGTCTCTACAATCCGAGCGGATCATCGACGACCGCGACCGTAAGCCTCGATTCGAGCGTCGGTACCGTCTCTTCAGCAACGCTCGTCGACCTGATGGAGCGCCCGCTCGACGGCGGTGAGATCCAGGTCAGAGGCGGCCGCGCGAGCGTCCCCGTTGACGCGCGCGGCATCGCGACCGTGATGCTCGAGGTCGCGAAGTAGTCGCACGCGCCTCGCGTCTCGCCGCAGACGGGTCACGGGCCGAGGATCTCCGCGGCAAAGGTGTCTTCGGCAACCCATTCGTGGCGGACGGTGACCGTCGTCTCGTTGCCCGCGTTGTCGGCGGCGCCGAGGATGTACTCCTCGGGATTACCCTCCGTCGGCGCCTCGAGACCGGTGAGACTGGTTCCGTCGAATCGGCCGTCGTCCACGCCATTCACCGTGAAGGCGCCCGCGTCCACGCCGGATCCGCCATCATCCGTGACGGTGAACCCCGTGATCCCGGTTGCGGCCGCCTCAAGTGTATCTCCGCTGATGACCGGCTCCACAGTGTCCAGCGTGATGGTGTCCATCGCGTAGGCGGTATTTCCGGCCGCGTCGCGCACCCAGAAGTAGACGGTGTTGAGGCCTTCGCCTCCCGTAAGCGTATGGCTCGTCGGCTTGGTGGTCGTCCAGCCGGACACGGGCTCTCCACTCGTCTGTGTCACGTTGTAGTGGGCAATGGGCGTCCCGGTCCCGTCCATGGCGCCCACGTCCAGGCTCACCTCCGGATCGTTGGTATAGGTCGCTCCGCCGTTCAGCTCGAAGCTCGCGATCGTGGGGTCAACGGTATCCAGCGTCGTGGTATAGCTCCCGATCGTGGAGTTCCCGGCTGCATCCGTAATCCTCACCGTGACGGCCTTTGAGCCCTCAACGTCGGTGAGGGTGAAGCTCGCCGATACCGATTCGTCCGACGTGAACTCCTCGAACCCGGATGCGACCCCGTCTCCGTAGACCTCGTAGCGGGCAATCCCTGAGGTTGCGTCGGTAGCGGTGATCGTGAAAACCTGACCGGTACTCTTCGTGTACTGCGGCAGCGGGAAGCTCGTGATGGTCGGTGGCGTGCGGTCGTACACGATTCCCGTCGGGCCTGTGTGGAACAGCTCGTTACCGGCATTGTCGGTCGCGCTGATCACGAAGGTGACCGGCCCCTGCGAGGCCGCTGTTCCGGAGAACTCGTGGATGGCCGCGAAGGCAGGATAGGCGCCGGTCACGATCGCGGTCTGTCCGGCGATCGTGACTGTGGGCGTCGCGGCCAGACCCGATCCCTCCTCGGTCACCTGAAAGTCGATCGTGATGGACTGTCCGTTGCGGACGTAGCCCGGGTTCCCCGTCGTGGAAATCAGGCCCACGTCGACGGTTGGCGAAACGGTATCCAGCGTGATCGTATCCATTTCGTAGGCGGTATTTCCGGCCGCGTCTCGTACCCAGAGGTACACGGTCTTGAGCCCGTCTCCCGCCGACAGTGTGACGGCCGAAGGTGGCGGCCAGGCGTCCCAGACGAGCGGCTCATCTGCGCTCTCGGTGA
>SKQU01000373.1 GCA_007118855.1 Spirochaetaceae bacterium
CCGTGTCCCATCTGAAGGCACACCTCAGCGAGATGCTGCGGGCGGTGAAGGCGGGCGAAGAGGTGCTTGTCCTCGAGCACCGGCGGCCGGTTGCGCTCATCCGGCCCCACGGCGGTGAGTCGATGATCCTCCGGGAGCCGACCGCGACCTACACGCCCGCGGCACTGAGTCCGCTTACCGCAACAGACCCGCAGAAGGCGCTGGCTGATGAGCGGGCTGAGCGATGGTAGCGTACCTGGATTCCTCGGTGGTCCTCCGCCACATCCTGCTTGGAGAGATTGCGATCGAACATGCCTTCGCGGTCGAGCGGGTCGTCGCGAGCGAACTGCTCGAGATAGAGTGCCGCCGCGTTCTGCACCGCTATCGGCTGAACGGCGATCTCGACGACGAGGGTCTCGCGCAAGTCCTTGAGCGACTCGACCGAGTCCTCGGCGGAGTCACGCTCCTCGCGCTTACGGAAAAGGTGAAGAAGCGGGCGATGGAGGCATTCCCGGTCGTCGTCAGAACGCTCGACGCGCTCCACCTCGCCTCCGCGCTCGTGTACGCAGACAGCTACGCCGACTCCGGATCAGACGAAACGCTTCTCCTCTTCTCACACGATGAAGCGATGAGCCGCTGTGCCCGCGCCCTCGGGCTCGCAACCCCGTTCCACTGACCGCCCGGTACTCGGGATCTCCCGTGCTGCCGTTGCGCCGGGGGCCGCTCAGCGCGCGCGCGACGACCTTCGCCGGCTGCGCGGACGCTGCGACCCTCCGCCTCGTCCCGACTCGCCCGCGCGCGTGCCGGGACGTCGGGCTGCATGGGTCGCGGGGGCGGATCGCTGCGATCCGCCGTTGCGCCGGCTCGTGTACGCGAGCGCCGCGTCTGCCACCGCTTTCGCGTGGTAGCGGTGGTTGGTGATCACCGGCACCGACTGCTCGATCGCCCGTTCGATCTCTGCGAGGTGTTCGATCTCGGACTCGTCGCAGAACGACACCGCAATCCCGGCCTTGCCCGCGCGGGCGGTCCGGCCGATGCGATGGACGTAGCTCTCAGGCTCGTTCGGCAACTCGAAGTTGATCACGTGGTCAATGTCGTCGACGTCTATCCCGCGCGACGCGATGTCCGTGGCGACGAGCACCTGGATGTCGCCGCTGTGGAACCCTGCGAGAGCACGTATGCGCGCATTCTGGCTCTTGTTCCCCTGCAGATCGTCGGCGGTTATTCCATTCTTGTTCAGGTACTTGGCCAGGTCGCGGGCACGGTGCTTGGTCCGGGTGAATACCAGCGCGCGATAGCTGCCCTTCTCGGTCAGCAAAGTCCTGAGCGCGTCGCGCTTGTCCTGACGGTTGACGAACATGACGCTCTGGTCGATCTGCGGCCTGGTTGTCTCGTTCGTCTCGACGGCGATGCGGGCCGGGTCGGTCAGCAGCGCTCGCGAAAGCTCGACCACCTGCGGCGGGAGCGTTGCCGAGAAGAACAGCGACTGTCGCTGCGCGGGCAGCTTCGCGATCACGCGACGAACGTCGGGGATGAATCCCATGTCGAGCATCCGGTCGGCTTCGTCGAGAACGACCGTCTGAACGTGGTCGAGCGAGATCACGCCTTCCTGCATCAGATCGAGCAGCCGCCCCGGCGTTGCGACCACGACGTCTACTCCGCGTCTCATCGCGGTGACCTGAGCTCCCTTGCCGACTCCGCCGAAAATCACGGCGGTCGAGACCCTCAGATTCCGGCTGAACAACTCGAACACTTCGGCGATCTGACCTGCGAGCTCGCGTGTCGGCGCGAGGACAAGCGCCTTCGGTCGCCCGGGCTGCGGCTTCCGCGGCTCAGCGGTGATCTGATGGATGATCGGCAGCGCAAAGGCGGCTGTCTTACCGCTTCCTGTCTGCGCCGACGCCAGTACGTCGCGACCGGACAGAACGAGCGGGATCGCTTCGGACTGAACGGGAGTGGGAATGTGAAACTGCTGCTGCTTGAGCGTCTGCATGATCGACGCGTCGAGCTCGAGTGTGTGGAACGAGCGTGTGCTCTCGATGGTACTCATGGTCCTCCCGAGCTCTCTGGTGAGCTCCAGGTGATGATGCGTGGGAAGAGGCCGGGCTACTGACGGGGATGACCGGGTAGGCAGGACGTCGCGTACGGCTCGACGCCGCACGCGATTCTTCATACGTCTGGGAGTAATCTACGCGGTGCGCCCGGAAAGGTCAATGGGCCGCGGGACTCGACCGGGCAGGTCAGCCATACAGCGGCCGTTCGCTCGGCTTTCCAAAGGTTACTGAATAAATATGATTTTTCCGGTAGTGTGTACCGATGCGACTCTCGACCTACCTCCCGCAGGACAGACTTCAGGCGGTCGCTGCCGGCAGCTCGCTGCCGGACCGCGCTGCCGGCTCGGTCCTGCTCGCCGATATCTCGGGGTTCACCGCGCTGACCGAGTCGCTGCGCGAGGCGCTCGGTGTGCGGCGGGGCGCAGAGGAGCTCGGGCGGCAGCTTGACGAAGCGTACTCGGCGCTCATCGCGGCGGCCGAACGGTACGGTGGGAGTGTCGTCTGCTTCGCGGGAGATTCGGTGACCTGCTGGTTCGAGGCGACCAACGGTTCCGGCTGTGCCGGTTCGGTCCGCAGTGCCGTACGGTGCGCAATCCGGATGCAGGCCGATATCGGGGCGCTCCCCACGGTGGGACTGAAAGTCACGATCGCATCGGGATCCGCCCGGCGTTTCCTCGTGGGTGATCCGGACGTCCAGCTGATCGACCTCATTGCCGGAAACACGGTGACCGCCGCGTGCCTGGCGCAGCGTGCGGCGCAGAAGGCAGACGTACTCGTCGACGAGGCGACCGCGGGGGCCCTGGACGACGGACCGATCATCGACGAGTGGCGCACGGAGGATCGCAGCGGCAGGAGGTTCGGGGTGATCCGGAAGCTGGGCCGGAGCGACCGGGAGCCGGAAGCCGATCGCCGGCCGCCGGGCCTTCCGCCGGTCATCGCCGACGAATCCGTGCTGCGGCGCTTTGTCCACGACCGGGTGCTCGAACGAGCAGCAGCCGATCAGGGCGCGTTCGCCACCGAGTTCCGACCCTGCGTGGCCGTATTCGCGGGGTTCTCCGGCATCGACTTGGAGTCTGACTCCGCGGAGACGGAGCTCGATGCGATCGTCCGAACGCTGCAACGAATCGCCGGTCACCACGACGGTGCACTCATGGACGTTACCACCGGCGACGAAGGCACCTGCGCCTACATCAACTTCGGGGCCCTTCGAGCCCATGAAGACGACGCGCTGCGCGCGGTGAAGGCGGCGTGTACGTTGAGATCCGGGACGCCGGTTCCCCTGCAGGTGGGAATCGCGCACGGTACGATGCGCGTGGGTGCCTTTGGTGGGCTCACGCGGCGCACGTTCGGCGCGCTCGGCGACGATGTCAACCTCGCTGCACGACTCATGAGCGCGGCAGAGCCGGGTGAGGTACTGGTCAGCGGATACGTGCATACGGCGCTGCGCGGAGGGTTCATCGCGGAGCCGCGCTCGCCGGTACCGGTGCGCGGCAGATCCCATCCGGTCCCGGTGTATGCGGTGTCCCGGCCGGTGAGGCAGCGCTTCGTTCGGCTCGAGGAGCCTGTCTTCGAGCTGCCGATGGTCGGAAGGGACACCGAGCTTGCGCTCCTGAACCGGAGACTCGACCTGGCACTTGGAGGCAGTGCGCAGGTAGTGGGGATCGTAGCCGAGGCGGGTATGGGGAAGTCTCGGCTTGTCGCGGAGGCTATCCGCAGCGCCCGCGCAAAGGGCTTCGCCGGCTACGGCGGCGTCTGCCGGGCCGACAGCATCAACACGCCGTACTTCGCGTGGAAGCCTGTCTGGAGCGCCTTCTTCGACGTCGACCCGTCCGCTCCGGTTCGCCGGCAGGTACGCGTACTTCAGGGCGAGATCGAGGACCTGGCTCCATCGCGCACGGACGCGCTGCCGCTGCTCTGCGCGCTCATGGGCATGGCGATTCCGGACAATGACCTCACACGAGCACTCGAGCCGAAGGCCCGACGGAATCTGCTGCACGCCACGCTTCTGGAGTGCATGGAGGCCGCGACGCGGGAGGAGCCGCTCCTGATCGTGATCGAGGACGCGCACTGGCTTGACGAGCTGTCGCACGATCTGCTCGTCGAGCTCGCCGCTGCGCTCGCGAAGTACCCGGTGTGCTTCGTGATCGCCTGTCGTCCGCCGGACATGCCACGCCTGCAGGCTCCGCGGCTGGAGGCTCTCCCTCATTTCACCAGGATCCGGCTCCCCGAGTTAACGTCGGACCAGGCCGAAGACGTGATCCGCAGCAAACTCGCTCAGCTCTACCCCGAGCGCTCGGCAGCGGTTCCGCCGGATCTCACGCGACGGCTCGTCGATCGCTCGCAGGGAAACCCGTTCTACCTGGAAGAGCTGCTCAACTACCTGCACGACCGCGGAGTCGATCCCCTCGACCCGTCAGCGGCCCAGAGCATCGATCTACCGGAGAATCTGCATCGGCTTGTTCTCACCCGCATCGACCAGCTCACCGCCACGCAGCGAACGATCCTCCGCGCGGCGAGCGTGATCGGGCGGTCGTTCACCGCGCGTTGGCTCACCGGCTATTGCCCGGAGCTCGGCGATACCGCGCAGGTACTCGCGGCGCTGGAAGCGCTCCAGCGGATGCAGATCACAACCTGTGACACGACCGGAGCGAACCAGCGGCATCTGTTCCGGCATGTGGTCATCCATGAGGTAACGTACGAGAGTTTGCCGTATGCCGTCCGGGCCGGTCTTCACAGACGGCTTGCGGCGTTCCTGGAGTCAGAGTACTCCGACGCTTTACCGGTGGAGGCCCTCGCGTTTCACTACGGGCGCAGCGCAGACACGGAGAAGCAGCTGGTCTACCTCCGCAGGGCCGCAGAGACGGCGCAGCGGACGTACGCCAACGATGCGGCGATTACCTACCATGGGGACCTCCTGTCGGTCCTGACCGACACCCGGGAGCGGATCGAGATCCGCATGCGACGAGCGGAGGTCCTGCAGCTCACCGGGGCGTGGGC
>SKQU01000287.1 GCA_007118855.1 Spirochaetaceae bacterium
CGCTCATGATCGTCCTCACGGTCGTGCCGGTGCTCGTGCTGACCGTGGTCGCCACGCGAAACACGCGCGCATCCGTGGAGCAGGAGATCGTCAACGCGAACCGCACGCGGGTCGACTGGGCCGGCCATTACCTCGAGGAGCTCCTGCAGAGCCTCGACGGCCTCTTCTACTCGCTGCGTATCGACGCGGAGTTCGAGCGTGCGCTCGGTGAGCTCGAGTCTCCGGACCCCCTGCCTCCGGCGGCGGCGCGCCGGGACCTCGCCTCACTCCTGAGCGGCGGCTACCTCGCCCACTCGAGGCTCATCGCGGAGCTTTCACTCTACGTCCGCTCAACCGGCGAGCAGATCCTCGTGGACAACGTGACGAGCGGGACGATCACGCCTCACGAACCGGACTCCGGGCCGTGGCGCGCCGTTGGCCGAACACCTGTGTCGCTGCGGCTCCTTGCCGTTGCGGACGACATCTACGCCATCCATACGATCAACCGGTTCGGCGACCAGGCCCTGCGCGGCGCCTTTGCGGCCCGGGTAGACCGCAGGATCGCCGGCCGTCTCACAGGGATCCTCGCCGCCGCGGAAGGCGACGAGGTGTACCTGCTGAACGACGAGGGAGAGGCGGTCATCTCCTCGTCGCCGGGAGTTCCGGCGCAGATCGGGGCGGTGGTCGAAGCCCTGCCGCCGGTCACGAACGAGACGGTCGTGTGGAACGGCGAAGACTATATCGGCTTCGCCCGGCGCCTTGATCGCGGACGCCTGACCGTCGCGAAGACGGTCCCGCTCGAGCTCGTGACCCGAAGCGCCCGTGCCACGATGACCGTCGGTCTTCTGACCGGCATGCTCCTCGCCGCGCTGTCGGTGATACTCTCGGTGGTCTTCTCACTGCGCATAAGCCGCCCCATCTCCGAGCTCGCGAAGAGCATGCAGGAGGCCTCGATCCCGGACTTCAACCGCCTCACCCCGCACGGGCACGACGAGGTTCGCCTCCTCGAAGACGGGTACCATGCCATGACCGCGCGGATGAAAGCGCTCGCCCAGAAGGAGTACGAGCAGGAGATCGAGCTCAAGGACGCCCGTCTCACGGCGCTCCAGGCGCAGATCAACCCCCACTTCCTGAACAACACGCTCAATCTGCTCGGCGGGATGGCGCTCGCCAGGGGCGCAACGGAAGTCTACCGCCTCGCACGCGCCGTGAGCGACATGTTTCGCTACGCCGTCGGCACCGACGGAGACGTCGTGAGCCTCGAACACGAGCTCGCCCACGTGCGCAACTACCTGCTGATCCAGGAGAATCGCTTCGCCGGCCGATGCACGATCGAGATCGATCTGGATCCTGAAGTGGCTGCGACTCCCATCCCACGGTTCACCCTGCAACCGCTTCTGGAAAACGCCTTCGAGCACGGATTGCAGCGGAAGCCTGGATCCTGGCACGCCTCGGTCAGCTGCCGCGCCCGGCGGCTCGGAACGATGGTCGTCGTGCGGGACAACGGCGTGGGGATGGACGCAAGCACACTCGCCGGTCTGAGGGCGCGCCTCGCGGAGGATCGCGCCGCGACCGGCTCGGCCCACATAGGCCTGCCCAACGTCAACGCCCGCCTTCAGCTTCACCTCGGCGACCGGACGCGAGTCCGGGTTCGGAGCACCGCCGGGCGAGGAACCATCGTGCTCTTCGTTCTGCCGCCCGCCGGCAACGCGCCCGCAGGTAACGAGCCCAACGGGAGGGACCCATGAGTGCACCGTATGCAGTCGTTATTCTCGACGACGAGCCCTGGTCACGCGAGGTTGTCAAGTCGCTCGGACGATGGGAGGAGCTCGGGCTGCAGGTCGTGGGAGAGGCCGACGACGGACCCTCGGGACTGCAGCTGATCGGTGCGCTCCAGCCGCATGTCGTGATCACTGACATGCGCATGCCCGGCATGGACGGCATCGAGCTCCTGCAGCGCATTGCGGCCGACCACCCGCAGGTCCGGATCGTGGTGATGAGCGGCTACGACGAGTTCGCCTACCTGCGCCAGGCGCTCCAGTCGCACGCGGAGGACTACCTCCTGAAGCCCATAGACCCGGATGAGCTCAACCGGACACTCGAGCGCTGCGTGAGTACGATCGCCCACCCGCAGCCGGGTCCGCCCGTCTCCATGCAGACCCCGCTTGCCTTCTCGGACCCTGAGCTCCTCGACGAGTACGTCGTCCACCGCCAACGGGTATTCGCGAGTCTGCTCGAGCTCGACGCGCTCGGCGTCGAACGTACGCTCGCGGACCTCGAACGTCTCATCGCATCGCGAACGGGCGAAGAGGTCGGATCCGACGTCCGCGGGCGGGTGATGCACGATTTCATCGTGCTGCTCGAGGAGTTCGTCGTGCGAAACGGTGTTCCGATCGATCCGAATCTCCTGCGCTCCGCGAGCATCCCCGGACCCGCAGCAGAGCGCGCCCCCTTCGACGCCGTCGCGCGGATCTACCGTCGCGCGATCGAGCAGATTGCGGAGAGCCGCCGGGACCGCGACCAGCTCGACCTGGAGGAGGTCCGCGCGCACATCGACCACTACTTCGCGGACCCGCTCTCGCTGCAGAGCGTCGCCCGGCTCTTCCTCGTGAGCAAGGAGCACCTCAGTCGTGTTTTTCGGAAGGCCTTCGGCACAACCGTCAACGACTACATCACGGATAGGCGCATGGACAAGGCGCTCGAGCTCCTGCGCGACGCGGATGTCGAGATCAAGGAGGTCGCCTGGATGGTGGGCTATCAGGACCTGGCGTATTTCTACCGGGTCTTCAAGAAGCACTTCGGCTATCCTCCCGGTCAGGCCCGTTAGATGCGACCGGCCCCTGGATGCGACCGGATCAACACTCTTCAATGCGGAACGCTAACATCGGTGAAAGACCGCACGCCCCTGATGGTTCACACTGCGGGTATCACGAAACCCAGGAGGACCACGTGAAGACACTACGGATCACAGCCGTTGCCCTGTTTATCCTCGCGATAACGACAGGCGCATTCGCAACAGGCCGTCAGGAAACGGCGGAGACCGGACCGCGCCAGGCAGAGCTGCGCGTGTTCATGAGCTTTCCCCGCTTCCAGGATCAGTTCGAGAGCTACTACGAGCAGTTCTCGCAGAAGATCCTGCAGGAGCAGGGAACGGACGTTCGCGTGAGGCTCGAGATGCCCCAGGCCGAGCAGGCGAACCAGATATTGAAGGCCCGTCTTGCCTCGAACGACGCCCCGGACGTCTACACCCTGCACGCCATCGCGGACATTCCCACCTTCTACCGCGCCGGCTACCTTGCCGATCTCTCGGACGAACCCTTCGTCGCGAACCTCTTCGACGGCGTTCGCACCACCGTCACCTACGACGGCAGGGTCGTCGCGCTCCCGCTCGAGAGCCTCTCGTGGGGCTATCTCTACAACCGCGACATCTTCGCTGATCTCGGTCTCGAGCCGCCGCGCACGATCGCCGAGATGGAGGCCGTGATCGCCGCGCTTGATAACGCGAATGTAACTCCCTTCCTTCTCGCATTCCAGGAGTCGTGGATCCCGCAGCTCATGATGGCGCTGTCGCTCGGTGGCGTGGTGAACTCCCAGGCCCCGGACTTCGTCGAGCGGATGAACGAGGGCACCGGCTCGTACGCCGACGTCGCGCAGGTGTTTGAGATCATTGACCTCATCATGGCCAACGGCAGCGACCGGCCGTTCGAGGTCGGCAGTGCCGCCGGATCAGCGGACTTCGCCAACGGCGTCGCGGCGATGTGGGTCCAGGGGCCCTGGATGGCCGACTCGATTCTCTCAGCTAACCCGAACTTGAACTTCGGCGTCGCGCCTCTGCCGGTCAGTAACGATCCCTCCGCGGCGATGATCAATCTCGCCACTTCAACGTCGCTCGCCGTCACTCCCCAGTCCCGGGAGAAGTCCCTCGCGCTCGACCTTCTGAACTACGTGCTCGACCCGGTAGACTCCCCGCCGCTGTTCGAGTCGCTCAAGTTCAACCCGGTCGCGCCCTTCCACGACTACGAGGTCTTCCCCTGGATCCAGGAGGCGATGACCTGGGTTGCGCAGGGTCGGGCCTACCTGGACCTGTCTCTGCCCGGCGCCGTCACCGACGAAACGGCAAAGCTCCTGCAGAGCTACTACGTCGGCGACGTGACGCGCGACCAGATCATCTCCCGCCTCGACCGAACCTGGCAGCGTGCCCTCGTCGCTGCTCAGTAAGCACCGCGCCCAGGGCGAACCCGGGCTCCTCCCTTCGCCTGCGCTCCCGCAGGGAAGGGGGGAGCGCCCTCGCGCTGCTGCACCGTCAGGAACGGCTGGAGAGCCTCGAAGACAGTCCATCTGAGGGCGTCGTCGGCCCGGAACGAATCCTATGAAGGCTCCCTGTCACGATCAAAGACGCGGCCAAGACCGACGGATAGTCCCGGAAAGAGTTGCGGCGCCACCGTGTCGTCGGAGGTGAAGAGGACCGGCTTCTGATATCCGGGCTTGTGTTCCCGCGGCGCCACGGCGTAGACCATGAGCGTGTCGTTGGCAGGGTTGAGAATCCAGTACTCCCGAACGCCGTGGCTCTCGTAGAGACGAAGCTTCTCTTCCATGTCCTTGAACGCGGTGGTCGGAGAGAGGATCTCAAGGACGAAGTCCGGTGCCCCTGTGCAGCCCTGGCGGGTCAGCTTGGCTGAGTCGCACACCACCACGAGATCCGGCTGCACAACGGTGTCGATCTCATCGGGTGCGGCATCGGCCGATTCCGGGAAGATAACGTCGAACGGCGCTGCGTAGGCACTACAGGGACTGCCGTCCAGGTAGGTGACGAATAGATGCGTAATATACGCGAGAACTCCCTGGTGCCGCCGCGAGGGAGCAGGGCTCATATCGTACGCGACGCCGTGTATCAACTCCCACCGTTCGTCGTCTGGCCAGGCAAGGTAGTCACTGTAGGTGAAGGAACCTTCCTTGTCGCCCTTGGGAATCGCCACATCCGGTAGTGTGCGGCGTTCCACGGCGCGTGTCAACCGAAGGGGGTCACCGCACGGGCGCGCGCC
>SKQU01000171.1 GCA_007118855.1 Spirochaetaceae bacterium
CCGAGCTCGCCGACTGGGCCTGGCTCTACGGACACACTCCGGCCTTCGTGCGGCGGCTGCGTCTGCCCGGGGCCCTGGGCGCCGGCGAGCTTGTGCTCGCCGTGCGGCGCGGGCACATCGAGGCGGTGGAGGGCGCCGGCACCAGGCTTCGTGACACCCTCGTCGGGATGCGCTACGATCGGCGGACGATCAGGGGGGCGGCCGCCGCGGGTGCGGATCGCGACCTCCTCCTGTTCATCGCGGAGGAGATCGACTGATGGAGTACAGAGAGCTGGGCGGGACCGGTGTGACTACGAGTGTGATGGGCGTCGGGACCGGAGGTCCGAGCCGCGTTGGCCTGCAGAACGGGGGAAGCGACGAGGGAGCGGTGGAGGTGATCCGCCGGGCGATCGAAAGCGGAGTGACCTTCATCGACACCGCCGAGGCGTACCGAACCGAGGAGGTCGTGGCACGCGCGATCCAGGACGTGCCCCGCGATTCGCTTGTGATCTCCACGAAGATCAGCCGCTGGCAGGACCTCGACGCCGCCGGGATAGAAGCCTCCGTGGACGAGCGGCTGCGGGTGCTCGGGACCGACTATCTGGACGTCTGCCATCTGCACGGCGTGACGATCGACCGCTACGACGAAGTCATCGACCGGCTCTACCCGGGGCTCGTCCGCGCCCGCGAGGCGGGGAAGGCCCGCCTTCTGGGGGTCACGGAGATGTTCAACGGCGACCCCGGCCACGAGATGCTCGCCCGCGCGGTGGCCAACGAGTACTGGGACGTCGTGATGGTGGGGTTCAACATCCTGAACCAGTCGGCGCGCGAACGCGTCCTGGCTGCGACGCAGGCGAAGGGAATCGCCGTGCTCGCGATGTTCGTCGTGCGACTCGCGCTCAGCCGGCGCGAACGTCTCGTCGAGGTCGTGGGCGACCTCATCGACCGCGGCGAGCTCGACGAAGGGCTCCTGCGCGAGCTCGGCGGAAGCCGCGAGGACCCGCTGGGCTGGGTGGTTGAGCGGACCGACGCCATATCGCTCGTGGACGCGGCGTACCGCTTCGTCCGTCATGAACCGGGGATCGACGTAACGCTCAGCGGAACCGGAAGCCTCGACCACCTTTACGCGAACATCGAGAGTCTCCGCCGCCCCGCGCTCGATCCCCGGGTCGCCGAACAGCTGCGCCGGCTGTTCGCGCGCGTCGACTCGGTAACCGCGCAGTAGCCCGAAGCGCCTACCCCACGTCGAAGGCGAAGACCTTCACCTCCGGCTCTCCCCAGCTGCGCCGGGTGGTCAGGCGGACAGCGTCGGTCTCAACCGGTTCGATCGAGGTTTGGTAGAGCCGCTGCCGGTTCTCCTTCACGTCCGCGACGGTCTTCCAGCCCTCAGCGCCGCGGCACTCGACCTGGAAGCTTCGCACGAGCCGCGGCGCGACCGGGACCGGCTCGTCCGAGCGGAAGTAGCTTGCGCGCATCCGCATGTCGCGGTGGTACCGGTTGAGGTCAGAGTCGAATACCACACGCAGATGAGACACCGTTCTACTCCCGTCGAGCTCGAGTGTTACCGACGAGCCCACCGGAGCGCTCCACGCGTTGTCCACCCACTCGACCGCGTCGATATCCGCTGCCCGCTCCGGATTGCGGCTCGCGAGTTTCGCATCCTCAGGGTTCTTCTCCACCGGCCGGTCGACGCCGTTCGCGAGCGCGCTCGGGTCGCCCGCGCTCGCCGTGAACCGTCCGGTCCCGGTGGCCTCCGGTACCGCGCGCGGGTGACCGGGAAGCCAGCAGTCGTCGTCCATCAAGGCCTGCTGCAGGTCCGCGATGCGCTTCGCACTCAGCTCGCGCGGCGAGAGGCCGTGACGGACACAGAGCGCGGCCGCCGTGCCCATCGCCTGCCCGATGATCGCGCAGGTGCGCATGACGCGGCTCGAGGAGAGCGCGATGTGCGTGGCGCTGATGTTGCGCCCGGCGAACATGAGGTTCCGGACGTTCCGCGAGTAGAGCGCGCGATAGGGGATCCCCCACGGCGATGGCGCTTCGTGAAAGATCGTCGGCTCGCCTGGATGCCCGATCCCGGCCGGATGATGGTCGTCCATCGACCAGCCCCCGTAGGCGACCACGTCGTCAAAGCGACCGCCTGAACGGACGTCGTTCTGCGTGATGATGTGATCGCCGGTATAGCGTCGGCTCTCCCGCTTGCCCGGCAGGAACCCTATGAAGTCGAGCTCCAGGTTCTCCACGCCCTTGATACCGCTACGGTTCTTGATGAGGTCCCAGACTCCGTAGACCTCGGCGAGCAGGCGGTCGCGAATCGACTCAGTGTCGTGGATCGAGTCGTCTTCGCCGCCGAGCTCGATCCACCAGTAATTCGTGGTGAACGGGTCGATCCCCCGGTGCGGCAGATCGTCGGCCGACTCGTAGCGCTTCGCCCAGGCGGGAGCGATGAACTGCACCGGATGCTCGAGCTCCCGTGCCTGGATGAGGCAGCTCATGCCCATCGTCCTGCGGTCGGCGACCTCCGGCTCGATCGACTCGTCGAACTCTCCTCGCGCCTCCCGGCCCACGCGGTACTCGGCGCCGCACAGGGGAGCGAGCACCGAGTCGCCCGAGCAGTCGGCGAAGAGCGAGGCGCGCACCGTATGCCATCGCTGCGTGGTCGTCTGCCAGCCGGTGACGCTTCGAATGGGCGTTCCGTCGCCGGGCGATCCGCCGCTCGTCTGCGCGTCGCACACCGAGCAGTTCAGGATCGACGTGACATTCGGCTCGGCCCTGACCGTCTCAAAGAGGATCGTGTCCCAGACCGAATACACTTTGTTCGGGTTGCGGTAGATGTTCTCGAGCTCGATCTCCTCGATGATCCCGGTCTCGCGCCGGTTCATCCCGTGCGCGCCGCAGACCCACATGCGAATCTCGCTCGACGCGTTACCACCGAACACGGGCCGATCCTGGACGATCACCACCTTCGCGCCGTGACGCGCGGCCGCGATCGCCGCGCACACTCCGGAAAGCCCGCCGCCCACGACACAGAGGTCGGCCTCGTGTTCCACCGTCTGAAAGGTTGCCATCCCGTGCTCCTTCTGGTTCCCTGGCCCATGATGCCACGACAGCTCCGTTTCTGCCACCTCCCGCTGCTCCGGTCACGTTGACCCTGGCATCCAGCCGTGGTACCGTCGGCGCACTGGCCGAGGCACTCGAACCCGGGCAAGGCGGTCGGGAGGGAGATGCGGTGCGATGATCGACCACGACGAGAATCTGCGCGCTCTCATTGCCCGTCACGCGGCATTCTGGCGTCGTGAGCCTTCCGACCGGCCGCTCCTCCATGTGTGTCCGGGACCCATGGTGTGGAAGCCTCGACCCTGGCCGATCGCCGGATGCCGGTGGGCCGCGGAACCCCTGCGGATCGAGCCGACCGACGTCGATCTGGATCGCATGGTTACAGTCCAGGGCGGCGGCGAGCTCACCAGGGGAGACCTCTTCAACACCGTCGCGCCCGCCTATCCGCAGGCGTGGATGGGGGCGCTCATCGGCTGCCCTGTCTTCGTCTCTTCTCATGGGTGCGTTGCGCGGCCGACCGGGGAGGACCTGGACACGGTACTCGCCCGCTTCAACGTGGAGGAGGCGCTCGCCTCGCCATGGCTTGCGGTGATGGACCGGATGCTCGCCCGCGCCGCGGAGATCTCCGGCGGCCGGTTCGCCGTGGAGCAGCTGCACCTGCGCGGCGTCGTGGACATGCTCGCGGCGATCCTCGGCGAGGTCGAGTTCTGCGTTCTGCTCATGGACCGACCGGACGACATGCGCGAGCTCGCCGATCGATTCGCCGATCTCATCATCGCCGTCGCCCGGCGCGGCATCGACCTGCGAGGACCATGGAACGGCGGCTACCTCACACGGTGGAGCATCTTCGCTCCCGGTCCCATGCACGACTACCAGGTCGATGCTTCGACCATCCTTTCTCCGAAGCTCTACGAGTCGGTGCTGCTCGAGTTCGACCGCAAGGTGCTCTCGGCATTCGAGTACTCGCTCGCCCACCTGCACGCAGGTGGGCTCCACATCGTCGAACCGATGTCGCGCATCCCTGAGCTCGACGCTTTTGAGATCAACCTGGACCGGGAGACCGGCGTGTGGGAGAAGGAGCGCATGCTCGAGATCTCGAAGGCGATCCAGAGCGCCGGCAAGGGCTTGCTTCTTTGGGGCGAGTTCACTCAGGAAGAGCTCGACGAGTTCCAGGAAGCGCTCGACCCGGCCGGGCTCGCCATTCTGTGCTGGCTCGTGGAGCAGGCGCGACCGTCGCGGAGCCCCGCGCGGTGACCACGATTTCGTCCCAGGATTGGAGCACCTCTGCGTAGAGACGGTACAACCGCTGCATCTCGGCGAACTGGGATGCAGCGTCAAGGCCGCGCTCCGCGAAGTCGCGGAGTGGCAACACCCTTCTGTCCGCCGTCCGTCCGGCCAGGTGCTGCCGCAGATCGCGCAACGCCACGCCCAGACGGGATTCCGGCAGCTCGAGCTTCTCTATTCGCCGGTCCACAAGCAGCGCATAGCCGGAAAGCGAATCGAGAACCGCTTTTTCGATCCACCCACGGAACTCACCGTGATCTGCTTCCGTCCGTGAGCGCAGCCACGCACCAAAGGCACGCAGCCGTGTCGCCCTCGATCCGGCAGACGGTGCGAACTGCAGAAGGAGGATCCTGAGGATCCGGCAGAGAGAGAACGACATCTCGCCGGCCGGTGTGACGGACAGATGATCCTCTGAGGGCGCGTCGTGATAGAGCGCGACCGGTGCATGGGCCTTGAGCGAGTCGTCGTAGAGACGGGACAGCATCGCCCCGAACAACGCGTCCTCCGGCATCCCGTTCGGGAAGAAGGGAGGCAGGAGCGCATCTCCCCGCAGCGCGGCGGCCCCGGTCATGTAGAAAGGATGCGGTGTGAGGAAGTACCTGCGCGCCACCCTCAGGAGCTCACGCCCTTCGAACACGCTCGGACTGTCTCGCCAGTCGCAGGCGTCGCTCGCGCTGATCGCGACCTGGCCGGAGAACACGAAGTGACGGTGGCCTATGCCGCCGTCGCCGGCGGTCCCGAACACCGCCATATCAGGGCGATCGTCGGGGCGCCCGCTGTCTCGCGCGCGCCGCCCGAGAAGCCGCCGCGCCTCGGCGGCCACGTCGATCGACTCCAGAGTCGTCTCGCCCAGAAGCGAATCCCTGTTCGGGTAGAACCTGCACTCGAGGTCGCGCACACCGGGCAGAATCTCGAGATTCCGGCGTGGTCTCTTCGCAAGCCGCACCCCGCGGGCGACCACATCGTCGTCAAGGCTGACTACGATTCGGTTGCCGCCGAGCAGGTACTCACAGTTTCGCGCGGCACCAACCGCAGGCGGGAGCGATCGGTCGCCGAGGAGCGCGAACTCGATTACCTCCGCAGGAATCCTCGCCAACCGCGGGTCGCCTGCAAGCTCAGCCGCGAGCCGGCGTCGGTCATCGAGCGAGTACACCTCCACCGGCCGGTTGGTCCACCTGGTGTGTTGGTGCGCGAACTCCCTGATCGAGCCCGTCGCCGGACTTGGGTCGGGCGCGTCGAGCACGATCTGAACGGGCGCATCCACCGCCTCCAGCGAGTCGAGCAGCCGGCGGACGCACTCGATGCGGCCCGACGACACGGTGGAGAGGACGACCTGCCTGTCTCCTCTGCCGGGCGCGCGTCTCATTCAGCCGCCGCGCTGCCGAGTGCCGCGCTGCTGCGCATCAACAGAAGTCGAAGAAGGCGAACTCTCCTTCGTCGGCGCCAAAGGCGCCGTGCTCGCCGTACGCGGCCCAGTTTGACCCGGTCATGTCCGAGAACCGTACGACCCGACTCACCCGCGGAAAACCGTCCTTGGTTTCGTCCAGGACGACGAACCACGGGTCTTCCGGCGGCAGCGCCGCGAACCTGCTTGGCCCGTAGAACTCCAGATCCGCGATCGGGTCTTCCGACTCCTTGTCGTACGGGATCCCGAACCTGCCGAGCTCCTCGAGGTCCGTGTCGAGCTCGATGATCCGGCCGCCAATTGCGTCAGCGACGTATACTCGTCCGTTTCGCACCGTCACATCACCAAGGTAGCGACGCCCAAGCCAGTTCAGCCCGTCCGGGACCGGGTCGTCGAAGGGAAACACCGCCAGGGCTGATCCGTCGAGACCGACCTTGAACAGCGACACCGTGTCCGGTCCGTCACCGCCGTCGAGGATCGTGACCGCATAGAGCGCTCCGCCGGCATAGTGGAGTCCGGAGGTTCGGAACAGGGTCGCGTCGCCCAGGTAGCTGTCGTCAATCTCCTCCGGATCGACGAGCTCCCCCTCGCCGGCATCGATGGTCAGGCGCACCAACCCGCGTGAGCCGTTGAGCTCGCCTGCCGCGTAGACAAAACCTCCGGCTGCATCGACGGTGAAGGCCGTGACCGTCGCCATTTCCTGTGAAGCGACGACCGGCTCCGCCTCCAGCGAGTCGAACCCCGCGATCGTCCACATCCCTGACGACGATGTGAATTCCAGACCGATCCAGATCCTGCCGTCGGCATCGACGACCGCATCGGACGGGCTTCCCGAGATGTCCGTCGCAACCCATCCCGTACCCTCCATGTCATCGAACCGAACGACCCGGTTATTGCCGTAGTCGGCGATCACCGGGGGCGTAGAGAACCCCGCGGTGCCTCCGTTGGTCGGCAACGTCGGGTCTGCGCACGCCGCGAGCAACAACACGATCGCCGCGATCGCCATGCCCGCCGGGTGCATCCAGGATCCATTCCTCTCTCTTTCTTGATGTCGCATGACTAACCCGTAACACTCTTCAGCGACAACCGTCAACTATTCCGACTTAAAAACTCAGGAAAAAGGTCGATTCCCGCTCCGCGCTCACCGCTTCCGGTCGGGCTCCAGGTCGAGTGCCGCGTCTGCGCGGTGACGTGCGATTGCGAGCTGGATGAGCCGGTCGGTGAGCTCCTGCGGCCCGATCCCGGAGGCGGCGAAGAGCTTGGGGTACATGCTGATCCGGGTGAATCCCGGAATCGTGTTGATCTCGTTCACGACGAAGGTGCCGTCGTTTGTCAGGAAGCCGTCGACCCGAGCCATCCCTTCGCAGCACAGGGTTTCGAAGGCGCGCACCGCCGTCTCCTGGACGGTTCGCGTCTGCTCGTCGGTGAGGTCGGCCGGGATGAGAAGCCGGGCTCCGTTCTCGTCGAGGTACTTCGCCGCGTACGAGTAGAAGCCGTCCTGAGGCACGATCTCCCCGGGGACCGAGGCGACGGGATCTTCGTTGCCAAGGACCGAGACCTCGATCTCGCGTCCGGGCACCTCCTGTTCCACCACGACCTTCCGGTCGTACGTGAACGCTTCGCGCAGCGCGGCCTCGTAGCCCGCTGCGTCGCGGACGCGCGAGATGCCGATCGACGACCCCAGGTTCGCCGGCTTGACGTAGATCGAGCGGCCGAGCTCAGCTGCCGCCGTCTCGTAGGGAAGCTCGCCTGAGCGGTGAGCGAGGACGACACGGAAGGGAGCTATGGGGACCCCGGCATCGCGGAGCAGGCGCTTCATCACGTCCTTGTCCATGCCGACGGCCGACCCGAGGACTCCGGCGCCCACGCAGGGAATGTCTGCGAGCTTCGCGAGCCCCTGGATCGTCCCGTCCTCCCCGTATGGGCCGTGAAGCACCGGGAAAATCACGTCGACCGTACCGAGTGTGCCCCCTTCGAGCGCCACGAGTCGGCTCGAGGCTCCCGTGGACAGAAGCCCCACCTCGCTCGTGTCGTCCGCGAGTCGAATCCTGCCTGCGTCCGAGGCGTCGAGCAGATGCATCGTCCCCTCGTTGAGGAACCAGCGTCCCTTTCGGTCGATCCCGATCAGGACCGGCTCGTACTTGCTCGTGTCGAGCGACGCGACCACGTTCTGCGCCGAAAGGAGGCTGATCTCGTGCTCGGCCGACCGACCGCCGAATATCACCGCGACTCGGATCTTCTTCATCGCCGCCCATAGTACCGCAGCCCCGGGGCGAAGGTCACGGGTCCGTCTGGCGCGGATTTGCCTATCGCCGCGCATCCGGTATGCTTGAACCATGAGCGTACACATAGGTGCGGAGAAGGGCGACATCGCGGAGATCGTGCTCCTGCCAGGTGATCCCCTTCGAGCCGAGTTCGCGGCGAAAGAGTTTCTCGACGATGCGGTCTGCTACAACGAGGTGCGCGGCATGCTCGGATACACGGGAACCTGGAAGGGCGTTCGGGTATCCGTGCAGGGGACCGGCATGGGGATCCCGTCAATCTCCATCTACGTGAACGAGCTCCTGCGCGACTACGGGTGCCGGACGCTCCTGCGCATCGGTTCGTGCGGCTCCTGCCAGGAATCCGTAGCGCTTCGCGACGTGGTCATTGCGATGAGCGCCTCCACGGACTCCGCCCACAATAGACTGCGGTTCGCCGGGATGGACTATGCCCCATGCGCGGACTACCACCTCTTCGCCCGCGCATGCGCGCTTGCCGCCGAGCGCGGACTGCGGTTTCACGCCGGCAATGTCCTCTCAAGCGACACCTTCTACCAGGACGATCCGAACGCGTGGAAGCACTGGGCAGGGTACGGGGTGCTCGCCGTGGAAATGGAGGCGAATGCGCTCTACACCCTCGCGGCTCGCGCCGGTGCGAGTGCTCTCGCGATCTGCACGGTGAGTGACAGCCTGGTGAATCGCGAGCAGCTTTCGCATCGGGAGCGGCAGTCGAGCTTCCGCGAGATGATCGCGCTCGCGCTGGACACGGCCTGCGGTACGACGCCCGACTCGGCAGCAGGAAAATCCTCCGGTCCGTAGACCGGTTTTGCGGGAAGCGTGGTTGTCAGTACTTTGGGAAGATCAGGAGGATGCATGGAGTATCGCAATCTGGGCCGTTCGGGCCTCAAGGTAAGTGCGCTCTCGTTCGGCGCATGGGTCACCTTCGACACGCAGCTGCAGGTCGACGAGGCGAAGAAGTGTATGGTCGCCGCCTACGACGCCGGGGTGAACTTCTTCGACAACGCCGAAGGGTACGCGAACGGTAAAGCAGAGATCATCATGGGAGAAGTGCTCAAGCAGAACGGGTGGCGCCGCGACAGCTATATCGTGAGCTCCAAGGTCTTCTTCGGCTTCCTGCCGGAGCAGCGTCCCACCCAGCGAGGGCTCAGCCGCAAGCACGTCTTCGAGGCGTGCGATCAGGCGCTCGAGCGAATGCAGCTCGACTATCTCGACCTCTACTTCTGTCACCGGCCCGACCCGCAGACGCCCGTCGAGGAGACCGTCTGGGCGATGCACAGCCTCATCATGCGCGGCAAGGTGCTCTACTGGGGCACCAGCGAGTGGAGCGCTCAAGCGATCACGCAGGCGCACCAGGTCGCCCGTCAGCACAACCTCATTCCGCCGCTCATGGAGCAGCCGCAGTACAACATGCTCGCCCGCGACCGGTTCGAGAAAGAGTACGGGCCGCTCTACAAGGAGTATGGGCTGGGGACGACGATCTGGTCTCCGCTCGCCTCCGGTCTGCTGACCGGCAAGTACAACGACGGAATTCCCGACGACTCGCGACTCAGTCTGCCCGGCTACGAGTGGCTGCGCAACGCGCTGCTCGGCGAAGGCAGTGAGGCGAAGCTCGCCAAAGTGCGAAAGCTCGGCGAGGTCGCGAAGGAACTCGATGTGCCCATGGCGCAGATGGCGCTCGCCTGGACGCTCAAGAACCCGAACGTCAGCACCGTTATCACGGGAGCCTCGCGCGCGAGTCAGGTGGAGAGCAACATGAAGGCGCTCGACGTCGTTCCAAAGCTCACTGATGACGTGATGGAGAGGATCGACTCCATACTGAGCGACTGAGCTCGCGATCGGGAAACCATGCGTATACGACTCCGCAGACCACCCCACCAACGAAACGTCCGCATCCTGCTCGGTGCCGCGCTCCTGATTCCCGCCGCCGGGTTTCTGCCGGTCTCCGCAGCCCGTGCGGCCGACTCGGTCTGGGGGCCCGGGGGCCTCATTCCCCTCGTCGCCGTCGGTCTCCTGGTCGCGCTCGCTGCGATCAGCGTCTACGACGCGCTGCGGTGGGTCGTGATCGTCACGCCGCACGGGATCGGCATCGCCGGAACACTCGGATCGTCAGCGGCCTGGCTCGCCTGGTCTGAGATCATGCGCGTGGAGACGCACGGAAATATCGCCGTGCTTGCAACCAGGGACCAGCAGCTCTACCAGCTCGATCTCACCCGGCGGACGGCGGAGTTCCTCTGCCGCATGGTCGAACGGCACCTTGTTCGGCGGCCCGAACCACCGGGATCGTGAGCGGGCCGTCGGGAAGAATGCAGAGCGAGGGGGCGTCTTCAGAGCGGATGGCGGTTGCCGTTTGCAGTGCTGTCTGCAGCGCATCCTCTACAGACGCGGCCTGACGGCAGAGCGCCTGCGGCACCTCTGATGGTCTGATTCCGTTCGAGACGAGGGTGATCCGCGCCTTGCGGGCAACGAGCGCGAAGACGTGCGCCTGCCAGGCGTCACGGACCTGGTACTCCGGCGTACGGAGCCTGGCCACGAGTGCGTCGGGCGACTCGGCCTCCGCGACCAGGCGGCCGAACAGCCCGTGGCTGGGTACGCCGTCGGAGCACTCGGCCGCGATGATGATCTCGCCTCCCGGCCGGACGATCCGTGCCGCGGCGCTCATTCCCTTCACCGCCTGGTAGAGGTTGAGGTCGAGCGGGTAGCCGGAGTTCGAGGTGACGACAATATCAAACTCACCATCGACCGCCACGACGGCGTGCTTCTCCACCGCGAGGCATCCGGCTTCGTGCGCCGCGAGACGGTCACCGGCAAAGACGCCCGTGACGCGCTTCTCGCCGTCCATCGTCACGTTGACGAGAAAGATCGGATCGGCAAAGCCTGCGGCCTGCGACAGGTCGTCCCAGAGCGGATTGCCCTTCGTCCGGCCCCAGGTCGCGTCCGGGTCGTCCATGTGCGCCGGGCCGTGATTGTGAAGAATCGTCGAGAGATGGGCGAGTCCCGGCACGACGGCCTTGCCGCCGCCCGAGTAGCCCGCGAAGAAGTGGGGCTCGATGAACCCGGTCGCGATGCGGATGTCCTGGCGCAGGAACTCGGTGAGGATCCGGACTTCGTTTCCTCCGCTGGTCGTGCCGACGTGTGTATGCGCCCCAGGCGCCTCGCACTCGTTCTGCACGATGCGAAACCGCTGCACGAGCTCTGCGCCGAGGATCTCCTCGAGCTCCTCCCGAGTCTGCGTGCGGTGCGTTCCGGTAGCGTTGAACAGGGTGATGCAGCGCTCACTGACGCCTGCCCGCAGGAGCTCTTCGATGACACCACCCACGATCAACTCGTTGGGTGTCGCGCGCGTGATATCGTTGAACACGATTCCGACCCGTGGTTCGTCGTCGCCCTCTTTCCGCGAACGCCTGACCGCCTCCGCGGCCAGGCGCGCGAGCGGCTCGCATCCCATAGGCTCGCGAAGCGCCCGAACGATGGCGCCCCGCGGGTCGTCAAGCGGCGGCGCAGAGGCGCCGCGCAGCACCACAGGCCGGTACTCAGCCGGTACGGATACCGTCAGACCGGTGCGTCCGTAGGCGATCGCGATCTCTTCGTTCACGAGGCCATCCTATCACGTCTCGCGGACCTCGTGGCGACCCTGTCACGCACCCGGTCCTACGGTCCGAGTGCGATCTCTACCGTGCGACCGTGACGGCCCGGCTCGATCACGACGCGGTCAACAGGTTGCCCGTCTATGGTGCACGAGACGATTCGCGATCCCGTACCGCGAAGCGCAATCCGAAGCGATGCGCCCCGGTAACGCAGCCCGTCGATCACAGCCTCCTCCACCCCGGGCGGAAGCACCGGGGCGAGGGCGAGCCCTTCAATCCCGGGGCTCATGCCGAACACCACGCGAAGGATCACGCGCAGGAAGGCGGTCGCGCTCCAGGTCTGGCGTCGGCAACTCGGCCAGAGCCGGATGCCCTCGCTGCCGCTCTCCTGCAGGCCGCCGTAGGGAAGACCCGTATCCGGATGGAGGATCTCGGTGAAGTGGGCGTCGCGTGCCGCGGCGCGTGCCAGGAGGGAGAGCTCCTCAAAGGCGAGATCTGTACGGCCGGAACCGGCGCAGGCGTCGGCCCAGAAACCCTGGATGTGCGGCCAGACCGTTCCCGAGTGGCGGCCGTAGCTGTATCCCGGCTCGACGGAGGCGTACCGCTCGTAAGCAGGCCATACGCAGGGAATGCCCGCGGCGGTGCGGTGGGTGCGCTCGCACAGCAGCGCGGCGCGGGCGGGGTCTGCAACGCCGAAGAGCATTGCCAAGGCGATCCCCATCCCTTCCTGCCGGTCGCAGCCGCCCTCTGCATCCACGAGGTAGCGGTAGGTTCCGCGCTCGCCGTCCCAGAAATGTGCGTTGATCTGCGCGCGAAGCGCGTCCGCCTTTTCCGTCCACGAGGGGTCCGCCGCGACACCGAGCTCCGCTGCGATCCGAGCTGCAAGCTCGTAGGCACGCAGGTAGACGCAGTTGGTCGACAGGGCATGCATGGGAATGCCGTACCCGGGCCTCGCGCGCGCAGCCGGGTTGGCGCGCGGCCATTCGAGGATGCCGCTCGGGCGGTCGGGCAGGGCGACGTAACGGTTGGGGTATGCCGCGACTCCGTCGCCGTACACCGCCGGGCCGCGAAAGAGCCCGGTCAACTCGTCGAGCTCGGTCTGCTCGAAGAAGTCGAGCGAATTGCTCGTCGCCTCAAAGGCGAGACGCAGAAACGCCTGGTCGCCGGTGAACAGGTAGTGCTCCCACGCGCCCAGGGTCCAGATCATCGCGTCCCAGTACTGCCCTCCTATCAGCAGGCGTCCCGCTCGGTGCTCGAGTACACTGAGAAGCGTATCGCGGCATACCTCTTCGCGCAGGAGCCCGCAGGCGTTCCATGCGTTGATCGCCGCGTCACGCGTCCAGGGCGTATCGTAGTCGAGCCCGGCCATGAGACAGGGGCGCGGCTCGTCGAGGAGCCCGTCGCGATACCAGTGGGTGTTTCCGTGGATGTCGCCGAGTGCGATGCGGAAGGCGTCGTTGAGATCACGGTCCGAGCTCGCGAAGGAGGGGAGAAAGAGGTCGCTCATGGTTTGGCCTCGGTCGTTGCGTCGGCCGCCTGCGGGTCCACATCATCCGGGCTGATCCACTGCGCCACCTTGACGTCTCCGGACAGGAATCGCTTGTAGAAGCCCCGCATCTCAGGGTTCGCGACGGGATTCTCGTCGAGCTTCACGTCTTCGGTCAGGCGCGGGTCGCCCTGCTCGCGCAGAAGCGCTTCCATCGCCGCAGATAGCGTGCGGGCCCGTTCGCGGTGCGCCGGATCGTCGGCCAGGTTGGTCAGGCAGTCGGGGTCCTCATCGACGTGGTAGAGCTCGTCGGCCGGTCGCTTGCCGAAGGCCCACCGCCAGTACTTGCCCTCTTCGGGGTCGCGCCGGAGCCGGAGGATCTCGCTCTTCGTGGGGCTGCCGTCGCAGTTCATGTACCCGGTCTCAGGGTTTCCGGCCGGCCACCGGTCGGGCTCGTAGTTACGCAGGTAGAGCCAGCCTCCTCGCAGGATGCCGCGGATGGGGTAGCCCACGTCACCGGGGCGGCCCAGGTCGTGGCGCTCCTTGCCAATCAGGATCGTGTCGCGTTTCGTGGTCGGCTCATCGGCGAGCAGGTCGCTGAGGCTGCGGCCGGTGACAGGCTCCATGCCCGCCGCCTCCGCCGTCACTCCGGCCGCCTCGAGAAAGGTGGGCGCGAAGTCTATGAAGCTCACCGGATCGCTCACCGTTCGCCCCGGGTTCTTCACGCCTCCGGGCCACCTGATCGCGAGCGGCAGGTGGTTGCTGTAGTAGTACTCCTGGCCCTTTGCCCGAGGGAAGGGCATCCCGTTGTCGCTTGTGACCACGACGATCGTGTTCTCGAGCTCCCCCCGCCGCTCGAGCTCCTCGACCATCCGTCCCACGTGCCGGTCGAACTGCTCGATCTCGAACCCGTAGTCGAGGAGGTCGGTGCGCACAACCTCGTTGTCCGGCCAGATGCCGTAGACGTGGTCGACGTCGGAAGGCTTGCGGCCGCCCTTCTCGATGCCGCTACGGTACTCGTAGGGCCGGTGCGGCTCGGTCGCGCCGTGCCAGAAGATGAAGGGACGGTCGTCCGGCTTCGCGTCGAGGAAGTCGGTGAAGTTCGCCGCGTAGTCGGTGCGGTTCATGCACGAGGTGGGCGGCTCGTGCGTGCGGTCGTTGTACGCAGGCCCGGTGAGCTCGCGCCGCTTTCCATCCTTCGTTCCCGGGTCTCCCGGCGCCCATCCCTTGGCGGTGTGCCCGGCGTGGTACCCATGCTCGCCGAGCGCCTCCCAGACGGTCTTGAACCGTGCCGGAAAGTACGCCTGGTGGTTCGCCGCATCCTCGAGCTGCCAGCTGTTACGCCCGGTGAGGATCGCCGCGCGGCTCGGCGCGCACTTGGCGTTTGGCGTAAAGGCGTTGGTGAAGACCACCCCCTCGCGCGCCACTCGGTCGAAGGCGGGCGTGCTCACCCACGGACAGCCGTAGGCGCCGAAGTGCAGACTCGCATCGTCCGCGAGGCAGAAGAGGATGTTCGGTCGTCGCTGTGCGCTCATTGAAAGCTCCGGGGCCACCTTATCATCGCGGCGGAATTGGGGCTACCGCGATGCCGGAGTCCGGGGCGACGGAGTCGTGAGACGGAAGGCGCCGGCGCGCTCCTCTGCATTTGCCATATACCCGCGGGCGGCCTATCATGGAACCATGAAGGTGCTCATCGTCGGAGGGACCGGAGAGATCTCCACGTCGCTCACTTGGGCGCTCGCGCGGGCCGGGCACGATGTGACCGTATTCAACCGCGGCCGGCGGCAGGTGGCGCTTCCGGAGGATGTGCGAACCCTCCAGGGCGATCGCGATGAGCCCGGCGCGCTCGAGGCGGCGGCCCGCGATGCGAGCTACGACGCGGTGCTCGATTTCATCTGTTGGAACGGCGACCAGGCGCGTGCCGACGTGGCGGCCTTTGCCGGCCGGTGCGGACACTTCGTCTACATCTCCACGGTCTGGGTGTACGGCCCGCCGCGGTGCTTCCCGGTCGCCGAAGATCATCCGTGCAATCCCTCCGACACCTACGCGAAAAACAAACGGGAGGCGGAGCTCGTCTTCGCGCAGGCGGCGGACGGCATCCGGTTCCCCGCCACGACGGTGAGGTTTCACGCGACGTACAACGACCATTCCGACTGGCCGGGGATTCTGCAGGGCGACGGTACGGCGCCTTTTCGTCTGGTCCGTGGCAAGCCCCTTCTCATCCACGACCGCGGGGTGCTGCCCACCCATTTTCTGCATGCCGACGATGCAGCCGTGGCCCTCCACGGCCTGATTCGCAGACCCGAGCAGTCGCGACGGAGGACCTTCAACCTGGTGGGCGAGTCGCTCACCTGGCGCGCCGTCCACGACCGACTTGCGGAGGTGCTTGCCGTCGACGCTTCCTACGCGAGCGTTCCCGCTGAGATCATCATCGAAGCGTTCCCCGACCGCTCCTGGGCGCTTGCCGGCGTGCACCAGTTTGCCATGTGCTTCTCGAACGAGGCGATCTGTTCTGTCGTACCGGAGTTCTCCGTTTCCGTGTTGCTCACCGAGGGATACCGCAGACGACTGCGGGTCGCCGGATGCGAGCGCCCGTACGCCTTGGAGGACCCTGATCCGGATCTCACCCGTTCTCTAGACGAGCTGATTGGACGTACGGAGGTTCGTGTCGGATACTGAGATATGAGCACGATTTCTTCGATTCGGCACTGCCGCCGGGGCCGGAACGGGGCAACAATGGAATCAGGTTGATGCGAAAACTCGTACCGCCGGGCGGACGCTGGAAGTGGCCGCGACCGTCGATAGGCGTCAAGCTGATCGGAGGGTTCGTCGCGGTTCTCGCCCCGATCGTGGCGATCGGGCTTATTTCGACGAGCGTGGCGATCAACACGACGAGCCGTCAGATCCAGGGCTCGTATCGCAGCTCGCTCAAGACGCTGTCGCAGAACCTCGGCGGGGATCTCGAGCGACTCGGCGCAACGGTCGATGCGTTCGCCGGTCACGAGTTTCTCCACATTGTGAATCAGTCACCGCCGGGCGCCGGTACGGTGCTGCTCTTCGCACAGCTGCTCGAGCGGTTGACATTCTACTCGCTGATACACCGGGCGGAGCACGAGCTTGACGTGTACCTGCTGTCGCACGAGCGACGATTCGGGACGACCGACAGGATCACGGTCCTGCCGCATGCGGCCCATCCACAGGTGATCGAGGAGTACGCGCGGTTCCAGGGGCGATGGGCGGTCCATGATGTGTCGACACCGCCAACGGGGCGTTATCTCGTCTACAGCCGGTTCGCCCACACC
>SKQU01000186.1 GCA_007118855.1 Spirochaetaceae bacterium
CCGGGCATCACGACGACCAGCTCGTCGCCGCCGTACCGACACGGGATGTCGCCCGCGCGAACCTGGTCGCGTACGAGCGCGGCCACGTGCATGAGCACGCGGTCACCGATCGCGTGCCCGTGCAGATCGTTGACCTGCTTGAAGTGATCGACGTCGAGTATGAGCAGGCCGACGGTACCGCCCGCGGAGGCGCCGTGCCGGTCTGCCTGAGCGAGCTCGCGGGGCAGCGCCTCGTCGAGATAGCTCCTGTTGTAGAGACCGGTGAGGCTGTCGTGTACCGCCTGGCGCGCGAGCTCCCGGTTCAGGGCCTCGAGCCGGGCATTTGCCTCCTGGAGGCTGCGCTCCGTGGCGCGCAGCTCCGTGGAGTCGTGGAAGAGCGCGATCCATCCTCGCTGGAAGCCGCCGCGTCCGGAGAATCGGCAGAGTTCCACGTCTATATGGTGGCACACCATGAAGTCTTCGCCCTGCTCGAGCGAAGCAGAGAAGAGGTCCGGCGGATCTGCGGGCACGACCTGCTCCCAGCCGGGAACCAGCTCGGCAATCGGTACGCCGGTCAGGGCAGACCGGTCCAGGCGCCAGAGGTCGACCGCGGCCTGGTTCCAGTCGACGACCCGGAACTCCTCGTCCAGCACCATCAGCCCGTCGGGCATGACGTCGACTACCCGGTGCCGCGCAGCGGGGACGAGCTCGAGGAGCCTTGCCCGCGATACCCCGGCGAGCAGAAAGCCCGCGGAGACGGCGAGCGCGAGCGGCGTCACGTCGAGCGAGAACGAACCGAGCGCCCCCGACACGTAGACGAGGTTGCCGCCGGTGGCCACGGCGATCCCGCAGAGCACGAACAGCGCCTGCTTCCGGTAGATCCCGGTGCGGCGCGTAACCGCAACGGCCACCAGCACGGTCGACGACGCGATCAGCAGGTAGGCGTACACGGCGCCGACCCAGAAGAGAGGGCCGCGGACGTACTCGTAGACGAAATCGACGGGCGCGGGACGGACGTCCGTCCAGACGAGACCGTGGAGTGGATTCGTGAAGGCGGCGACGACCATGAAGACCGGAACGATCCAGAGCAGCGACATCCAGGCGCCGGCGAGCCGGGGACGCAGCCATCGTACGCAGAAGCGCACCATGAACACGACCGATCCGTAGGTGCCTATGTATGCGAACTGCGACCAGAGCTCACGATACCCGGGGGATCTCGACAGCGACTCAAGAGCGTAGAAGAAGGACCACTGCGCCACACACACCGCGAACCAGGTCAACTCCTTGCCCACCGGGCTGTCCCTGTGCCAGGACCGGACGGCGAGATAGGCGGCGGCACCGGCGCCGGCGAAGTAGACCGCGGCAAGCGACACGTGGGCGATCATCTACGGCCCCCCGAGTACGACGAACCCGGCCGACCGGGTGGATACGGCGAGACCGAGTTGTCGTGAGCTGCGATCAGTGCGACCAGATGAGGCTGAAATCGGAAGGCTTCGTCTTCTCATGAATGGAGCCGTGGGGGTCCGCATACTTATACGCGCCTGCCGCCGCCGGGTCAAGGCGGCGGCGCGGCTTGCGGCGCAGCGTGCGCCCGCAGCTTGCGGGCACTTGGACGGAATGCTGCCTGGCTGGTATACTCAGGCTGTACCAAACGGGAGTTGTCATGTTTGAAACCATCCCATACGCGAGATCCAGACAGGTTCCGGACCGCCCTGACGCACCTCCGGTCTACTTCTATGGTCTTTCATCCTGCGAGCACTGCAAGGAAGGCAGGGACCTGCTTGAGGAGCAGCAGGTGCCGTTCGAGATGGTCTACCTCGACACGCTCGACCCGGAGATACGCCGTCCGGTGCTGCACGAGTTCCGGCAGCGTTACGGCGATCGGGTGCCCTACCCCGTGCTCGAGATCGAGGGTGAGTTCCTCTTCGGCTTTGACCGCGAACGATGGGTGCAGCGGATAGCGCCGATTGCCCGGTGACCTCGCCTCGTCAATGACTCAGAGTCAATGACCCTCGAATGAGAACCGTGGCTTTGCGGCGGGGTTGTAGCCCTCCTCCCGGATGCCGTCGACGCCGGAGCGCAGGACGGTCTTCCGCGCCCCTTTCTCCGGCGGGTAGTACTCGCGGGCGCCGAACACGATCACCGCGCCGTGGAAGATCGTGTCCTCTACGACGAGCCGGCTCTCGCGCGACGCGTCCAGGTTCTCGCGATATCCATGAAGCCGGTGACGCAACTCCGGCATACGCATCCGCGCCTCGGTCAACTCAGCGGCAAGCCGTTCGCGCAGATCGAGGAGCTTCTGCTGGAGCAGCTTCTGCTGGAGCAGCTTCTGCTCCGTCCGCCCGTCGGTAACAGCCCGGTCGATCTGGTCAACCTGACGTTCAAGGTCGCCCATCCGCGATTCACACGACTCGATCTCCTGCCTCGTGGTGCGGAACGCTTCGAGCAACCCGGGATTGACGCCGATTGACACACGCGTGGGCGCCTCGGCGATCGAGCCGAGCTTCTTGCACCAGAGTGAGCCGGCCACGACGATCGTGGACGCGATGATCTCCGAGCGACGGCCGTTGAGCACGCAGTGCTTCCACGTGGTCACGTGGCTGTGCATGATCGCTTCCTCGGCGAAGACGTTGCCGTGACTCACGACCGTCGAGCTCTCCAGGTACTTCGCGAACAGGTCACCCTCGCACTCGATCCGCCCGGTTCCGCCGCCGTTGACTCCCGCCTTGAGCAGCACGTTGCCGCCGGCCTTGAGGGTCGCCCGACCGACCCCCCGACCGATCTGGATGTCGCCCTTCGCCTCCACGACGAACCCGTCCGCCACGTCCTTCTCGACGACGACCGAGCCGTCGAACCGGATATTCCCGGTCGAGTAGTCAACGCATGCAACCGTCACGACCGGCTCAACGAGCACCGTCCCCTGAACCAGCCGCACATTCCCGTCGGCGGTGGCGATCAGGGCCGTCCCGTCCGCTCGCAGCTCGGTGTTCGATCCGGCCACGAGGCGAACCTCTTCAGTCTCGCGCCGCGCGGGCACGACGTCGCCCAGGACGCTTCGACCGTCGCTCGCGGCGACCGGCGGCTCGAGCTCGGCGAGGAGGTCCCCCTCACTGATGTTCTCCACGAAGTTCAGCTCGCGGAGGTTGATCCGGTCGAACTCCATCACGAGGTACGGTCTGCCGCGGTGGGGATCAAAGTGATAGACGACCTTCGCAGACCGCGCGTGCACCGGCGGGTCGCCGGCGGCCGCCTCGATCCGTTCGTCGTATCGCGCGTCGGCCAGGAGCCCGAGAATCGCTTCACGATTGATGCCGTGTGTAACGCCGGCCCCGCGCAGGGCGTCGAGCACGTCGTCTGCAGTCGGCGCCGCGGCGCCCTTCAAGGGGCGCGACACGGTCACGGTCGCCCGCATCCCGTCCTCGCGGAGGTCGACGCGGATCGCCGAGGCAAGCCGCTCGCCGCCCGGCCACTCGACGAGCCGAAACGGCTTTCCGTCGGCACGCTCGACCACGTCGCGTACAAGACGCGCGGAGACGTGCGGACAGCCGAGGATGCGCATGCGGTTGATCACGTCCTCGTGATAGACCGGTCGGCCGTCCTCCTGCGGCGGGTAGACCGCCAGGTGCGCCCATCCGTGGTGGTAGTAGAGATCGAAGCGGCCGTCACGATCCATGCGATTGGTTCGTTGGTCCCGTTTGCCAGCCGGGGCCGTCGGGATAGCGGTACCTGGCCACAGCTTCGGGCCTCATACCGACGAGGTATCCCGGTTCGCTCGGCGCGGCCACCCGTCCGTCGCGGACGGCCGCAGGCGCGACGAAGTAGTCGGCACAGAATCCCACCTGCTCGACGATCATCCGCTCCGACGACGGCGCGATGCAGGCGTAGTGGAACCCCGCGAGGTGCGGGACGAGCTCGTCAAGGCCGCTCCCTCCGGCGTGCGGGCAGATGGGCACGCCGTACTTCGCCGCGACGAGCATGATAAGGATGTTCTCCGGTGGTCCCATCACGCGGCACGCGTCGATCTGGAACCGGTCGACCGCGCCGCCTGCGATGAACTGCGCGGCCACGTGCGAGTTGGGACAGTTCTCCCCGGTGACGACCTCGATTCCGGTACCGGCAAGCCCCTCGCGAATCCGGCGATGCCCATCGACCTGGTCGGGCGCCGTCGGTTCCTCGATCCACCCGATTTCGTACTCCGCGAGCGCGCGCATCCACTCGATCGCCTCACGCACGCTCCAGACCTGGTTCGCGTCGGTGAGCAGCGCCAGACTGTCGCCGAACCGACGCCTGATCGCGCTGAGACGCTCGCGATCGTGGCTGAGCTCTCGCCCCACCTTGACCTTGAACGTCGTGATGCCCCGGCGCTCGCTGACCTCTTCGATCTGGTCCAGGAGCTCTCCCGTGCCCGAACCGATCCACGTCGTGTGGTAGCACGGCAGTCCTCCCGACTCGAGCTCCCGTATGCGGTCCGCGCGTCCCTCCACCCGGTCGCGCAGGATCTCGAGCGCCTCCTCCCGGGAGAGCACGTGGTCGACGTACCGGAAGTCGAGCATCGCCGTGATCCGCTCAGGTGTGAGCGCGGCGAGCGCCTTCCAGAGGGGGAGCCTGCGCTGCTTCGCCCAGAGATCGAAGAGCGCATTGGTGATCGCTGCGGCCGCCATGTGGTACGGCCCGCCTCCGGGGGCGATCCACCGGGACTGGGGCGGGTTGGCCAGCTCGCGCCATACCGCGGCGAAGCCGTCGACGATCTCGTCAACGCTCCTGCCGATCAGACGGGGAGCGAGCTCGCGGACCGCGGCGCACACCATCTCGTTGCCGCGGCCGAGGGTGAACCCGACCCCTGCGCCTTCTCCCTCGTCGGTGACAAGCGTCACCAGGGCATTGGAGTAGTCGGGGTCCGGATTGTTCGCGTCCGCACCGGCGCCGAGCGAGGCGTAGGGAAACCGTATGTCTTCAACCGTGATCCGGCG
>SKQU01000155.1 GCA_007118855.1 Spirochaetaceae bacterium
GGGTGTGCTCACCGGTGAGGTAGGCGACGTCCTGTTGCTCGACGTCACGCCGTTGTCGCTCGGGATCGAAACGCTCGGAGGAGTGTTCACCAAGCTCATCGAGCGAAACACGACGATCCCGACGCGGAAGAGCGAGATCTTCAGTACGGCGGAAGACAACCAGACGGCCGTAACCATTCACGTGCTCCAGGGTGAGCGCGAGATGGCCGGCCAGAACCGGACGCTCGGACGCTTCGAGCTCGTCGGCATCCCACCGGCCCCGCGGGGTGTCCCGCAGGTCGAGGTGGCGTTCGACATTGACGCCAACGGAATCGTGCATGTTTCGGCCAAGGATCTGGGCACCGGCAAGGAACAGAAGATCCGGATCGAGTCGAGCTCCGGCCTGAACGAAGACGAGATCAGGCGGATGGTCAACGATGCGGAAGCGAACGCCGAGTCGGACCGGAAGGCAAGAGAAGCCGCCGAGGCCCGCAACGAGGGCGATCAGCTCGCCTACCAGATGGAGAAGGCGCTCGCCGAGCACGGCGACAGGATCTCCGAAACCGATCGAAGCGCGATCACCGGAAAGATCGAGGCGCTTCGCGGCGTGCTGGAGACCGGGGACGCCGGGACGATCCGCGAGAAGATAGACGAGCTCAACCAGGCGAGCCACAGCCTCGCCGAGCAGCTCTATCAGGCGCAGAACCAGGGCGCGGAGCAATCCGCCGGAACCGATCACGGCGAGGCACAGCATGCCGGTGCTCGAACAGGGGGGCGAGCGCAGGAAGGCGGCGCATCAGACGCAGAAGATGTGGACTATGAGGTGGTAGACGACGAGTAGCTGCCGCTCTCCCCAGGGCTGTCTCATGGAGGCAGCCCTTTTTTTTGCCGGGGCTTCCGGGTAGAGTGGCCGAATGTATCGCCTGCTCGCTACCGACATAGACGACACGCTGCTCGCCCACGACGGGTCTCTGCCGCCGGCCAACCGTGATGCCCTCAGGCGGCTTCACGAGAGAGGCGTCATCATTGTTTTCTGTTCCGGGCGCTCGGATCTCAGCATCCGAACGATCGCGGCCGGAATTCTCGAACCCGACGACGATGAGTACTACATCGCGTTCAACGGCGCGCGCATCGTAACGGCCGCGACGCGTACGACGGTGGCGCGGCGCTACGTCTCCTCAGATGCGATCGAGGCGCTTGCGGACTATGCCCGGGAGGCCGACCTCCATCTGCAGGGGTACTCCGCAGACGACTTCGTCGTGAACGCTCCGTCGGTCCTGGCGGACCGCTATGCTGAAGCGACGAAAACGCGGTACCTGGTGAGCAACGATCTGTGCGCAGCGCTGCCGGAGGGCTCGCCCAAGCTGCTGTTCATTGGCGCGCACGAGCTTCTGAGCAGGCACCGCCTCGGGATCACCACGATCAACGACTCACTCCCCGAGGAGGACCGGTTCGCGACCATGTTCTCAAAGCCGCACTATCTGGAGATCGTTGCCGCGAGAGTGAACAAGGGGACCGCGCTGGTACGTCTGGCGGACATCCTCGAGATCCCGCGCGACGAGACGCTCGCGGTAGGCGACGGCGAGAACGACGTCGAGATGATCCGGGCGGCCGGTACCGGCGTGGCGGTCGCGGATGCGCACGAAGGGGCCAGGGATTCGGCCGACGAGGTGCTCGCATCCGGTGCCGACGACGGCGTAATGGGCGAGATCGAAAGGCGTTTCTTTGCGACGGATCTCACCGTCTGAGCCGCCGCGCTACTTCGATTCGAGCCTGACCAGCCCGCGCCACGACGAAGGGGGCGGCTCGCGCAGGAACCGCCGCGCCCGCTCGGCGAACAGCTCGCACAGATAGTCGTCCGGCAGATCCTCCTGCGCGCGGGTGAGGTGACCGATCGCGGTCTCGAACTCACGGCCGTAGTAGGCGAGGAGCGCCGCATGGTAGGCCTTCCATCCGCGCTCTTCGGCGGCGTCGATTCCCGGCTTGACGGTCCAGATCCCGAGTCCGCGCTCACGGCCCTTCACCTGCACCCGATCGACCATGCGGACCGGAAAGCTCCCGCGAATTGATCGGCGAACCGACTCGGTAATCAGGAGCGATTGCCGGTAGAGCTTGGTGAGCCCCTCCACACGCGAGACGACGTTCACCATGTCGCCGATCACGGTATAGTCCATCTTCCGGTCCGACCCTATGTTGCCGATGGTCACGGGACCGTAGTTGATCGCGATCCCGATCTCGAACGGAGATCGACCGCGAGCCTGCTGCCACTCGTTGAAGTCCTCGAGCGCCGATTGCATGTGGAAGGCCGCCATCACCGCGTCGTGAGGACTCTGCTGGTTCTGAGCCGGTGCACCGAAGAACGCCATCAACGCATCCCCAATGTACTTGTCCACGATCCCCGAGTTCTGGTCGACAACGTCGACCATCAAACCGAAGTATCGGTTCAGCGACTCTACGACTTCGCTCGAGGAGAGCCCTTCGCTGAAGGTCGTGAACCCCCTGATATCGGAGTACAGCACCGTCAGCGCCCGCTCCTCGCCTATGAGCATCGACTCAGGCGCCTCGAAGAACTGTCCGAGAACATGCTGGGGCACATAACGCTGGAATACGGTCCGGATCTTCGACTCCCGCCGCTCGCTGTACGCCGCATTCAGCGCAAACTGCTTGATGTCGCGGTAGGCTTCGTCGAGCGACCGGATCATGTAGTTGAACGAATCGGCGAGCTCGGCCGTCTCGTCGTTGAGCCCAACGGAGACCCGCGCGTCGAAGTCGCCGGTGGCGATGACGCCCCGCATCGCGGTGACCGTAGCACGAAGCGGATTGGTGATGAGCCGGCTCACGATCACGATCACGATGAGCATGACGAGGATGCTCACGGCAGCAGCGACGACCGTCTGGCGGGCGATCCGTTCAACGGGGGCAAAGAACGCGGCCTCCTCGTCGGTCACGAGAAGCACCCACTCGAACGGCCTGAACTCTGCGAGTACGCCGACTCGTGGAACCCCGGAGATCTCGAGTCGTCTCCATCCCGACCGCGGAGTGGAAGCCGCCAGCCTGGCCGCGTCGGCCTGTCCTACCTCTGCGGTCGCAAAGACCACGGTTCCGTGCTCGTCGATCGCGGCGATGAGCTCGGTGTCACGACGCACAAGACGCCACGCGTAGTCGTCGATCGCATCGACCGCCGCGGCGCGAAAGGCCGGATCGTCAACGAGGTCATTCGTCTCGAGCAGCGAGTACTGGGTTGAGGCGAACTGCACGAACTCTTCGAGCTTGAACGTCAGGAGGTCGCGGGCAATCGCGGTCATACCGTCGCGCGCGGCGAACCACGAGGCGAACCCGACGAACGCGATCGGTACGATGAGAAGCGGGAGAAAGAGCGCGCTGATTCGGGACGCTATCCGCATGCAATCAACTATAGACCGGGCTCACCGTCCGGTCAACGAAACAAGGAGAAGTGGATTGAAGGGACCAGCCTCAGTGCGTACTATAGGGGTGTGAACGAAACGAGCGCCGGGACAGCGGAAACTCGCCCCGAGGGAATCACGGAGAGCGAGCATCAGGCGATCGTTACGGCCGTCGAGTCGATTCTGACCGAGCGCGCGCGCGCCCCGGAGGGCCTGCAAGCCCCGGAGCGCCGGCGCTCCGGACTCGGCGCGGTGGTTCTCGTGAACCTGCTCGCGTTCGCACTCCTTGCAGGGTCGGTCTATCTGTACATCACCTTCGTCCCACGGTCGGCCCCGGATGTGAATCCGTTCTCGGGCGCCGTCACGACCGCCGAGTCCGCGATCCTCGCCGAGGTCCAGCAGCAGACGCGCCGTGAGCTCTCCGAGCGTGAAGTGCAGATCGCCCGGATCGAACGCGAGCTCGCCGCGCTGCGACGCGAGCGACAGCAGGCGCCTGAGGAGACAGGAGTGTCAGAGCGCGAAGCGGAGCTGAGCGCGCGCGAGGCGGAGCTGAGCGCAGCCCTCGTCGATCTCCAGGCGACGACGGCCGAGCGGCTGCAGGCATTGCAGGGCAACCGCGAGCAGATCGCCTTCCTCACCGATCAGCTTGCCACGGTATACGAGCGGATCCGTACCGCCATCGGTGCGCAAGCCTACGATCGCGCCCGCGCGCATCTCGACGACGCCTCGTCGCTCCTGCAGTCGCAGGCGATCGCAGACGAGCCGACTCTCGCCACGGTCGCGAGGGCAATCGCCGCATCGAACCAGGTAATCGCCGACGTCATCCCCCTCGCGGCCGAGGAAACCGGGCGGCTCGCCTTTCTCTCCTCTCAGTTCGATGAGATCGAGCGCATCGTTGGTGAGGCCGACGCGAGGGCCGCGGCAGACGAACCCGAACGGGCCGCCTCGCTCTACCGCACGGCTCTCGGCGTGATCGATGCCACCGGTCACGCCGCCGCCCGCCTGCTCCAAATGCAGCGCGAAGAGTCAGCCCGCGAGCTCGCGCAGCGCACGGCTCCCCTCGAGGCGCGCGTAGCGGAGCTCGAGGCGCAGCTCGGCGAGAGCAGGCGCGTCGCAGCCGAGCTGCGTGGTCAGATCGCTCGACTGACCGCGGATCGCGACGAGCTCGCCCGCAGAGGCGCCGAGCTCGAAACCGACGCGGCCGAGCGCTTGGAGGCGGCCGCCGCGGCCGAACGCAGGGCCCGTGCGCTCGATCGCGAAGTCGCGGCGCTCGAGTCGAACGTCGCGGCGCTCGAATCAGACATCGCCACGTTCGAGTCTGAGATCGCCGCGCTCGAATCGCGCAACGCCGCGCTCCGCGACGAGCGCGAGCGGGCGACCGCTGAGCAGGCGGGACAGATCGCGGCGCTTCGCTCGTCGATCGAGGCGGTCGAGACGGACGCCGAGGCGGCGGCCGCAGAGATCGCCCGCGGTGCGGCTCGTCTGCGGGAGACCATCGTGGAGGAGACGGGGCCGTCGGACGCGCCGGAGGTAATCGATCTCGTCGGGA
>SKQU01000370.1 GCA_007118855.1 Spirochaetaceae bacterium
CGCTTGAGGCGCAGCGAATTGTAGACGACGTTGAGCGAGCTCATCGCCATCGCCGCGGCGCCTATCATCGGGTGCAGAAGCCCGAGCATCGCGATCGGCACCGCAACGGCGTTATAGCCCCATGCCCAGAAGTAGTTCTGCTTGATCTTGCGGAAGGTCGCCGCTGAGAGGTTGACAGCCGTGACGAGCGTGCCCAGGTCTCCCCTGACGAGGGTGACGTCCGCTGCTTCGATCGCGACATCGGTGCCGGTTCCAATCGCGATGCCGACGTTCGCCTGCTTGAGCGCCGGCGCGTCGTTGATGCCGTCGCCGACCATCGCGACGAGGCCGTATTCGTCCTGCAGCTTGCGCACCTCTGCGACCTTGCCGTCCGGAAGAACGCCCGCAATGACGCGTGATATGCCGACTCGCTCGGCGATCGCGCGTGCGGTCCGCGCGTTGTCTCCGGTGATCATCGCGGTGCGGATGCCCATGCGTTCGAGCTCGGCGACCGCGGCGATGCTGTCCTCTTTGACGGGGTCGGCGACCGCGATGAGACCGAGCAGCCGGTCGCCCTCGGCCACGAGGATCGCGGTCTTCGCCTCCTGCTCGAGGCGAACGAGCGCTTCCTCGTGCGGTGAGGGATCGAGGCCGTAGTCGGCCATGAGCCGGCGGCTGCCCACGAGCAGCCTCGTTCCGTCTACGAAGCCGGTCACGCCGCGGCCGGTGACCGCCTCGAAATCGGTGGGGCTCTGCGGGGTGATCCCGCGCTCCCGGGCGCTCTGTACCACGGCGTGAGCGAGCGGGTGCTCGCTCGCGCCCTCGAGCGCGGCCGCGGCCGTGAGAAGCCGTTCCTCCGCGACTCCCTCCGCGGGTACGACGTCGGTTACCTCCGGTCTGCCTACCGTGATCGTTCCCGTCTTGTCGAAGGCGATCACACGTACGTCCTTGAGCGTCTGGACCGCCTCGCCGTTCCTGATCAGGACTCCCTTCTCCGCGCCGACGCCGCTTCCCACCATGAGCGCGGTGGGCGTGCCGAGCCCGAGCGCGCAGGGGCAGGCGATCACGAGCACCGCGGTGGCCGTTATGAAGGCGAGCGTGAGCGGTGCGAGGTCCGGGTTGACCCACGGGAGGAAGGTGGCGCCCCACTCGAGAATCCCGCGATGGAAGTCCGGAAAGAGGTTGAACGAGAGGAAGGTGATCACCGTCAGGCCGAGGATGATCGGCACGAAGTAGCCGGTCACCCGGTCCGCGAACTCCTGGATCGGCACCTTCGACCCTTGGCACTCCTCGACGAGCTTGATCACCTGCGAGAGAAACGTCTCCTTCCCGACCTTCGTGACCCGCACCTTGAGCAGCCCGTGCTTGTTCACGGTCGCCCCGATGACCTCGTCGCCTTCGTTTTTCTGCACCGGGACCGACTCGCCGGTCGCCATGCTTTCGTCAACGAGGCTCTTCCCGGAGACGACGACTCCGTCGGTCGGGATCTTCTCTCCGGGCCGCACGACCATGATGTCACCGCGCGAGAGCTCTCGAGCCTCCACCTCGATCTCGCGGCCGTCGATCTCTATGTTCGCGGTTTTCGCCCCCAGCTGGACGAGCTTGCGGATCGCGTCCGAGGCGCGTCCCTTGGCCCGCACCTCGAGGTATTTGCCTATCAGGTGGAAGGTCATGATGGTCGTCGCCATCTCCACGAAGGTCGTCACCGGGACGAAGAACCCGGCAAGGCCTACGAGAAAGGGCGGGAGCGACCCGAGAGAAACGAGCACGTCCATGTTGGGTCTGCCGCTTCGGATTGCCCTGAAGCTTGCGAGGTGGACGTGGCGCCCCACGCCGAATACGACCGGGGCACCGAGCAGCGTCACGATGGCGAGATAGCCAGGGACGGAGACGACGAACATGTGCACCATCATGAGCGCCATGACGGCGCCTGCGAGAGCCGCGGAGACCACGAGTCGGTGGCGCGCGGTTCGAACCTTCTGGACTTCCGCCGCCTCGTCGCCCTCCTCGTCCCGCTCCTCGAGCTCATAGCCGACGTCGTGTACGCGCTTCTTCAGCTCTGCGAGCCGCACCACGTGCGGATCGTAGCGCAGCGACACCGTCTCCGAGGCGAAGTTCACCGTCGCCTCATCAACGCCGTCGGTCGCCTGGAGCGTCGTCTCAACGCTCGCCACGCAGCTCGCGCAGGTCATGCCGTTGACCCGCATCGTGATCCGGCCGGCCTCGTCCTCTGCGGCCTGCTCCGGACGCGCATCGTAGCCGGCGCTCCGAACCGCCTCGAGGAGCCGCTCTTCGTCGACGAGCTCCTCGTCGTACTCGACCGTAGCCTTCTCGCTTGCGAAGTTCACCGCCGCGGATCGCACGCCGTTCGTCGCGTTCAGCGTCGTCTCTATGGACCGTGCGCAGCTCGCGCAGCTCATGCCCACGAGCTCGAAGCTCGCCCTCCGCGGTTCCTTTGGTCCCGGCGATCCGGCGCGTTCGGACTGCAGGCTTCGCGGATCGATCGTGGCTACGTCCACCCTGGCGGGGGCATTGGATCCTTCGTTCATGCGGCTCTCCTCTGAGGGCTCCCGTCTGGTCACCCTTCACCGCGAAGATACTATACCCCCATAGGGTATGTCAAGCCCGCAGAAGGCCGGGCGAGTGCAGCCTTCCTCGCCCCGAGTGAGGCGAGGGCCGGAACCGTTCCGGGGCTCAGAAGCTGTACTCGAGGGACAGACGCCAGGTGGACGCGTGGTGGATCGCTCCGTCGGGAAGTGCGCGTGCCGCGGATCCCCGGTAGGCGATTCGCCACAGGAACGGATCCGGTCCCCGAAGCCCGAGCCCGGCCTCCCACTCGAGCCGGTGGTCGACGGCTGGCGATTCATCGGTTTCCGCGGGGGCCGGGCGGTTCGGCAGTGTGTAGGCGCCGGCCGCTGCATCGAACACCACCCGGGCGCCGAGCCGCAGCAGGTAGTTGGCGCGCAGGTTGAAGACCTCTTCGGGGATGAAACCTGTCGTGCCGATCGGAAGCGCGTAGCGCAGCGTGAGGAGCGAGTCGACACGGTCGCCTCCGTGCCATCGCTCCGGGAGGAAGGCCGGATTGCGATCGCCTCGAACGTAGACGAGGTGGACTCGCCGCGGCGCGGCTGCGTCGCTGAAGCGACGGATCCAGTCCCAGCCGACGCCGGCTCCGGAGAACCCGCCGCGCGCTGCCGTCGTCCCCTGCGGCCCCATGCCGAACACCAGCTCCTGATGAAGGCGGTGCAATCGAAGACCGGTGGAGACTTCGGTTGCCGAGTATCCGGTGTACGAGTGGAAGTAGAACCGCGACCACGGCCACTCGATACGAAGCTGCGCTTCACCGTCACGGCCGGACCGCCACTCGCCGTCGGTGAGGTCGAGGAGCCCGACGCGCAGAGCAAACCGGTCCTGCGTCGCTCGTGTCAGATGGTCGGGCCGCGTTCGGCTCGTCACCGGGCCGAGACCACCCGCGCCGGTTCCATGCGCGCCGGTGACGGCAGGAAGCGAAGCGCCGGTGACAAAGGCCACCTGCTCCTGCAGGGCCGTCCGCGGCGGCATGGTATGGCCTCCGCGGTACTCGGTGTAGCTGTGACTGACGGCCGACCGCTCGAAGCGGCTGCGCACGTGGTTGATGCCGCTGTACCGGGCGGTCTCCTCGCTCCCGCCGATGAGCAAGGCGCCGCGAAACCCGGTTTCGTGCATGCGCGCGAGTGCCTCGGCGGATACGGGATACGAGGCGCGGGTGCCCGCCATAACGGCACCGGCGAAACGGTCGGGATGCCGGGCGGCGAGCGCCCAGCTCAGATCCCCTCCGAGCGAATAGCCGCCGAGATAGACCCTCGCCTCATCCGCGCTGTGCGTCTCAAACAGCCGGACGAGATCCTCGAGTACGCGCGCTTCGTACCACTCCACGAAGCGTATGAAGTCCGGAAGATACTCAGTGCGCTGCGGTCGTCCCGGGGGCAGGAGAAGGATGAACTCGGTCTGCCGTTCCGGATCGAGCCCCAGGCTGCGCGCCATGAGCAGCGAGCTCGTGCCCGTGGGGGGTAACGGAATGAAGACGGGGTAGCTGCGGCGCGGCGAATACCCCACGGGCAGGACGACGCGGGAAGACTGGTCGAGGTAGGCCGGGCGCCGCTGCACGGTCGTCCCCCATGCCGCGGCCGGCGCTACGAGACAGGCGAGCAGGATCAGCGTCACGAAACTCGCGCGGCGGGGCGCCCTTTGAGCGATCAATGCGTGCACGGTCCGAATGTACCTCGCGGGGCCCCGCGCGACCACCTTGATGCTGATACCCCGGTACGGTATATTGAGCCTATTCTCCAGGAGCGATGCCATGATGAACGAAACACAGAAGTCGAAAGCCGCCGCCCGGTTGAGCCGCATAGAGGGTCAGATCCGTGGTATCCGCAAGATGGTTGACGAGGATCGGTACTGCGTCGACATCCTGACGCAGACCCGGGCAGTCGTCGCGGCGCTGCGCGGGGTGGAAGACCTCATCATGGAGACACATCTCGACACCTGCGTCGCCGACGCGATGAAACACGACGACCCGGGGCTGCAGCGGGAGAAGATAGACGAGGTCATGAGCGTCGTGAGTCGATTCAGGCGGTACGGGTAGAGCGGTTACCGCAGCCCCCGGTGCGGTGCCGGTCTACGCCCGGTGCGCGGTGATGGTCAGGCGCCTGGCGACCCAGTCGTTGAGGCGTGAGAGCAGGTACCCGGTCGCCAGCAGCAGGCCGACGCCGAGTCCGAAGGAGAGCAGCACGCGCGGCTGTTCAGCGAGCGATGCGAACAGCCATTGGTGTCCCAGGACGACTCCGGCGAAGAGTGCGACGAGCGGGATCCCGTACACCCAGGCGGTCGCCTTGAGGACCGTGCCGCGGCGCATCTCGAGTCGAACGTCGGTTCCCCGTTCGAGCGCCTCATGCGAAACTGCCTCGACCACC
>SKQU01000116.1 GCA_007118855.1 Spirochaetaceae bacterium
AGCCTGCTCCGTTCTCCGTAGTCGAGCGTGAGCTCGCTCGCAAGCGCATTGTAGGGGATCATCACCATCGTGATGACCGTGGAGAAGAAGAGGTACGAGGCAAGCGCGTAGGCGAATCTCGCCCACTCGGCCTGGAAGCCGGCCGGGTACCAGAGCAGGAAGAAGCTCAGGGCTATGAAGGGAATACCGACGAGGAAATAGGGCCGACGCCTTCCCCAGCGGCTCCTCGTGCGATCGGAGATCATACCCATGAGCGGATCGCTGACCGCGTCCCATCCTCGCGCAATCAGGACGATCAGCCCGGCGAGCGCCGGCCGGATACCAACGACGTCGGTGAGGAAGATGAGATAGAGCGTGGAGACGATGAAGAACGCCCCTCCCCCGTAGAGATCCCCCACTCCGTAGCCGATCCGGGTGCGAAGCGGCAGCCGGTCGCCTTCGGCGGTGACGCTTCCTCGCGCATCCTTCGGGTCCATCGCGATCCTCCCTGGCGGCTCATCGTACCCGGACCCGCCGCCGAACGCAATCAGGCGGGACAATACCGATCTCCTCTGCTACCAGAACGTCGAGTACAAGCAGAGCTGGCGCGATGAGTACCTCAAGTGGGTCTGCGGCTTTGCCAACGCAAACGGCGGCGTTCTGGAGATCGGGAAGGATGACCGGGGAACCCTCGTCGGCCTGAGGGATGCCCCACGGCTTCTCGAAGAGCTTCCGAACAAGGTGCTGAGCGGACTCGGAATCATGGTCGACGTCGATCTCGTTGCCGGGGGCGAGCCCTCGTTCATCCGGATCACCGTTGAACCCTATCCGTACCCCGTGAGCTACCGTGGCGCGTACTACTTCAGGAGCGGCAGCACCAACCAGCAGCTCACCGGAGCCGCGCTCGACCAGTTCATCCTCCGGAAGCAGGGGCGCCACTGGGACGACGTGCCGCAGCCCGGACTCAGCGTCGACGCCTGCGACCCCGCTGCGTTTCGCGCCTTCAGCGAACGCGCGACCGCGAGCGGGCGGGTTCACGCGGAGGGCCACGCCGACGACGCAGCCCGAATCCTGGACGGGCTCAGGCTTCGCGAGGCGGATCGGCTGAAGCGCGCCGCGGCGCTTCTGTTTCACCCCGATCCTGAGCGCTATGTCCCCGGCGCGTTCGTCAAGATCGGCCGCTTCGTGACGAACGACGATCTGCGCTACCACGACGAAGTCCACGGCCATCTCTTTCGGCAGATCGAACAGACCGTCGACCTGCTCTCCACCAAATACCTCACGGCCGCCGTGAGCTACGACGGGCTCCACCGCGTCGAGCGTTTTCCGCTTCCGCTCGAGGCACTGCGGGAGGCGCTCCTGAACGCAATCGTCCACAAGGACTACGCGGCCGGCGCCCCCGTTCAGATCAGCGTCTACGATGACCAGGTGATCCTCTGGAACCCTGGGCGGTTGCCTGACGACTGGAACGTGGATCGATTGCTCTCCCGGCATCCGTCGCATCCTGCAAACCCTTTGCTCGCCGACACCTTCTTCCGAGCCGGCTACATCGAGGCATGGGGACGCGGCATTGAGAAGATGCTCCGGGCGTGTCGCGAGTACGGCGTATCCGAGCCGCACCTCCAGGCCGACGCCTCGGGGGTTCAGGTCACCTTCCCCACGGGCACCAGGTTGGCACTAAGTCGGCACCAAGTTGTCGTGCTTCGTAAAGCATTGAACGAGAGCAAGTTAGTCGATCTGATGACCGCACTTGCGCGGTCGGACCGCACCAAGTTCAGGAACCAGATACTCGATCCTCTTCTCGAGGAAGGCCTGATCGAGATGACCCGGCCCGACAAACCCAGAAGCAGCAGGCAGACCTACCGCACGACGCCGCTCGGGAAGACAACGCTCGCGCGTCTCGAGCGAGGAGCGCCATGAGTACCGTCGGCGAGCGCGAGCGGGCCGGGCAGAGATGGTGCCACGCCGCCCCTCGCGCCGCCCTTCCCCACGCCCCGATGCGAGTGCTACGATTCCTCCATGAACGCCTACCCCCGACACACGGTCCGTCCCGACGTCTGCCTCGACGGCAGCTGGGAGTTCGCCTGGCTCGGCTCGGACGTCGACCTCTCGCAGACGGCGCTCGCCTCGGCACGGGTCTTTCGCACGGCGCTCGACGCGGCGGCTCCCGGCATACGAACGGTCGTACCCGGCTGCTTTGATGCCCTGCCGGGTCTTGCCGGCGCACGGGGCACCGCCGCCTACCGGACGGTTCTGCCCGCCTTGCCGGCGGACCCGTCGCTCGGCGGGCGGTTGCTCTTTGACGGCGTCGGGCTCTGGGCGGCGGTCTACGTCGACGGGGAGCTCCTGCACGTCCAGCGCAAGCCCTGTTCGCCCTTCGCGGTGACCGTGCCTGCGCGCACGCGCGCCGCCGACCAACGGGGCGAGCTCATCGTCGTCATCGACAACCGGTTCGACACGGAGCGCTCGCCGCTCCAGGAAAACTACTTCGACTTCTACGCCTACGGCGGGATCTTCCGGCCCGTGCGCTTCCAGGCGGTCCCGGGCCGGTACCTGACCGGTGTGCGCGTGACAACGCGCGACGTCGAGTCCGGGATGGTGCGCGTGCGCGTCAACCTGAGCGAGCCGGGGAAGGGAGCGCTCGCCTTTGGATTCGACGGGGCGCCGCCCGGGGAGCCCGTCGCGGTCGAGGTTCCGGAAGAGGGCATCGAGCTCGACCTCACGGTGCCGGACCCGCGGCCATGGAGTGCGGACGCCCCCAACCTGCACAGCTTCCAGGTGCTGCTGTGGGCCGGCGGCGGGCCGCTACCGGTGGATGACATGATCATCAGGTTCGGCCTGCGCACGGTGGAGGTGGAAGGCAGCTCGATCAGGCTCAACGGATCGCCGGTCCGGCTCTTCGGCTGGAACCGGCACGAGGCGCACCCGCAGTACGGTCCGGCGCTGCCGCTCACCCAGCTCGAGCATGATATAAGACTGATGAAGGACGCCGGGGCAAACTTCGTCCGCGGGTCGCACTACCCGCAGGACGCCCGCTTCCTCGACCTGTGCGACGAGATGGGGATGATGGTCTGGGAGGAATCGATCGGCTGGCAGCAGGATGAGCGCCACTTCGCAGACGAGGAGTACTGCAGGCTCATCGTCGAGCAGCAGAAGGAGATGATCGAGGCGCACGCGAACCACCCGTCGATCGTGATGTGGGGCTTCCAGAACGAGCTGCACAGCGAAAAGGCGTCGGCCCGGCCGCTGATCTCCCGTCTCGCGGAGGTGACCCGAGAGACCGACCCGGGCAGGCCGGTGACCTTCGCCACCTGCCGCTTCCCGCACGATCTCTGCCTCGATCTCGTGGACATCGTCAGCATCAACATGTACCCCGGGTGGTACGCCTCGGACGAGGAGGAGTACCGGCCGCTCGAAGAGATCCGCGAACGCGTCGATCGCCTCATCGCCGAGCTCGAGAGCCAGGGCCACGGCGCGAAGCCGCTCATCCTGAGCGAAATAGGCGCCGGGGCGATCTACGGGGTTCGCGACCCGCACGCCGGGCACTGGTCCGAAGAGTACCAGAGCGACTACCTCCTCACGGTCTGCGGGGAGTTCCTGAACAAGCCCCGGATCAACGGCCTCGCGCTCTGGCAGTTCTGCGACTGCCGCACCTACGGCAGCGCACGGGCACTCCGGCGCCCGCGCGGGTTCAACAACAAGGGCATCGTCGACGAGTACCGCAGGCCCAAGAGCGCCTACGGGGTCGTCGCGGACCTGATGACTGGAGCCGACGGCCGGGGGTAGCGTTCACAGAAGCACGGCGAGCCAGACGGGGACCGTCACCATCGCCAGGAGCGTGCTCAGGCTCACGCCGGCGGCGCTCGCCTCCTCGTCCGCGCCGAACCGGCTTGCGAAGGTCTGGGAGACGACCGCCGTGGGCATCGCGGCCATCAGCACGAGGACGCTTCGGATCTCACCGCTCATCTCGAAGAGATACACGGCGGCCGCGAGCGCGATGAGCGGCATCACCACGAGCTTCGCAAGCGAGGCGAGCAGATGGACCGGTAGCCCTGCCTTCAGGCGTCGGAACGAGAGCGAGCTGCCCAGCACGATGAGGATCAGCGGCAGGCTCATGCTCGCGATCCACCGGAAGGTGGTCGCCACGAAACCGGGTAGCTCCACTCCCGCGAAGGAGGCAAGCAGCCCGGCGGCGACCGCGATGATGAGCGGGTTGCGCACGATCGAGAGCAGTCGCGAGCCAACGGTCGAGGCGTCGGCATCCGGCGCGAGCAGCCGAAGCACGACGATACTGACCACCGTGTTGATGATGAGCCCCACCGCGAGCACGACGGCAAGCGGTCCGGCCGCCCCCGCGCCGAGCGCGGTCAGTGCGATGGGCAGACCAAAGTAGGCGAGGTTGCCGCGAAAGGCGACCTGCACGAAGGCCCCGCGCGTGGCCCGCGCCATCCGGACCGAGACGAGCAGCGCGAAGAGCATCGTCGCCACCACCACGAGCGGGTACCCCGCGGCGAGCCCGAGATGGGCAAAGTCCTGCGGGCCCACGGTTCGCATCTCCGTGAAGAGTGTGACGGGAAGCGCGACGTAGTAGACGAGCCGGTTCGCATCAGGCACGAAGGCGTCGCTCAGGAACCCGGTCTTGCGCGCGGCATACCCGCCGAGCACGAGGACGAAGAGAGGCAAGATGAGGGTGATCGTTTCCATGGATACCTTTCGCAGGGACTCTCTCACGGGAGGGGCCGTTCCGTCGAGCACCAAGGGCTCGCTGCAGCACCGCCCGACGTCGTTCCGGGTCCTTCCAGGGTCTTGTCCTCTGAGCATACCGACGCTATACTTGAGGTGCTGTCGGCCTCGAGCGAGCGTCGTATAATGGCATTACCCCAGCTTCCCAAGCTGGAGACGAGGGTTCGATTCCCTTCGCTCGCTCAGGGCCG
>SKQU01000280.1 GCA_007118855.1 Spirochaetaceae bacterium
ACACGGGGCTATCGTGCACTACGCCGCCTCCGCCGAAACGGACGTCGGGCTCGAAACGGCAGGCCTCTATCTCATCGACTCCGGCGGACAGTACTGCGACGGTACGACCGACATCACCCGGACCGTCGCGCTCGGTTCGCCTTCGGATCAGGCAAGGCGGGATTTCACGCTCGTGCTGAAGGCGCACATCGGTCTGGCCACGCTGCGTTTTCCGGCCGGCACGACGGGGCACATGGTTGATGCGATCTGCCGCGAGCACCTCTGGCGCGAGCGGATGAACTACGGTCACGGAACCGGGCACGGCGTCGGTTTCTTCCTGAACGTCCATGAGGGACCGCAGCGCATCAGCCAGCACCCGAACGAAGTGCCGCTTTGTCCCGGGATGGTCGTCAGCATTGAGCCGGGACTCTACCGGGCCGAACAGTACGGGATCCGAACCGAAAACCTCGTCGCGATCGTCGAGGACTGCACGACCGAGTTCGGCTCCTTTCTCCAGTTCGAGACACTCACGCTCTGTCCGATCGACCGCTCATTGACCGACGTCTCGCTGCTGTCGTCAGCGGAGCAGAACTGGATCGACGAGTATCACCGGACCGTCCGCGACCGCCTGCGCGGATGCGTCGATCCTCCGGTCGCCGCCTGGCTCGACGCGGCATGTGCGCCGCTGGTCAGCTGAGCCCAGCCGACTCGAGAAAGGTGACGCCCGCCTCCTTCATGCGGGTCTTTGCCTTCTCGAGGTTGCCTTCCGGCACGTCGATAGCCCGCGTGGCATCGGTCAGGAGTCGTGTGGAGAAGCCGGCGTCCACCGAATCGAGCGCCGTGAAGAGTACGCAGTAGTCGGTCGCGAGGCCGCAGACGGTGACCTGCGAAACGCCGAGCTCGCGCAGGTAACCGGCCAGCCCGGTCGACGTGCGATGGTCGGTTTCCAGGAACCCGGAATACGAGTCGAGCTCCCGCCTCGTACCCTTGTGCAGGATGAGGTTGACCGGTCTCAGGTCGAGTGATGCGTGGAGCCGGGCGCCCGCGGTGTCCTGGACGCAGTGATCGGGCCACAGTACCTGTTCGAGATCTCCGACCTGGACCGTCTCGCCTTCCTCCTTGCCCTCATGCGATGAGGCAAAGGAGACATGGTCGGCCGGGTGCCAGTCGCGGGTGGCCACGACGACGTCGAACCGCGGGGCGACCTGATTGATGACCGGGATGATGCGGTCGCCCTGTTCAACCGCAAGCGCGCCGCCGGGGCAGAAGTCGTTCTGCACATCGACGATGATCAGAGCTCGGTTGCTCATTTTTACCCCCTGAAGGTCAAGGTATCAAAAGTGGTGCGGAATTTGTTGATGTCCGGCCGGTATCCCTCTGTTGACAGGATCATGGGCCGGATCTACATTGACAGAGAGTTCGTGGCGATGCGGGGGCGGCTGCGAGCATTGGAGTTGACGTGACGTTCGACCCTCTTCATACCGAGCTGTTCAGCCGACTCGCAGGCGGAAAGCTGTCCCCCGAGGCGGTGGTGGAAACGCTCTCCGGCTGCGCGGAAGGCGATCATGAGACCTGTACGAGTCTCGCCGGCGCGCTCCTGAGTGTGACGCTGGACGCCGACTCGGCCCGGACGGTGTTGCAGGAGCTGGTGGAACACCACCGCCGGCTCGCGGTCATGCTCGGCAGTGACCTTGACATACGCGTCAGCGCGATGGACTACGCGACCCGCCACCCGGAGATCGTCCGCGAACCGGTGCTCGTCGATCATCAGGTGCTGGCCGTGTCTCAGAGACTTGCGGCTGTTGACGGGTTGACCGGTCTTTTTAACCGACGATTTCTCGATATCTACCTCTCCAAGGAGCTCAACCGTGCCAAGCGGCACGGCGAGGTCTTCAGCCTGCTCTTCGTTGATCTCGACGATTTCAAGAAGATCAACGATCAGTATGGACACGCCGTGGGGGATGAGGTGCTTGCCGCGCTCGCGCGCGAGATACAGGCCCTGCTGCGGCAGGAGGACTTCGCCGCTCGCTACGGCGGCGAGGAGTTTCTCGTCGTCCTCCCGCATACCGGCGAGGAAGGGGCGCAGCGGTTCGCCGAACGGCTGACCGAGCGGCTGACGGCCGTCGACCTTCCCCACGACCTTGCGATCACCTATTCAGGGGGAATCGCCGCCTTTCCCATGCACGGGTCCACCGCGGGAGACCTGCTTCGGCTGGCGGACACCGCGCTCTACCAGGCCAAGATACACGGGAAGGCTCACGTGCGGGTCGCGCCGTCGGAGAAACGTGCCGCGCCGCGCCACGTGGCCGGTATACGTGCGCGATGCTACCTCGATGACCGGGAGCTCGGCGAGGTGCGTCTGCACGACGTTTCGCTCGCCGGTATGTCGGCGCTTGCGGGGGTGAGGTTCGCTCCCGGGCAGACGATACGGTTCCGTATCGTCGTGGATGAGACCGATTCGGCGATCGACCAGATCGAGGTGCTCGCGAAGGTCATCTGGGACCGCAAGATCCGCGACAGCGAGTACCGGTTTGGTGGGCAGTGGGAGACCGACGATCCGGAGGTGGTTCACTCGCTCGTTGAGCAGGTCGCGGCTCTCTAGTCGGCCTTCATCAGTCGGCCCTCATCCGGCCGCGAGCGTGCGGAGGTCGTTGAAGACATACGACCTCTCCGGGATCGACTCGTTGCCGATCTCGAGCTGCCGCTCGGCGGCGGGTTCCCCGCCGAGGTGCTCGTAGAAGCTCGTTGCCGGATTGTCGGCAAGCACCCACACGACCATGCCCTTCCTGCCGTTGGCGTCGAGCTCGCCGGCGACGCGGCGCAGGAGGGCGCTTCCGATCCCGGTGCCCTGGTGACCCGCGAGCACATAGAGAGCCATGAGCTCTCCGTCTACCTCCAGCCTCCGGGTCCGCTCGGCGCCGCCGCCGGCGAAGCCTACGACTCCGTCCTCGTTTGACTCGGCGACGAGCAGAACCCCGGCGTGTCGGTCGAGCTGGGTCTCCCACTGGAGCCGGCTTCGGCTGTACGACAACTGCCGGAGGAATTCGGGCGGCAGCAGCTGCGCATACGCCACACGCCACATGTCGATGTGGATGCGCGCGATGGCGGCGGTGTCGCCGTGACGGGCGCGACGGATCACGATCATGAGTCGAATATAACAGGATCGGGTGGGCAATCGTGAGTTCGGCGGCTACAATGCGAGCGATGTCAATCGCACGGCCTGATTTCGCCCGAATCGGTATCCTTGGAGGAGGTCAACTCGGCCGGATGATGATGCTCGCCGGCATTCCGCTCGGCTTCGAGTTCGGGGTGCTGACGCCGAGTCCGGACGACCCGGCGGCACCGCTCGCAAACCACCATGAGTGGGGGGGCCTTGATGATGAAGCGTCGATCCGTCGCCTCGTCTCATGGGCCGATGTTACGACATACGAGATCGAGCACATCAACACCCGGGCATTGCAGGCGGCCGAATCAGAGGGGGCCCTCATCCTGCCGCGACCGGGACTCCTGGCCACGATCAACGACAAACTCGCGCAGAAGCGAGCGCTGCAGCGGGCGGGAATCCCGGTGCCCGACTTCAGTGAGCAGCTTCCGGGCTATCCCGCCGTGCAGAAACTGCGCCGCGGCGGGTACGACGGGCGAGGCGTGCAGATACTGCGCGACGAGCGCGACGAACCGTTGCCCGGCGCATCGTACTACGAGGAGCTCGTCGGCTTCGAGCGCGAGCTCGCGGTGATCGTTGCGCGCTCAACCCGCGGCGAGACGGCTACCTATCCCGTGGTGGAGATGGATTTCGATGCGGAGGCGAATATCTGTGCCCGCGTGATTGCTCCGGCGCGCATTGAGCCGGACGACGAGGCTCGAGCCCGTGAGATAGCGCTCGTCGCGGTGGAGGCGCTCGACGGGGTGGGGGTGATCGCCGTCGAGCTCTTTCTCACGGATTCGGGGCGCATACTCGTGAACGAGATCGCCCCGCGCCCGCACAATTCGGGCCATCTGACGATCGAGGCGTGCGAGACCAGCCAGTTCGAGCAGCATCTGCGCGCGATCACCGGGTTGCCGCTCGGTTCGACAACGCTGCGGGCGGCCGCGGTCATGGTCAACGTCCTCGGCGGCGCGGGCGCTGTGGGGCGTCCCCGGCTGCCGGCGATGGGACGCCTGCTCGGTCGGGCGGGGGTTCATCTGCACTGGTACGGCAAGACCGAAGTGCGGCCGAACCGCAAGATGGGTCACGTTACCGTCCTGGCCGACGATCTTGAGGTGGCGCTGGCCACCGCACAGCAGATCCTCTCCGAAACCCGTGTTGAAGGAGAGGTGTTTGGCGGAGAACCGTCTACAGGAGGAGCAGATGGCCGTTGACGTAGCAGTGATCATGGGAAGCGATTCGGACCTGTCCGTCATGAGTGACGCCTGTCGGGTTCTCGACGAGCTGGAGGTCGAGTGCGAAGTGACGATCGTATCGGCGCATCGGACCCCGCTAAGGATGGTCGAGTACGCGGGTGCCGCGGCCGGTCGCGGCATCCGGGTGGTGATCGCCGGCGCCGGAGGCGCGGCGCATCTGCCGGGGATGGTTGCCGCGCTTACCGATCTACCGGTCATCGGCGTGCCCGTACGCGCAACCCATCTCGAGGGACTCGACTCACTGCTTTCGATCGTTCAAATGCCTCGAGGAGTTCCGGTTGCCACGGTTGCGATCAACAACTCTCGGAACGCGGGGCTACTCGCCGCTCGGATCCTCGCGCTGAGCGACTCGAAGGTACGCGCCCGGATCGCGCGCTTCCGCGAGGACTCGACCGCCCTCGTGCTCGAGAAGGCGAGTGCGCTCGAATCCGAGGGATGGGAAGCGTACCTGTCCGGGCGTGCCTGAGGGCCATGGATGGAGAGATCGGAATTTATGGTTGTATGTTACAATATCGGCGTATCGGTCCGCTTCACATGGTAGCAGAAGTGTGATATAGGTATACCTGCTATGGCTCTCTCAATGCGGCTTGCCGCCGGTTCTCATGTACTCTATCTCGCAGAGTCCATCGTCGAACGGTTGTCGCTCGTCGAATGGCTGTGTGCAAACGTTGCCCGGCGTGGACGTCGTCTCGTCGCTCTGGTCGATCCCCGGACGCGAGCGGTTTTCGACACCGCCGTCGGGCTTCAGCAGCTGCGGGCGCGACAGGTCATCGTGCGCACGATCGAAGAACCGGATCGCCCCGAGACCGGATGGCAGGAGGTCTGCGAGCTGGTCGACCGGCTCGTGACGGAGATCGAAGAGGGAACGCTGGCCTGGCGCCACGAGGAGCCGGAGACGGAGACGCTCGTCTTCGTCGATCTGGATTCGGTGTTCCGTCGCTGCGCTGCCGCGAGCGAGATGATGAGTGTCGTGTACGCGCTGCACGATCAGCACGCCGCGAAGAAGCGGTGTGTGCTTGAGGCCGTGTCCGTACCGATGGTGCCGCGCAGCATGCCGACCGAGTTCTTCGACGTGCATACCGACTGGGTGATCGCGTCGCAGTCGTCGGAGGGAACGACGGAAGGTTCGGCGATCGACGGAGCCGCCCAGCGCGTCGCGCTTGAGACCCCGCAGTTTCGGCACCAGTTTCTGGCCCTGGCGCGAACCGATCGTGCAGCCGCGCTGCGGCTTGCGCCGCGGCTCTTTCTCGACTATCGACGCGGGTTCCTGCTCGTGGATGAACGTCTGCAGGTGCGCTACTGTTCGCCGCGTGCGGCCCACCTGCTCGGGCGCGAATGCGACGAGATCGTCGACCGTCCGCTGAACTCCTGCATTGACGGGGTCGATTTCGTGACGCTCAAACACGAGTGTGCCCGGCTCGCCGCGGGTGCCCAGAGCCCCTTCGTCGTCTCGTGGCGCCTGGCTCCGGGAGTGTACGAGCCACGTGAGGTGACCGTGGACGCCCTGACGAGTGAGAATCGGACCGTGGGATACGTGGTGTCGATCGCTTTCGTTGAAGCCGTTCGCGGTCCACGGGCAGCCTACCGGCAGCTCACCGAGGACGCGTCATCGCCGTCTGCGGGCATTTCCGGGGAGGAGGAGACCGACGTCGAGGAAAGCCTCAGCGAGAGCCTGCACGGCACGCAGATTACCCGTCGGGAGCACGAGATACTGCTCCTGGTGCTTCGCAACCGGTCGAACAGGGACATTGCGCGACACCTGAACGTGGCAGAAGTGACGGTGAAGAAGCATCTGACGAGCATCTACCGGAAGCTGCGCATCACGAATCGTGCGGAGCTGGTACAGAGCTTTCTGTCTCCGCACACCGACGGGCCGCCGGTGTCCGGTGATCTGGAGTGAACATGGAGTACCGCATCTTTCTCGTTGAAGACGAGCCCATCATTGCCTCCGGTATCGTCAGGAAGCTGGAGCAGCTCGGGTATGGTGTGACCGGCCGCACGGGGCACGGCGAGTCCGCCGTCAGGATGGTCGACGGTGATCCGCCCGATCTCGTGCTGATGGACATCAAGCTCGAGGGACCCATGGACGGGATCGAGACCGCCGCGGAGATCCGCAAGCGTCACGATGTCCCCATCGTCTTTCTGACCGCCTTCGCGGACGAGGCGACCATCCAGCGTGCAACGGGGGAAGAGCCGTTCGGCTACATCGTCAAGCCCTTCACCGACCGCGAGCTCTCCGGCGCGATCGAGGTCGCCAGACATCGGCACGCGCTTGAACGGGCTACCCGTGCGCGGGAAGAACGCTACCGAATGCTCTCCGAGGTGCTGTCCGACTACGCCTTTGCCGTCCGGGTCGCACCCGACCCCGAGAACGACGCGCTCGAGTGGAGCGTCGGCTCAACTCAGGTCGTATTCGGGGTCGATATCACGGGTTTCCGCACGGTCGAGGACGCGATGTATCTCGTCCATCCTGACGACGCGCCGCTCGTTCAGGGATTCTGGCGGCGGCTGCGCACCGGCACCGACGGCAAGATAGAGTTCCGGGTACTGCCGGAGAACGATTCGCCGCGGTGGGTCAAGATGGATGGTCGGGTGGTTCCTTCGCGCGACGGGCAGGTGGAGCAGGTCTACGGCGCCTATCAGGATATCACGGCCCTCCGCGAGGCGCAGGATCGCCTTGCCGAGCGGGAGGTCGAGTTCGGAAGAATCGTGCAGACCGTGCGGCAGGGAATCTGGGTGGGAGACAGCGAGGGGCTGTGCATCTACGTGAACCAGGCGCTCTGCGATCTCACCGGTCGCTCCCGAGATCAGCTCGTGGGGAGGCAGAGCCTTCCGACCGTGCTCTCCGGCGGAGACGGCCGGGCCGAGGGCGAGGAGTCGTTCGAGGGTGAGGTCGTGACCCGCTCGGGTGACACGGTTCCGGTGCTCGTGACATCCCGCGCCATTACCGGCGGGAACGATGCGTTCGTCGGGAGCTTCTATCTGTTCACCAATATCTCCCGCCAGAGGCGTGCGTTGGATGCGCTCGAGCGTGGAAAGAAAAAGCTCGAGGGAGTGTTCCATGCAAGTCCGGTCCCGAGCCTGCTGATCGATTCCGCGACCAACTCCGTGCTCGACGTCAACGAAGCGTTTACCGACGCAACGGGATTCGCCGCCGAGCAGATCGTCGGGGCGGGCGGTTTCGGGCTCGCCGATTACGAGAAGCTCGAGGATCTGAACCGGATGGTCGCGATTCTGAAGGAACGAACCGCTCACTCGTCACAGATGCGGCTGCGAACGAGAGAAGGGGAGTCTCGCCTCTTCAAGGTGGAGGTTCGCGACATCGTCGTCGCGGACGAGGAGGTGCTGCTCCTCATTCTCAACCCGGTACCGTAGGCTCCCCGGTGTCTCGCGCGTCGAGCTCGCGGCGGTACCTGAGCGCGAACTGTCGCCAGATCACTATGAATAGCGAGGCGACGAGCGGTCCGATGAGGAACCCGATGACACCGAGCCACATGATCCCGCCGATCGTCGACAGGAGCGCGAGCGCCGGATGGAGCCCCGATCGATCTCCGAGGAGCTTGGGCCGCACGACGTTCTGTGTGATCGCGACGCCGCCGAGCCCCAGGACGATCATCAGGACACCGGCTACCACTCTTCCGGAAGCGATCAGGATGACGCCGGCAGGTACGAGCACGAGGTTCGTCCCTATCAGCGGGATCATGGAGAGAACCATGATGAGGATCCCCCAGATGACCGGCGACGGCAGCCCGAAGATCAGAAACAGGATCGCGCCGTAGAGCCCCTCCATGAGCCCGATCAGGAGGGTGGAGGTCAGCGTCGCCGTGGTCGTCCGGCGGGTCTCGTCGGCGATCTCCCGCAGCTCCCGGTTCGGCATCGGGATGATGCTGTAGACCGTGGAGATGAGCCGACGGCCGCTCTGGAACAGGAAGAACATCAGCAGGAGCGTGAGCAGGAAGCCTGCCACCGCCGCGCCGATGCTCACGAAACTCTGCTGCGTCGCGCTCAGAATCAGCGTGGTGCTCGTGCGGACCGCCTGCCGCAGGAGATCGGAGAGGTCGACCGGCTCAATACCGTGCAGGTAGTCTCCCACAACGGGAAGATCCTGTGCCCAGGCGAGCAGACGGATGTCGTTGAGTCGGCCGGCCAGCTCTTGTACCCTTCCCATCAGGGCCGCGTAGCCGGTCACAGCCTCCGAGTAGACCAGTATCGTGACGATGCTCACCGGGATCGACACGACGACGAGGACGAGCAGTACCATGATCACGCCGGCCGCCGCGGTCCGCCCTCCAAGACGCGTCGAGAGTCTCTCGTACGCGGGGTAGAGGACCGAGCTGAAGACCGCGGCGAGGAAGATGATGACGAGAAACGGCTGCATCACGACGAAGAAACCATACGACAGCCCCGCCAGGATCAGCAGGAAGAAGAGCTCCACAACGCCAACTCTCGCTCGTTCCATGGGACCTCCATTTGACCTCGCTCCGTGCTGTGCTATCATGAGCGACATCGTGACACGAGTGACGCTTCCATTACCCGCGCGTGCTGAGCTGGAAACGGTGTACCGCGATCATGTCGACGCCTACGACAAGCTGCTCCATGAGCTCCATCGACGTGTACGCAGCGCACTGCGCGCCTGTGGTCTGACGTCGACCCTAAAGTACCGCGTGAAGAGCTTTGAAAGCTACTACGCGAAGCTGCTGCGCCTGCTGCGCGGACCCGATCATGCCGCCGAGGTGGTCTGCGTGACCGACGTCATCGCGATGCGTATCGTCTGCCCCTTCCTTGAAGACGTCGCACTCGCCGAACGGTGCCTGCGGTCCCAGTTCCACGTCAGCGAAGTTGATCACAAGGGTGCGGAGTTCTCCGTGCGTGAGTTCGGTTACGAGTCGGTCCACTGCCTTATCCAGGTACCCGAGGACCTGCTCGAGAGCTTCCATCTTGGCGGGCCCTTCGAGTGCGAGGTGCAGATTCGAACGATTCTGCAGGATGCCTGGGCGGAGGTCGAGCACGAGCTCGTCTACAAGGCCGACTTCACGCCCTTCGACGAGGCCGTGCAGCGCAAGCTCGCCGCGCTGAACGCCAATCTCAGTCTTTCGGACATCACCTTTCAGGAGATCCGGGACTACCAGCGGCGGCTGCACGGGGAGCTGCGCAAGCGGCGGTCGAGCTTCTGGGGACTGATAAGTGAGACGACGGGGGAGCCGCAGTTCGGTGACGAGGGGGCAGATCTGCTCGAGCTCGAAGGACCGGCCCTGGGCGTCTCGCCGGCGCTGCTCGATGACCATGCCGAGCCCCGGGCCGTGGGGGCCAAGTCGGCCTGGGCCGAGGGCGACCGTGGGCTCGATGCGCTGCTGCTCGTCGCGTTGCAGGCGCACAATGCCGGCGATTTCGCCCGGGCCGACGAGGTGTACACACAGATCCTGGCAACGAGACCCCGCGCCTACGTTCGCGCCGTGGTGCACATTCACCGCGGGATGGCGCGCTTCGCCTCGTCCCGGTTTCGTGACGCGCTGACCGACTTCACCGCGGCGCTCGATCTCGATCCGTCGAACTGGCGCGCGCTCTTCTACCGGGGAACGGTGTACCGGGTCCTTGGCGATTCAGGGCAGGCCGAGCGTGACTACACCGCCTGTCTTTCGCATGACCCGTACCGCGTCGAGTGCCTCTTCCAGCGGGCCGCGCTCTACGCGCAGGGCGGGCGCTTCGGCGATGCACTTGAGGATTGCGACCGGGCGCTCGCCGTTGACCCGTCCGCGCGGGCCGTCGAGCAGCTGCGCGCGTCGGTCCTTGAGCGCCAGGCATACGCTACCAGGGGGGACGAAGGTGAGTGAACGGTTCTTCGCCAGCGACAACAGCGCTCCGGTACACCCGGAGGTGATGTCCGCGCTCGCGCGGGCGAACGCCGGGCACGCGATATCATACGGTGAGGACCGGTGGACGACCGAGGCGACGGCCCTGCTGCAGCGGCTGCTCGGCGGTGAGCCGGAGGTGCATTTCGTGTACAACGGGACGGGCGCCAACGTGCTCGGGATGCAGAGCGGGCTCTGCGGGTATCACGGCATCATCTGTACCGATGTCTCGCACATCAACACCGACGAATGCGGCGCGCCGGAGCGTTTCACGGGGGCGAAGCTGCTCGCCCTTCCGAGCGTCGACGGCCGCCTTGAGCCCGACCAGGTGCTCGGGCAGTTGCACGCGATCGGGGTCGAGCATCATTCTCAGCCGCGCATCGTCTCGCTGACCCAGTCCACCGAGCTCGGAACCGTCTATCAGCCTGAGGTGGTGGCTGAGATTTCGCGCATCTGCCGCCGCAACGATCTTCTGCTTCACATGGACGGCGCGAGGATCGCCAATGCCGCCGTCTCCCTGGGGTGCGACCTGGCCGGGACGACGAGAGAGCTCGGGGTGGACATTCTGTCGTTCGGCGGCACGAAGAATGGGCTCATGTTCGGCGAGGCGGTCGTCTTCTTCCGGCCTGAGCTCGCCGCCGGCTTTCGCTATATCCGAAAGCAGGGGATGCACCTGGCGAGCAAGATGCGCTTCATCGCCGCGCAGTTCACCGCACTGTTCGGCGATGACCTGTGGTGGCGGCTCGCCTCGAAGGCGAATGCGATGGCGCAGCGGCTCGGCGAGGAGCTCTCACGGATTCCCTGTGCCGAAGTGGTCTATCCGGTGGAGGCGAACGCCGTCTTCGCGCGTCTGCCGCGCGAGGTCGTTGACGCCGTTCGGCGCGAAGTGTTCTTCTACGTATGGGACGAGCCGAGCTCGGTAGTACGGCTCATGTGCTCATTCGACACCGAAGACGAGGACATCGAGCGGCTTGCGGCCTTGATACGCCGATCGCTCGAGTGACCGGTCGGCTAAGGCGGTGGCCCTCTCCATGGACATCCTTCTGGCGGCACAGGATACGCTGACCGGCCCCCTCAGGCGCCTGATCGAGCGAGACCTCCCGGAAGCACGCGTCCTCGTTGCCGCGCCGGCAGACTTCGCGACTATGGTTGGAGACCGACGGTGGGCTCTGGTCGTCGTCTGCGACGATGTCCTGAACCGGCTCGGTCGTGACGCGCGTGCGTCGCTGCCGGAGGAATCGCTGGTCCTGGTTCCCGACGTTGCTCCCGGCGATCCCGTGCCGGCAGCCGAAGAGATCGCGGGCCGCGTGCTGGCCGCGGCTTCCGGCACCCCGACGCCTGCGGTGACGACCCGCCGTGCAGAAGAGGCCCTGCAACGCTTCATCGCGACCCACCGCGAGAGCCCGCCCGTCATGCGCGAGATTCTGCGCCTGTTCGCGGAGGAAGCACCGCAACGCCTTCGCTCGATTGACGAGGGTCTGTCCACCCCAGGCTCGGCGTCGACCGACTGTACCGCGGTCGCCGACTGTACCGCGGTCGCCGACTGTACCGCGGTCGCCGACTATGCCGCGGTCGCCAAGGCGGCTCACTCGCTTGCGAACACCTGCGGCACCCTTCACTGCACCGTCGCGGTAGACGAGGCCCGTGCGCTCGAGGCCGCGGCCAGGAAGGAGCGACCCGAGTCCTGCCTGCTCCACGCAGCGCGCCTTGTCCCGATCGTCAGCGCGCTCGTCGAGACGGTACGCGCGCATCTCGCGCATACGTGCTGCGACGAGTCGGACGGCTAAGCGTCGGGGCTGCGGCGTTCCGGTATCTGCTGCGGTTCGCGGCCGCTCGCGGCGAACGCTTTCGTGAGGAAGAGTCCGCAGAAGCAGTGCCCGTACTCCTGCTGATCCGGGACGGCGTAGCGACACGGGCAGATGATGTCGGCGTCTTCGTTGCGGTCGCCTTCTCCGTCCCGGCAGGGGCAGAGGAAGTAGCCGTATCTGCTGTAGTTGCGTGCAAGTCCTTCGGCGAGATCCGCTACGAACCGGTCGTCGGCATTGACCGCCCAGCCCTGATGCCGCGCTACAGCGTGGATGAACTGCAACGCCTGTTCGGGCGTCTTCTCTCTACGGCTCATCCTCGCCTCAGGATATCCCCAGCCGATCGGCCCACTTCTGCTCGGTGAATCCACTCACCGCGTCATGGTCGTCGATCGTCAGCACCGGGAAGACCGGGATATTGCGAAACTTCGACTTGAGATCCTGCTTCACCTCGCGCTTCAGGTCGAAGTCGAGCTGGTCGAGGAAGACATAGCGGTAGGTGAGTCCCTTGCTCTCCAGATAGCGCATCGCCTTCTTGCAGAAGGCGCACGTTGACAGGGCATACACCGTGAGCCTGTGGGGCTCTGCCGATCCGGGGACTTCGGTGAATTCGACTTTGTCGATTGGGTTGCTCATGCACGCCCATCATACGGTTTGTCGGCCGGGAGTTCAAGCTCGCTCATGCTGATGGGCAGGCGAACCGAGCCGACCGATGCGCTCCTCGATCTCATCCAGCTTCTCCTGCAGGCTGTGAATCGTGCGCTGGAGCCGGTTCCGTTCGCGTTCGAGCGCCGTTCGCGCGTCAGGCTCATCGCTCGAGGCTCCGGCGCGCACATCGACCTTCACCATGTCCGGGCTGCCTCCCGCGAGAAAGGCCTGTTCGGCCCGTTTGCGCCTTTCGTCGCCGGCGATTCCCGCGACCGTCGCCATGTTGTGGTATCCGAGCGTCGGGTCGATGTCGTACCGGTGGATCTTCATCAGCGTCTGCGCCGTCCTGCGGTCAAGCGACAGCACCCGCTCCACATAGTCCTCGAACCTTGCGCCGCGCTTGCGGCAGAGCGCCTCCGCCTCGATCAGCGCCGCCCCAAAGCGCTTCATGACCTGTCCGTTGCGGGTCAGGAACTCGTCCCGCAGTCGCTCGGTCAGGGCACGGAACTCCGGGTCCGACTCGAACGGATTCGCGTAGACCCCGGTCTCCTGCGCCTTTCTCAGCAGGCGGTGAAGGATGCTTCGAAACTCGAGGGTGTGGGCCCGCGGCCCCACCGGCACCGGTGAGGTCGTGAAGTGCACATGGTGGGCAAACTCGTGGATCGCCGTGTACATGAGCTCGGAGTCGGTCTCGAAGTTCCGGTTGTGGATGAGAATCTCGCGAGACTCAGGATGGTAGAGCCCGTTCACCTTCCTGCTGCTCTTGCCGGTGAAGATGAGCGAGTACGGCTCGACATCGTCCTGCAGCCGGGAGAGTTGCACTTTGACCTGGTCCTGGTTCATTGCAGCTCCAATCCGGCGCGGGCCGGATCAGCCGAGCATAGCTGCTCGAGCATTGAGAATCCAGCACCCCTGCGGCCTCCCAGTGGTTCTTGACAATCCGCGTCCTACCGGGTATCAGAAGACGGCAGCGGTCGTGTGCGCTGCCGGGGCGCCCATGCACGAGAACCCTGATCTGTCCGCCGTAACCCGGCTGCTCCGTTCCGTCATCACAGGTACGTATGAGCCGCTCGCCGAAGGAGACGGATCTTCCGAGTACCGCGAGTTCACTGAGACGCTCAATGCGCTCGCCGATCAGCGTGATGAGCTGGTCAGGAGCTACAATGAGGATCTCAGGCGCGGTGAGGCACGGCTGCGGCAGATCATCGAGTCGACGCCGGTTGGCATATGCATCACGACTGAAGACGGGTTCTTCGAGTACGTCAACCCGACCTATTGCCGCCTGTACGGGTACGATCCTTCCGAGCTGATAGGCAATCACTTCACGATGGTGGTCCCCGAGGAGAACCGCGAGCGGCTCAGTCACCTCCACGCCGAGTTCATGGGCAGGCGGTACGAGCTGCGCGGTGAGTGGAGTGTCGTGCGCAAAGACGGGACGCCCCTGGCGATCATCGCCGACGCCGCCTATATCATCGACGTGGACGGAAGGCCGAAGAAGGTCACCTTCGTGCTTGACATCTCCGACCGCAAGCGTGCCGAAAAGGCGCTGGAGGGCACCGTCCTGCGTCTGAACGATGAGATCGCCCGCCGTGAAGAGCTCGAGAAGGTGAAGGCGCAGGTCGAACGCATGATCCGTCACGATCTGCGCAACCCGCTGAACGGAGTCATCGCGGCGGCCGAGCTCATGATGGTCGACGAGCTGAGCGCGGAACACCGTGAGCTCTGCATGGTGATACGCGAGTCGGGACGCAAGCTCGACTCGATGCTCTCGAGCAGCATGGATCTCATCAGGATGGAGGAGGGCAGCTACGTCCTGCGGGCCGGGCCGGTGAATCTCGTGCAGGTGCTTCAGGAGGTCCGCCGCGAGATCGAACCGCTGGCCGCCAGTATTGGTGTCGACGTCGTGTTTGAGACAGACGGAGAACCGATCTCGTGGTCGGCACACCTCCCGCTCGAGGGCGAGCGCCTCTACCTCTCGCAGGCCCTGGCGAACCTGATACGCAATGCCGTCGAGGCCTCAGCGGACGGAGACGTCGTGACCGTGCGCGTGACGACGGGCGAGAGCTATCACGTATCGGTTCACAACCGCACGCCGGTCCCCGCAGAGATGCGCCCGGTCTTCTTTGACCGGTATACGACGAGCGGGAAGAAGAACGGCACCGGGCTCGGGACCTACATGGCCGCCATCATCACGAAGACCCACAACGGGACGATAGGCTTCACCTCCTCAGACGAGGAGGGCACGATCGTCACGGTGCAACTGCCCGGAAAACAGCCGCGTCGCTGAGCACGCCCTCCGACGGCGACGCCCTCCGACGGCGACACCTTCCTACGGCGCGGGGCACGCCCATGGTCAATCCGGCCGCGTTTCTGTCGATACTGAGAGTGAGATGTGCACCTCCACGCACCGACCGCCGTTCACGCTCATGTGCGCACTGCTCCTCGCAGCGGCCGTCTTCACCGGCGCCGCCGAGTCGGCCTCAAGCGATATCGTTGAGCTGCTCGAGCGCACCGGCGCCGTGCTCGAGTGGGACGAGTTCACCCGGACCGGCGTGATCTGGAGCGGTCAGGACTCCATCAGTTTCGCGCCCGGTGAGCCAATCGCAGTGGCCAACTTCCATGAGCTGATGCGCATAGAGCCGATCGTCTACCAGCGGGGCCGCCTGCATGTCCCGGAGACAACCTTCGCCGCACTGGCCGACCGCCTCAGCGGCCCGACCGATCTTGTGCGGCTGCGGCCCGTCAGGGCGATTGTGATCGATCCGGGGCACGGCGGTCGCGATCCGGGGACCCATCGCACCGTCACGATCGGCGGAGAAACCGTCACCTACTACGAGAAAGACATCGTGCTCGAGATGGCCAAGCACCTGAAGGCTGAGCTCGAGAAGCTGCTCGACGGCCCTGAAATCCACCTCACCCGCGACTCCGACGTGTACCTCCCGCTCAAGGAGCGGACCGAGTTCGCGCACTCGCTGCGCAGTGATCCGTTGGACAACGTGCTCTTCGTGTCGCTCCACGTCAATGCGAGCCCGCTGCCGTGGACGGACGCGCGGGGCGTGGAAATCTACTACCTGCCCGCGACCCAGCGAAGACAGGTCCTCGAGGAGGAGATTGCCGCCTCACTCGAACCGGAAGTTTCCGCTATTCTCAATGATCTGAAGGAAGAGGAGTACACGGTCGAGAGTGTCCTGATGGGTAAGGCCGTGCTCGACGCGATCGCTCGCGATATGCCGGAGACGCCGATCGAGCGCGGCGTTCGCGTGGCCAACTTCTTCGTCGTGCGCGAGGCGCGAATGCCTTCGATCCTCATCGAGACCGGTTTCATCAACAACCGCGAAGATCTCGCCTTGCTTGCCACCTCCGAGTACCGGCAGCGGCTTGCGGTGGTGATTGCGGCGGGTATTGCGGCATACGTTCGCGACTTTGAGCAACTCCGCTAAACTGTCATCCACCCTGCAGTAGTGAAGCGTCAGAGCGATTTGGGTCGTAATGAGTTACATGCCACGTCCACGATTCTGTCGTAATCCCTCCTGTCGCTACG
>SKQU01000177.1 GCA_007118855.1 Spirochaetaceae bacterium
AGGAGCTTGCCGCCCACGCACAGGCACGTGGCGCAGAGGCCATAGGCGCGATGTCGCCGGTCTTCTACAAGCCCGACCTCCAGGGGCTCGTGACCTGGTGCGGAGATCTCGCGTCGGCCGCCCCCGGCCTCCCCTTCTACTACTATCACATCCCGAGCATGACCGGTCTCTACGTACCCATCGTCGAGTTCCTCTCGCTCGCCGGCGACCGGATCCCTACGCTCCGTGGCGTGAAGTACACGCACTGGGATCTCATGGACTACCGGCTCTGCGCGTCGTTGGACCACGGGAGGTTCGACCTGCTCTTCGGCCGCGACGAGGTGCTTCTGAGCGCGCTGGCCCTGGGATGCGAGGGCATGGTCGGAAGCACGTACAACTACGCGATGCCGCTGTATCACGACGTGCTGGAGCACTTCCGGGCCGGTCGGCTCGCTGAGGCCGCTCGGGCCCAGGAGCGGTGCATGCGTCTGGTGAAGATCCTCGAGAGAAACGGAGGCGGAGCCGCCGCCGGGAAGGCGCTCATGCGAGGCGTCGGTCTCGATCTGGGCGGCTGCCGCACGCCGGGAGGTTCGCTCGACGAAGCGGCAGTCGAGGCGGCCGTCGCCGACGCGCGGGAGCTTGGGACCTACGGCTGAAGAGCATCTTCGCCGCGCCACGCGTTCGCTGTCAGCCTTTCAGCTGCAGCCGCCGGGGATGCGGCGCGTGCCTATCTGGGTCTCAAAGTAGTTCTGCACCGTCGCAGTCCCGCGCATTGTCACGTCGACGTAGCCGGTCCTGACGTTGGTGATAACCCCACCGAACTGGTTGGTCACCAGCTGCGTGACGATCTGATCTCCGGTGAGCGGAACACCGCTCCCTCTTCGCACGCCGCGGACTCGCACCACCTTCACGAAGGGCAGCTTTACGTTGTCGAAGGAGGCGACAGCGTCGTACGCCTCAATCGCAGTATTCGGCGGCACGGTGATCGTGCGCTCGTTGAAGACCTCAAACGTTCTGGACTCGGTGGCCGCGAAGGTGTTCGACGTGGAGGCCGTCACCGAGGTGGTGTAGCTCCACTCCTCGGTCGCGTTCACCGATGTGCTCGCCCCGAGTCCCTTGAACGCCCCTCCCACCTCGACTGAGGTGGTGATGCTCGTCGACGAGGTGGAGCTGCTGAACAACTCGAGCCCCTCCGAGGTGCTCATCGTGGTGGATCGTGTGTAGCTCTCCCGCTGCCCGACCGTCTGACTGATCGTCGCTTCGCTGCAGTTCTCGATCGTCGTACGCGTGGCGAAGTCGAGTCGTGCAGGCGGCAGGATCGGCGGGCTGAACTCGGTTCCCAGAAACTCCACCTCCCAGTCCACATCCGCGGCGACTGCCCGGACCGGTATGTAGAAGCTCGAGCTCGAGTTCGAGATCCCGACGAGATTCTCCGACCACTGCGTCAGGAGCTCGAGCCTGGTGGTCTGGCCGAGCGGCACGGGATCTATCCGCAGAAGCCCATTCTCGTTCTGGAAGAGCTGCATGCGAATATCCGGGATCGGGATCGGGCCCGGAGGCGCATTGGCACCTTCGTAGGTAGAGAGATACTCACCAACGTAGAACCCTGCATAGAGCTCATTCCCCGGGTCGACCGGCGTATCCCGCATCTTGAGCCAGTGGAGGTTGTTGCCGGCCTCCCGGAAGTAGAACGAGTAGAGCGGCAGGTTCGTGACGTCCTCGATGTTGAAGTCGTTTGCATAGACGATTGGACGGTGGAACGGCTGAAGCGGATCGGCCTGCGTCGTGCGCAGCTTGTACAGGAACCCGTCCACCGGGCTCCCCGGGGCTATCGCCTGCAGCAGGTACGGTGTGTCGGGGTCAAGCGTCACCGGCGGGAGCCTGCGGGGAAGATCGGTCGTGATCTCGAAGAAACGGTTCGAGCTGTCCACCGGCGCGGTGAACGATTCGCTCTCGAGCTCGTCTCCCGCCTCGTCGAAGACCCGCACCGTGACGTCAACGCCGGAGGCAAGGGTGGACAACTCCGTCTCCGCAAACTCCGCACGGCTTCGCGAGAGGGTAGCCACGCTCGTGTTCTGATCGACCTCGATTTCGGCCGAAAGATGGGCGAACTGACCGGCGAAGTCGAGCATGACCGTGTGCGGCGTGTAGCCTCGCCGGGCGAGCTCCCGCACGTCGACCACCATGCCGACCGTCCCCTCGTTGGTCGTCAGGTCGGTCTCCGACGGTTCGGCGCCGGTCGCCGGCGTTCCTGATGTCCCGTCACCATCGCGCGCGCCCAGCGGACCCTCGCATCCGCTGAATGCGGCCAGCGCCGCAACCCCAAGAACCGCGAACAGGACACGTATCCTCGTGCCCCGTCGGTCACGAATCATCTTCATCAGGCTTCCTTCCTTATGTCGAAGGAAAAATCGTACGCGATAGCAAGCGAGTCAAGAACATTGTTACGATGAGTAGTTTTATCAGGTTATCGGGGGGCCGTTGCCCTTCCGAGACCGGTGACTGGTGCTCGCCTAGCCTGGGGCGATCGGCTGCGGGAGTTTCCGTGCGAGGGTCACGCACTCCAGGTACATCCGGGGGATGTGGAAGGGACCCTTGAACACGTTGCCCTTCAGATCGCTCGAGATCGACCCGTCGCGGTGCAGGTAGCCGAACCACTCGCCGTGCTCGCGGTCCGGGAAGTGCGCATGAGCCCACTCGTCGCACGAGGAGAACATGCGCGCGTAGCGCTCCTCGCCGGTGAGGAGGTACGCGTAGAGCGAGGCGATGATCGCTTCGCACTGCGGCCACCAGAACTTCATGTCGTGCCAGTACTCGGTGGGCGGGCGGCCGAGGACGTCGCGGTAATATATGATGCCGCCGTACTCACGGTCCCAGCCCCAGGCCCACATCCAGTCGAGGATCGTGGTGCCCATGCGCACGAGCTCTTCGTCGCGGCCGCGGTAGAGCGCCTCGCGGAGGATGAACCACGCCGCCTCGATCGCATGGCCCGGGTTGAGGAGCCGGCCTTCGAAGTGGTCCTCGAGTTGCCCGTCGGCGCTCATCTGCTCGAGGACCGCCTCATGCTCGGTCTTCATGAAGCCGCGAAGCTCCTCGATATACCCGTCGATCTTCGCCGTCCAGGCGTCGGCCCCCTGCGGATCGCAGTCGCGAAGCTCCTGGACGACCGCGGTGAGGATCATCGGCAGGGCGAACCCGCGCGAGGGGCGGGTCTGCTGGTTGAACTTCGGCTCGAGGAGCCCCGGCGTCGACCGGTAGCGTTCCACGAGCTCGAACAGGCCGCGTGCCCGCTCGAGGTACCGCAGCTCGCCGGCGGCACGCGCGTAGGCGGCCATCGCCATGATCGCGAAGCATTCGCTGAAAAGGTAGCGCCTGCGCTTGATGAGGGGCCTGCCCGCCCGGTCGACGCGGAAGAACATCCGCCCGTCGTCGTCGAAGCAGTGACGTTCGAGAAACTCCACGCCGCTCTTTGCCAGATCAAGCCACTCGTCCTTCGCCTCGAGCTTCGAATAGAGGGTCGACAGCATCCACGCGAACCGGCCCTGCAACCAGACCGGCTTGTCGCTCTCGATGAGCGTGCCGTCGCGCGCGAGTCCCGTCAGGTAGCCCCCGTGCTCGCGGTCTATCCCGTGCTCCATCCAGAACGGCAGGATCTGCCGCCGAAGCTCATCCTCGTACCTCGCGCGGATCCTCGCCGTGTCTATGAGACGCATGGTCCCCCCCGGCACATGATCGCCCATCGCCGAGACACCATCAAGCCCCTCTGGTATCATGGGCGCCGATGACCGAGCGCACCACCACCCAAGCCCACCACATCGTGGGCGTCGACATCGGCGGGACGACGATCACGCTCTCCCTCTGCCGTGAGCAAGCCGACGCGCTACCGCTCCTGCTCGAGAGCGTTGCGGTTGGAACGCGCGAGGTACCGGACGCGGCCGCGGTCGAGCGCGTGCTCACGCAGGGCGCCCGCGACCTCCTTGCCCGCCACGGCGTGCGGGCGAACGCGTGCGGTATCAGCTGCGGCGGGCCGCTCGACCCCGCGGGCGGGCTCATCCTCTCGCCGCCCAACCTGCCGCCCTGGGGGACGCTTCCCGTGGCGCGGATCATGGAGGATTCGCTCGGCGCTCCGGCGCGCCTCCTGAACGACGCGGACGCGGGCGCGCTCGTCGAGTGGCGATTCGGCGCGGGCGCAGGCGTCCGCCACATGCTCTTCATCACGCACGGGAGCGGGTTCGGCGCAGGCATCATCGCCAACGGCGCGCTCTACCAGGGAAGCGGGCAGGCCGGCGAGATAGGCCACGTGCGGCTCGAACGACTCGGGCCGGTCGGCTACGGCAAGCGCGGCTCAGTCGAAGGCTTCTGCAGCGGCGGCGGCATCGCGCAGCTCGCGCAGGCGGCCGCGGCCGAGCGGTACCAGCGGGGGCTCGAGGTCACCTTCTGCGACGGGCCTGATAAGCTGCACCTGATCCGCGCGGAGGACGCGGCGCGCGCGGCCGCTTCAGGCGACCCGGTCGCCCGGGACGTCTTTGATCTCGCCGGCGACTACCTCGGGCGCGCGCTCGCGCTCCTCGTCGACCTCTTCGCGCCCGAGCGAATCGTGCTCGGGGCGGTCTACCAGCGCTCGCAGCCGCTCCTCGAGCCGTCCATGCGCCGCGCCCTCGAGCGCGAGGCGCTTGCAGCCTCGCTCGAAGCGTGCGAGATCGTCCCCGCGCGGTTCACCACCGAGCTGCGCCACCTCGCCGCCTTCGCGGCGGCAACCTGTGAGGAGACCCATGGCTGACCATTACCCCGACATAGACGCGCTCACGAGCAGGCTTCCCGCCCTTCGGGAGGCCGACGCGGTACTTCGCAGCGCCACCGCCGCGATCCTCGAGACCGTCCGGTCGGGCGGCACGATTTTCGCCTGCGGAAACGGCGG
>SKQU01000292.1 GCA_007118855.1 Spirochaetaceae bacterium
ATCGCGCTCACCGGCTTCATCCTGGACCTTTCCGGGTACGTCCCGGAGGTGGCACAGGTCCCGTCGGCGGTGCTCGGCATCAGGATCGTCCTGGGCCCGCTCGCCGCGCTCGCCTTCCTCATCGCGATCGCGATCCTCTCGCGCTACCCCATCAACGAGAAGACCTACGCCGAAATGCTGAGCCGGGCCTCCGCGGACGGGGGGTGAGCGAGTCTGGAGGAAGCCCGACGTCGGGATCCCCGGAGTTGCCGCCGCAGCCGGGGCGCAAGCGGCTCGGCAGTAAGCGCCACGCCGGCGCACAGAGGCAGAAGAGCCAGGACCACCGTAATCCGTCGCCTCGAGGCGTGCTCCCGTGGTAAGGTGGGGGCCGCAGCCGACGCGGCTGGTCTGTCCGGTCCGTCTCGGGGAGACCCGCGCTGGTTGAACCGCAAAGGAGGAGACTCAGTGGATGATTGGCGCCTCAGGCGCGCGATGCGAGCGGTAGAAGAGGCGCGGGCGAAGGCGGAAGCCGATCCGATGCGACCGGCCTTTCACTTCCATCCACCCGCGCGATGGATGAACGACCCGAACGGCACGATCCATGTCGACGGGTACTATCACCTCTTCTATCAACTCAACCCGTACGGCGACAGATGGGGCACGATTCACTGGGGTCATGCGCGGACGCGGGACTTCAGGATATGGGAGGACCTTCCGATCGCTCTCGTGCCGGACGACGACGCGCACGAACGCCACTGCTACTCGGGCTGCGCGGTACTCCCGAAGGATGGACCACCGCGCATCCTCTACACGAGTGTCGCCTCGAACGACCAGAGGATCCCCTATCGGCAGCGCAGCGCCGTCGGCTCCGACGACCTCGTGCGATGGCGCAAGGAAGAGCAGCCGGTTCTCTCCATCGAAGACGCGCCGGGCGGTACCCGCTGGGACTGGAGAGACCCGTACGTGATCGAGCATGACGGCTCCCATCTCCTTGTTGTGGCCGCGCTCATCGCCCATGATGGCAGGCAACGGGCTGCGATCCTGATGTACGAAGCCCTGGACGCGTCCCTCAGCCGGTGGCGCTACCTGAGACCGCTTCACCTCTTCGAGGAAGGGGTCAGCTTCCCCGAATGCCCCAACTACTTCCGGATCAGGGACCGATGGGTGCTGATCGTCTCCCCATGCGGGCCCGTGAGCTACGCGATCGGACCCGCCGGCGCAGACCCTGCGCAATTCGCCGCCGAAAGGCTCGGGCTCGTTGATCACAGCGCCGAGTTCTATGCAACCAACACGTTCATCGTTGATACGAGGGTCATCCTGGTCGCCTGGGTACGCGGATTCCCGGAGGGGCGTGGATGGAACGGATGCCTCTCCATGCCCCGCGAGCTCGGGATGTCAGCCGACGGTTCGCTCATCCAGAACCCGATTGATGAGATTCGGTTGCTACGCGGCCGCGGGGGGACCATAGAGCCGCGACTGTTGCGCTCGAACCGGATTGAGCTCGACGACATACCGGTGCAGAGCGTTGAGCTCGAGGGGGCCGTTCAGGTTGAGGACCACGGACGCGCGGCGATTCGCCTCTCGTGTGAGGATGGGCCCCTCTTCTCGATCGAGTTCGATGGTGAGACGAGCACGCTCGACGTCGAGGGCATACGCGTCGAGCTCGATCGCGGACCTTCCGCAGGTGAGCCGATCTCCTTCCGTATCTTCGTCGACCGATCGGTCGTTGAGCTCTTCGTTGACGGGGGGCGCCACTGCGTCACACGCGTTGGGCAAGACCTGTTGCGGGCGGACCGACTCGTGCTCGAGGCAACGAACGGCGCGACCTTCGAGCAGCTTCAGTACTGGGAGATGAGCCCGATGGTGTTTCGCGACTGATCGCCTTCCGGCACGGGCGTATCCGCAGCCGGGTCAGTGGCGCGGTGGGTCATGACACGTGTGGGAAGGCGTACTATGATCCTATCTGAGCTTGTGCCCACGGTAGCCGGGTCGGGTCAACCGGGGCTTGGATCACACGGAGTAAGACGAGAGGTGGAACGGTGCGAAAGGTGCCAATTGGTGGTGTAGAGGTCAGCCGGGTAACCATAGGCGGCAATCAGATCAGCGGGTTCTCGCATCAGGGCGATGAACGCAGCCGGGAGATGCGCTCCTGGTTCACGACGGACAGGATCTGCGACATGCTGAGCGCGGCCGAGGAGGCCGGAATCAACACGCTCTTTGCGCGTACCGACGCCCACGTGATCAGCAACCTCACCGAATACTGGAGACGCGGCGGCACGATACAGTGGTTCGCCCAGGTGACGGGAGCCGTCTACGAAGACGGGCGGCCGCAGGACAGGTGGCAGGTGTGGCTGCAGAAGGCCGCGGATGCGGGCGCCTCTGCGCTCTACCTCCACGGCGGGATAGCCGACTACTGGTACGCGAACGGAGCAATCGCCCTGCTCGAGGAGTTCGGCGAGCTCGCGCGGCCCCGTGGACGCGCCGTCGGCTACGCCGGACACACGCCGGCAGTTCACCAGTGGGTCCGCGACAATACCGACGCCGACTTCCAGATGTGCTGCCACTACAATCCGTCCGACCGCACCGCCTCGCCGCACCACATCTCGCACGGCGAGTCATGGGTACCGGAGCACCGCGACCTGATGGCCGCGACGATCGCCACGATCCCCGGGCCGGTCGTCCACTACAAGGTGTTCGCCGGCGGCAACAGGCCCATCCGGGAGGCGTTCGAGTTCATGGGACGGGTTGTTCGCTCCGGTGACGTTGTCCTGTTCGGGATCTTTCCCAAGGATGATCCGGACCAGCTGACCACTGATATAAGGCTGTTCGAACAGCACGTCGAGGAACCCCTGCGAGCTCGGGCGCCGGAACAATCCGGCGGGGCTCGCCGGTACTGATTGACTGCGGTCATTTTTTTATTGACCGTAGTCACTTTTTCGTTCATACTGCCTCGCGGGCTGCTGCCCGTGAGGAGGCGAGATGCGCATCATTGTTCCCGTCAAGCAGGTCCCGGAGACATCCAACGTGAAGATGGACCCGGAGACCGGAACCATTGTACGCGCCGGAAGCGAGGCGGTGGTAAACCCGCTCGATCTCTACGCCATAGAGGCGGCGCTCCGTCTGCGCGAAGAGCACGGGGGGACCGTGGAGGTGGTGAGCATGGGTCCCCCGCGCGCGGAAGTTGCGGTCAGGGAGGCGATCGCGATGGGCTGTGACGGGGGAACGCTTGTCTCGGACAAGCGGTTCGGCGGCGCCGACACGTGGTCGACCTCCTACGTCCTGTCGCGAGCGATCGCACGCATGGGCGAGTACGACCTCGTCGTCACCGGCGAACGCGCCACGGACGGAGACACCGCCCAGGTGGGCCCCGGAATCGCCTCGTGGCTCGACATCCCGGTGGCAACCTACGTGGCGCGCGTGACATCGGTGGACCGCGACGGAGAGACGATCACCGTGGAGCGCCTCATCGAGGAGGGGTACCAGCAGGCGCGCCTGAAGCTCCCGGCGCTCATCACTGTCGTCAAGGAGATCGCGACGCCCCGGATTCCGACGCTCGCCGGCAAGCGAAGAGCGCGACAGACCGAGGTCCCGGTTCTGACCCGCGACGACATGGAGGTTGAACCCTCCTGGCTGGGACTCAGAGGCTCGCCGACGAAGGTGGTGAAGATCCGCACCCCAAAGGTGACCCGGGGCGGGCGCCTCGTGCGGGCGGATGAAGACGTGAGCGGGGCCGCCGCGGAGCTCCTCTCGTTCCTGCGCGAGCGCGACCTGGTGCGGGAGGAGACACGATGAGCTTCGTGTGGACAATCGCCGAGCAGCACCGCGGAGAACTGAAGTCGGTATCCTACGAGCTCCTTGGGAGGGGACGAGAGCTCGCCGACTCGCTTCAGACCAAGCTCGCCTCAGTGGTGATTGGCGACGGGGTGACGGACGACGCGCTCCAGTCGCTCGTGGAACACGGGGCCGACGAGGTCTACTCGATCCAGGACCCGGGGCTTGCCGAGTTCGTCTGCGAGAGCTACAGCCGGGTGCTCGAGCAGATCATCAAGACCTACCGCCCCACGGTGATTCTCGCCGCGGCGACCACCATGGGTCGGACCCTCATGCCGCACGTGGCCATACGGGTGAACGCCGGGCTCACGGCGGACTGCACCGAACTCGCGATCGAGCCGGGGACGGACAACCTCCTGCAGACCCGCCCGGCGATTGGCGGGAACATCATGGCGACGATCAAGACGCCTGATCACCGCCCGCAGATGGCTACGGTGCGGCCCCGCTCCACGCGGCCGCTCCCCCGGGATCCCGACCGGGTGGGAAAGATCATCGAGGTCCCCGTGGACGTGGCACTTCTCGACGACCGGGTGGAGATCCTCGGCTACCGGAGTGAGGAGGCCGGGTTCGTCAACCTCGAGGAGGCCGAGGTGATCGTTGCCGGAGGCCGGGGCCTCAAGCGCGGCGATGCGTTCAACCTGCTCGGCGAGCTCGCCTCACTGCTCGGGGCCGAAGTGGGCGCAAGCCGTGACGCGGTGGACCGTGGCTGGATCACCTACCCCCATCAGATCGGTCTGTCCGGAAAGACCATATCGCCGCGGCTCTACATAGGATGCGGGATATCAGGGTCAATCCAGCACCTCGCCGGGATCAAGACCGCGGAGACCATCGTGTCCATCAACAGCGATCCCGACGCGCCGCTGCACAGCGTCGCGGACTTCGCCGTCGTGGGTGACCTCTTCCAGGTCGTGCCGGAGGTGATCCGGCAACTCGGCGGACGCGAGACGGAGACCGCCGTGCAGCCGGCCGCGGCGAGCGACGACGGGGCCCCGGCCGCGGCATCCGCGGCGAGCGACA
>SKQU01000140.1 GCA_007118855.1 Spirochaetaceae bacterium
CACGGTCTCGAGCTCCACACGGGCCTCGTCGCCAAAGTCGGCATCCGAGGTCTCCCGCACCGCGTTCGCGACCGCGATGAGTGACTCCTTGCGCTCGGCCTCTGCCGCCTGGATCAGATCGTCGATCTCGGAGAGCCGTGTGGCCGCACGCCGTTCGACGCCGAGCGTCCTGAGCTCGTCCTGGAGCGTTTCGCGCTCGACCTCGAGCGCGGCCGACTCGTCCTCCAGGCGATGCGACTCGTCCATCATCTCGAGAAAGGGGGCAGCCGCTTTCTCGAGCTCCGGATCTCCTATGGTCGTGATGAAGTCGGTTGCAGCGATCTGCTTCCCCGCGTCCCGGTAGATCCGCGCGATCTGACTTTCGCGGAGTGAGAGCCTGTTGCGAAGCACGATGATGCGTCCGCGCACGACCATCTTCTCGAGAAACGGCTTGTCCTCGAGCTCGGACTCGGCCTGCTCCAGCTCGCCTTTCGTTTGTCTGATCTCCTCGTGTGCCTCCTGGACCGGAGTGAAAATGTCGGCATACTCCTGATCGACCAGCGGGTTGCTCCGGTAGACTCTGAAAGCGTTCTCGCCGATGGCCTGGTAGTGCGGCTCGAGCTGCGCACCAAGCTCCTTGCGCCGCTTGTCCAGCTCATCGCCGGCCTGCTTGATCTCGGTCAGCCGGCTGCCGATCTCCACGACGCGGTCGCGGATATCGTGCAGCTCCTTCAGTCGTGCGCCGAGCTGCGCGTCGGAGGCGATCAGGGGGTCCGGCGGTGCATCGGCGACGACCCGATCGGATTCCACGATGGCCTGTCCGGCGGCCGCGAGCTGGGCTCGCAGCCGTTCCTCCAGGAATGACAGCTCGGACCGAATCTCTTCGCGTTTGTCGGTGAAGGCGCTCATATATCAACGGTACGTCGGCCGGAGAAACTTGTCAATTTGGTACGCGAGCAGGCGGTCGGGAAAACCATGAACCGTGCTCGCCGGCTCCTCCCGATCTCCCGATTGAACGCGCACTCGTAGCTCAGTATCTTTCCGGCAGGAGTGGCAGATGACTGACCGAGTGACGAAGTCGGACAAGGACTGGCGCGAGTCGCTGACGAGGGAGCAGTACCGCGTGACGCGACAGCACGGGACCGAGCGGGCGTTCACCGGCGCGTACTGGGACACGAAGACCCCGGGCACCTATCGCTGCGTCTGTTGCGGGCAGGAACTCTTCTCGTCGCGCACGAAGTACGATTCCGGCAGCGGGTGGCCCAGCTTCTACGAGCCGTATGGCGAAGCCGCGGTGGAGACGAGCGAGGATCGCACCCTGGGAACGGCACGCACCGAAGTCCACTGCGCACGGTGCGCAGCGCATCTGGGGCACGTCTTCCCGGACGGGCCGCAGCCGACCGGTCTGCGCTACTGCATCAACTCCGCATCTCTTGATCTGCAACCGGAGGAATCACATGACTGACGCAATGAGAGTCGAACGGGCGGACGTACGGGTACGCGAGTTCGTGCAAGCTGTCTACGGATGGATGGCGGCCGCGCTCGCGGTTACCGGATTCGTCGCGCTCGCGGTCTCGCGCAGCCAGGCGCTGCAGCAGATCATCTTCGGCTCGCCCGTGGTCTTCTTCGGTCTCATCATCGGGCAGCTGGCTCTCGTGGTCTGGCTGTCGGCACGGATCGGCACGATGAGCGTCTCGACGGCGACCACCGTCTTCATAGCGTACGCGGTGCTCAACGGTCTGACCCTCTCGGCGATCTTCCTCGTGTACGCGGAAGCTACGATCGCCAGGGCCTTCTTCGTGACCGCCGGCCTGTTCACCGTCATGACGCTCTACGGTTCCTTCACGAAGACCGATCTCACACGCATGGGCAATATCCTCGGGATGGCGCTTCTCGGGTTCATCATCGCTTCCGTGGTGAATCTCTTCTTGCGCAGCGAGGGGTTCTACTGGCTCATCACGTACGCCGGAGTGGTCATCTTCGTCGGACTCGTCGCCTACGACAGCCAGCGGATCAGGGCCATGGCGCTTTCGGGCGTCGGCGGGACGGAGGAGGGCGGGCGGTACGCCGTCATGGGAGCGCTGCGCCTGTACCTCGACTTCGTGAACCTGTTTCTCCTTCTCCTGCGGATCCTCGGGCGCAGGCGGTGATAGTCCTGCGCTATACACCGGGTGCCGGTTATTCGTACCTTGAGCCGGATGCAATTCAACGAACTGAACCTGAACCCCAATCTCCTCAAGGCGATTGACGACCTTGGATTCCGGCGCTGTACCGACGTGCAGGCCGAAACCCTCACCCGCACGCTCAGCGGCAACGACGTGGCCGTCCAGAGCCAGACAGGCACCGGCAAGACGGCGGCCTTTCTTATCACGATCTTCCAGCTCATGAACGAGTCCGATGAGTACCGGGGCACCCGGGCGCTCATCGTCGCGCCCACGCGCGAGCTCGCCGTGCAGATCGAGAACGATGCGAAGGCGCTCGGCAAGTACCTGCCGCAGAGGACTACCTGCATCTACGGCGGGGTGGGATACGGACAGCAGGAACGGAGTCTTGCGGAGAGCGTGGAGATCGTGATTGGTACGCCGGGACGTCTCCTCGATTTCAGCCAGTCCGGGAAGGTCGATTTTCGTGAGATGGGTATCATCGTGATCGACGAGGCAGATCGTCTGTTCGACATGGGTTTCTACCCGGACATACGCAAGATGATGAGGCGCGCGCGTCCGCGGACCGAGCGGCTCACGATGCTCTACAGCGCGACGCTGAGCGTGAAGGTGCGCAACATCGCCTGGCAGTTCATGAATGACCCCAAGGAGATAGAGATCGAGCCTGAGCATCTGACCGTGGACACCGTGCAGCAGGAGCTGTACCACGTGGCTCAGGATGAGAAGTTCCCGCTTCTGCTGGGTCTTCTGCGTCGGGAGTCTCCCCGGAACGCCATTATCTTCTGCAACACGAAGCGGGCCACGGAGATCGTCGCGAAGAAGCTCGAGCTCAACGGGTACCACTGTGACTTCATCATAGGCGACCTTCCGCAGCACCGCAGACTGAAGATCATCGAACGGATCAAATCCGGGGATACCGGGCTTCTGACGGCGACCGACGTCGCCGCGCGCGGTCTCCACGTGGATGATCTGGACCTCGTCGTCAACTACGACCTCCCGGAGGATCCGGAGGCGTACGTCCACCGGATAGGCCGGACGGCGCGCGCCGGCAAGCAGGGCAAGGCGATCTCGCTCGCCTGCGAACGCTTCGTCTACAGCCTCGAGCCGATCGAGGAGCTCATCGGCATGAAGATACCGAGTGCGTCGGTGTCGGACGAGGTGCTCGCGGTCGACGAGAGCGAGGGCAAGCGGCTCGCGATCTCCCACGGTCTCGAGCGACCGGCGAGGGCGAGATCCTCGGGACGCGCAGCCCGGACCGGATCGCGGGGTGGCCGGGATCGAGGCGTCCCGGGGCGCGGAACCGCCGGACGCAGCGTGCCGGGGCACAGCGGGCCGTCGGTGGGAGGGGTGCGCCACTCGCGCTCGCCGAAGCACGCGGCGGCGGAGGCCGGAGCCGAGGCCGGTTCGCGGTCCAGGGGCCCGGCGCCGCGAACGCACCGCGATCCGCGACCCCAGCACGAGCGACCGGATGGCGCGCGCGACCGCGGCAGGCCCGGCCCCGGGGAGAAGGCGCCGTCACGCAGCGCCTCAATGGACGACCGGATCGCGTACTACCGGCAGAAGTACGGTGAAGACTTCGTGTCCAAGGACGTGGATACGAGCCGCCCGACCCGCCCGTCGCCACCGCCGCAGTCGGAGCCGCGTGCAGCCCGGACGGCGGAGCCCGTCCAGGCGCCGCGTGAGGAGAGAGTCGGGTTGATCGGGCGGATAGCCGGACTGCTCAAAGGAAGGCGGGAAGGACGCGTGGATGCACCGAAGCGCTGAGAACGGACGCACTGATATTGACAATCGGACTGCCTTCGGATATTTTCTACCGCCTGAACGGCAGAAGTCCGCGTATGCGGCGTCAGTAAAGGAGTGAGATGAATGGCCCGGAATTCCACCGCACGGGGTAAGACAGTTCGCCGGTTAGGACTCAACATCTACGGAAACCAGAAGTACGACCGGCTTCTGAAGCGAAAACCGAACGCCCCCGGAAACCCCAAGCGTGGCCGCGTTCGCCAGACGGAATACGGACGTCAGCTCAACGAAAAACAGAAGCTCAAGTGGGCATACGGCCTCTCGGAGCGGCAGTTCAGCAATCTGTTCTACAAGGCGAAGGCGATGAGGGGCGTCACGGGCGATAACATGCTCATGCTGCTCGAGTGTCGCCTCGACAATGTCGTCTACCGGCTCGGTATGGCGACGAGTCGTTCGCAGGCCCGCCAGCTCGTCAGCCACGGCCACATCACGCTCAACGGGCGCAAGATGACGATACCCTCGGCTGTCGTGCGGCCCGCGGACAAGATCGCCGTTCGGGACCGCAAACCCACGAAGGACCTCGTGCGCAAGCTCCTGGCAGACAATTCCGCCCGGCCGATTCCGCCCTGGCTGACGGTCTCCCGCGATGAGATGGTCGGCTCGGTCGAGGTGCTGCCCACGCGTGACGTCATTCCGACGATCGCCGAAGAGCAGCTCATCGTAGAGTTCTACTCGAAGTAAGACGCGATTCACGAGGCGCAATCCGCGAAGAAGCAGCTTCGCGGTGCACCCCGGACCGTAATCGCTCAAGCGTACGGATCGCGCCGGCCGATACCTGTATCGAAGGGGTGTGAACCATGCGCAAGATGCCTGTCATAAGCTCGGACTCGGAGCTCAATGATCGGGTGCAACGAATCTGCCGGAAACTCGGAGACGTGTTCACGCCTGTCTTTTTCGGGTCCATGGATGAGGCGCTCGAATACCTCATGTACGAGCTTCCGGATGTCAACCTCGTCAACTTTTCGGATCCGACCATAGACACGATCGAGATTCTCGAGAAAATCAAAGCTGACCCATGGCTCCACTACGGCGGGATCATCGCCGTACACAATCGGCTCGATCTGAAGGCGCTCGAAGAGCATCTGCCGGACTCGAACGTGATCAGCGTGATCCCTCGCGGGGAGTTTGTGTCGAGCTTCTTCCGGGTTCTGCGGATTCTCGTTCAAAATCGCCGGATCATCTTTCAGCGCGACCTGCAGAGTTACCTCCTGGGGAACATCTCCGGCTCCTTCGTCATGGACAATGATCCGTACAACATCAAGACCTATGCGAACCTGATAAGCAACTATCTCTACAACTCGAACTACATCAACCGCGACAAGCGCGACCGGCTGCACGTCGCGTTGTTCGAGATGCTGATGAACGCCGTGGAGCACGGAAACTGCAACATCTCCTACGATGAGAAGACCGACTGGCTCGAGAAGCATGGGGATATCCTTGACCTCATCCGGATCAAGAGCCGCGAGCCGGGTATCCGCGAGAAGCGGGTCTATTTCTCTTATCGCATCACACCCGAGCGTTCCTACTTCTCAGTCCGCGATCAGGGCCAGGGCTTTGCCTGGCAGTCCCGCCTGAATGCCGACCCATCGGAGGTGAACCTGGCGTTGCACGGCCACGGCATCCAGATGACGAACTACTACATCGAGAATCTCGGCTACAACGCCAGCGGGAACGAGGTCCGTTTCGAGTTGAGCCATCAGGCCAATGAGACCAATCTCGTGCCGGGGATATTCGAGGACCAGGCCGAACGGGTCTTCCAGGACGGCGAGATTGTGTTCAAGGAAGGTGAGGAGTCGAATTACCTTTACTACATCGTGTCAGGCAGTTTCGAGATCCAGTCGGGAGGCAAGCTCATCTCGTCCCTGACTCCGGATGACATGTTCCTCGGCGAAATGAGCTTTCTGCTCAACGACCGACGCTCGGCAACCGTCATCTCCCGCGGCCGCAGTGTGCTGATGATGATCCCCAAGAAGTCGTTCGTCAACGTCATCAAGTCACAACCGCATTACGGGGTTTTCCTCGCCCGCCTGCTCGCTCAGCGGCTGAGCAAACTGAACGCAACGGTGGCAACGCTCAAGGGGTAGACGAATGGATCCTATTCAGCTGCCTGGATCTTCGCCTCATAGCCGATGCGATCCACGAGGTTGCAGATCTGATCGAGTGCCTCGCGATTTCCGTCGTATTCTACCTGTATGGTGCTCGTCGCGCGGTCGACGAAGATGTCGCTGATACCGTCGATCTTCTTGCCGACGTGCTCAATCGCTATGGCGCAGGACGTGCAGGTCGCTCCAATGAGATCCAGGATAGCCTTCTTGTGTTCAACCGTGCTTTCCATGCCGACAAGGTACCCAAATATTATATTTTTGGTAAGGTTCTTTTCGCACGTTGAGACCGGATTCCGCAGGTATGCGTCGGCATGACCCGCTCGATCTTGACCGAAGGCGGCCAAAGAGAGGACGATCGTGTCGATGAGATCTGATCCCATTCTCATAGTAGACGACGACGAGCTGGTCGTGCAGATGTACGGTTCGATCCTCGAGGCCGCCGGATGGGTGAACCGTGTCGTCGTTACCGACCCGCGCAAGGTCATGTCGCTCGTCCGGAAGACCGAGTTCTCCGTTATTCTGCTCGATCTGACGATGCCCCACGTATCCGGGCGGGAGCTGCTCGAGGAGATCACGGCCGAGCGCCCCCAGGTACCGGTCATCATTCTCACGCTCGAAGACCGCGTTGACGTTGCGGTGGAGTGTATGAAGATAGGTGCGTTCGATTTCATGACCAAGCCGATCGATGAGAACCGCCTGGTCAACTCGGTAACGCATGCGGTGCAGCTCCACTCGTTGCACGACGAGGTTCGGGTGCTCTCCCGCCGCGGCCGCGACACGAGGATCGTCAATCCGGAGATCTTCTCCTCGATTGTCACCGCGAGCGAAGCCATGCATCAGCTGTTCGCCTACGTGGAGACGATCGCGGCGAGCCCGCGCGCCGTGTTGATCACCGGTGAGAGCGGAAGCGGCAAGGAGCTCTTCGCGCGCGCGATCCACGAGGCGAGCCGACGCGAGGGAAGCTTCGTGCCGGTGAACGTAGCGGGGGTCGACGAGACCGTGTTCTCGGATACGCTGTTCGGGCATCGTCGTGGGGCCTTCACCGGTGCGGACACCGTCCGGCGGGGCCTTGTGGAACAGGCGAGGTCCGGTACGCTCTTCCTCGACGAGGTCGGCGATCTTGACAACGGGGCTCAGCTGAAGTTGTTGCGCCTCCTGCAGGAGGAGGAGTACTACCCGCTCGGCGCGGACCTCCCCGAACGCTCGACCGCGCGCGTGATTGCCGCCACGAACGCCGATCTGTTCACCCGCCAGCAGGACGGCTCATTCCGCCGTGATCTGTTCTACCGGCTGATGGGACATCACGTGCAGGTTCCGCCTCTGCGCGATCGACCCGAGGACATCCCGCTCCTGCTCGAGCACTTCGTCGCCGAGAGTTGCGCCGCGCTCGGGCGAGCGGCGCTCGTCGTTCCTCCTCGTGCGCATCGGGTCTTCCACGGCTACGCGTTTCCGGGCAACGTGCGCGAGCTCCAGGCGATCGTCTTCGATGTCGTCAGCCGGGTTTCCGGGGGCGAGCTGCGTGCAGAGGACTTCCGGTCGCATCCGATGCTCGCGGGCCGGATCCGCGAGCACAGTGCGGTCGAACCGCTCGCCTCGACGGGACCGCTCGCCTCGACGGGACCGCTCCAGGGGAGCGGACCGCTCCCCACGCTTGCCGAGGCCGAGGAGTACCTTGTTGCGCAGGCCCTCGAGCGGACCGGCGGGAATCAGTCCGCGGCGGCGCGTCTGCTCGGCGTTTCCCAGTCGACGCTGAGCAGACGGCTTGCCCGAAAGACTCACCGCTCCCGGTAAGCATGCATCCTCCATGGGGCGCAGCCGGATCCATGCATAGTGCATAGTGCTTCGGTCGTGTGCAGGAGCGGGTCCACGCTGCAAGGCTCTATGCTTCAGTGACTTAGCTCATCTGTGCTCGCCTGGCACGAAACGTGCATCTCAAGAGTCGGTGCGGTTTACCGCACCGATGTAATAACAGGGCCCGGGGGTCCGTCCCCGCCGGACTCCCGGGCGTTTTCCGCTTCGGTCATCATGCGCCGCTTCAGCTCTGCGAGACGGTCGGACAGTGAGACCTTGTAGATATGCGGGTTGATGATTCGCTTGTACGTTTCGTCAAACCGGTCGAGCGACTCTGTGCAGTGCGCCTGGAGATCGGGCAGGGATATGCATTCGCGACACCGCTCGCCCCGGTCCATCTGTTTGCGCAGCAGCGGCACGATCTTCGCGTACCGGGTCATCTCGAACTTCGATGCGCTGAGGTCCGGATGGTGAAAGGTGTAGGGCTCGCCGTGGACGATCTGTTCATCCTCGAGCGCGATGAGATCGGCGAGCGGTGAGTCGGAAGCGTCGAAGAAGCGGTAGACCTGTTTGACCCCCGGATTCGTCGTTTTCGCCGGTTGGTTCGAGAGCTTGATCGTCGGATCGAGTCGGCCGTCGCCCTTCGCCGCAAGCTTGTAGACCCCGGTCAGCGACGAGTCCTCGCCTCCGGTCACCAGGCGCGTCCCCACGCCCCAGCTGTCGATCGGACTCCCCGAGGTCACCAGATGGTGGATGATCTGCTCGTCGAGCTCGTTGCTCACGGTGATCGTGGCATCCTCGAGTCCCGCGGCATCGAGCTCCGCTCGGACCTGTTTGCTGAGGTACTCCAGATCGCCGCTGTCGAGACGCACGCCAAAGCGGTGGCCGCGCGCCTTGAGCGTCTTTCCGACCCTGATCGCGTTGTCGAGTCCACTGCCGAGGGTCGAGTAGGTGTCTATCAACAGGATCGTCGCGTCTGGATAGAGCTCGGCGTACCGTTCGAAACTCTCCTCTTCGGAGTCGAAGGCCATGACCCACGAATGCGCCATCGTGCCCTTGACCGGAATGCCGTAGACCTTGCCGGCGAGCGTGTTCGACGTTGCTTTCGCGCCGCCGATGAAGGCGGCCCGGGCCGCGCTCATCGCGCCGTCGGCGCCCTGCGCCCGCCGCAGCCCGAACTCGAGCACCGCGCCGTGGTTCGCGGCGAGATGGACCCGTGCCGCTTTCGTCGCGACGAGTGTCTGGAAGTTGATCGTGTTGAGGAGCAGTCCCTCAATGAGCTGCGCCTCGATCAGCGGGGCGTGCACCCGAATCAGCGGTTCGCACGGGAACACGACGCTTCCCTCCGGTACTGCGTACAGATCGCCGGTGAAGCGAAACTCCCGCAGGAAGGAGAGGAAGTCGTCGGAGAAGGAGCCGACGCTGCGGAGGTAGGTGATCTCGTCGTCTGAGAAGCGGAACTCCATGATGTGGTCGATCAGATCGTCGAGCCCTGCGAAGACCGCGAATCCGCCCGAGAACGGCTGACGCCGGTAGAACATGTCGAACACCACGTGCCGGTTCTCGCCGAAGCGATGGTATCCCTGGCTCATGGTGAGCTCGTAGAAGTCCGTGAACAGACCTGAGCGCTGAAACCTCATACGGCCAGTATAGAGCATCGGCCTCAGTGGTGCAGGCGGCCGGCGGAACCCGACCTGATAGATTCGCGTATCCGGGTCTGCAGCTCGCGCAGGGGCAGGGGCCGCGCATAGTGTTTCCTGCATGGACGTTCGGTGGCGCGGCCGTCGCTCAGGTTCCAGTTCGTGACCGCCTCTTCAACCCGCGAGCGGTCGACCGTTGAGCCGCTCCATGCCTCTGCTACGCGAACGATCACGGCGCGCGCGCTCTCGAGCGCCTGTTCGTAACAGTCGAGGAAGCTCTTCGTCGTTGTCGGGCCGTCGGGGCACGGGTGCGGCCACGACCGTCCCGACTGATTCAGGACGTCGAGCTCGGGCGGAACCTCAGGCGGGTGGATGATACTCAGCCAGCGAGGCCCGATCTGCCCGGCGTCCTCGCGGGCGAGTGCTTCCTCCAGGTACGCCCCGTCGACCCGATCGGTGAACCGGTAGTACCCCATCGCGTCCAGGTAGGCGTTGCGGAGTCTCTCGTCGAGATTGCGGTCGAGCGAAGCCTTGCGGTAGGTTCCGGACAGCGCGTGGTTCATGAGGTCGATCCACTGCGCAGGAGCGGATTCGCCGCACGTTACCCGGCGGTAGAATCCCAGGTCGTTCGGATGGATCCCGCGACGCATCCTGAGGAGCTCGACGTCGATCAGCCGCTCGAGAAAGGGGTGCATCGACCGATACGTTTCGGTCGTCCGATCGCCGGGCTCCGGCCAGCCGGAATGAGCGTTGATGAACGGATGGGTATGCCGGTCGAGAACCGCGTGCGTCGTGAACCCGACGATCAGGGCACCGGCCCATGAGGCGATCCCCAGTCCCTGACCTGCCGCCCATTCGCACATGTGCGCGACGCAGGTCCCGTACCCGCGCCGATGCATGAGCGATCCGTAGGCGATGGAGGTGGGCCGCCTGCGCTGGTTGTGGTAGAAGATGTCCGGGCCCTGGGCCCCGAGCACGAGGTAGCGGCGATGCGGCGGCTCCGCGAGCGCCCTGAGACCGGGATGCGGGGTGGTCGCGCCGAGGACGTCGTCGGCGAACAGCAGGTGAGCCACGTGCGAAGGCATGTGGGGAGTGTACCGGTGCGCTCTGGACCCGGCAATCGCCCGGACCCGGCGTCCCTCGCCCGCGCATTTACAGGCGCGATGCAAACAGGTAGAGTCAGACATATCCCAACGGAGTGTGACATGGCGAATACTCAGCAATCAGAGAAGAAGATCCTGGTCATCAACTGCGGCTCATCGTCGCTGAAGTACGAGGTCTACCAGATGCCGGCGCAGAAGAGCCTCGGCAAGGGGCTCGTTGACCGGATCGGGATCGACGACGGGTCGATCTCCCACGACGGGGTGAACGGCACCTACGACCGGCAGACCGACATACCAAACCACACGCGCGCGATGGAACTCGTGATCGAGGCGCTCACCGATTCGCACAACGGCATCGTCTCATCGCTCGACGAGGTGGCCGGCGTCGGGCACCGGGTCGTGCACGGCGGAGAGGCGTATTCCGCCTCGGTGGTGATAGACGAGCAGGTCGAGGCTGCGATCGAGGATAATATCGAGCTCGCCCCCATTCACAATCCGGCGAACCTGACCGGGATCCGGGAAGCCCGCGCGGTTCTTCCACGGCAGAAGCACGTTGCCGTGTTCGACACCGCCTTCCATCAGACGATTCCGCCGGCTGCGTACCTCTACGGTCTGCCCCGGGAGCTCTACGAGAAGTACCGGATCCGCCGGTACGGGTTTCACGGCACGAGTCACCGGTACGTCGCCACGAAGGCGGTGGAGCTCCTGAAGCGGTCGTGCGACAACACGAATCTGATCACCTGCCACCTTGGCAACGGATGCTCGGCGACCGCGATCAAGAACGGCCGGTCTATAGACACCTCAATGGGGTTCACGCCGCTCGAGGGGCTCGTGATGGGAACCCGCTCCGGCGACATCGACCCGGCGATCATCTTCTTCCTGCTCGAGCGCGGCATGAGCGCCGACGAGCTCAATACGATGCTCAACAAGGAGAGCGGCATGAAGGGTCTGTCCGGCATCTCCAATGACCTGCGCGATGTCGAGGAGGCAGCCGAGCTCGGCGACCGCAACGCAGCGGACGCACTGGACGTCTACGCGCACAAGGTGCGCCAGTACATCGGCGCGTATGCCGCGGAGATCGTCAAGGTTGACGCGCTCGTGTTCACCGGTGGCGTGGGAGAGCACGGCACCCGGATGCGTGAGCGTATCTGTCGCCGGCTCGAGAACCTCGGTATCGTCATGGACTACCGGAAGAATCTCGAGAACGGCGCTCGGCGGGGGGTCATCTCCATGGACTACTCCCCCACGACCATCGTCGTGCAGCCGACCAACGAGGAGCTCCAGATCGCCATTGACACCTTCGACCGTATCTGAGCCCCGCATCACCGCAAGCGACTACCTCCTCTACCGCCGGTGTCCGCGTTCGCTCCACCTCCGGCTGACCGGCGCGGCCTCCGACGCCCATCCTGCCGACGCCGGCTACCCTGTTCGGTCGGAACGTGCCGCGGTGCGGGAGCTCGCGCGTGCGCGGTATCCTGATGTGCTCGCGGGGGGAGCGTCGCAGACCGTCGTGGATGCGACCTGTACCCACGGACCGTTCATGGCGACCGCGGACCTGTGCCGTGCGAACAAGCCGTCCGGGAGCGCGGTCGTCCTCGTTCGGGAGGGGACAAGCGTCAAAGAGTCCTACCTGAGGGAAGCCGCGTTCGTGGACCACTGTTTCTCCGCGTGCGGAGCGAAGCCGCAGCGGATCTACGTTGAGCACGTGAACAAGGCCTACTCCCGTCGCGGGGCCGTAGATCCGCAGGCGCTCTTCGTTCAGGCCGACGTGACCAGGCGGGTGCAGAGGATCGCGCGCGAAACCGCGGCGGAGCTCGACCGCCTTCGGGAGGAGATAGCGGCCGATCGCGCTCTCAGTCGCTACGAGAGCCACCTCTGTGAGCGGCCCCGCACCTGTCCGTCATGCGCGGAGCTCCTGCCCCCCCGGGAGGCAGGCCACGTGTCGACGCTCCACCGGGGAGGCCCGCTCGTCGACCAGCTACTCGATGACGGCATCACCCGTATCGTCGACATACCGAAGGAACGCCTCGCCCACCGTCGGCAGGAGATCCAGCAGGAGAGTCTACGCGCCGAGGTTCCCTACGTGGACGACGGCGCGCTCGCCGGATTTCTCGGTCGTCTGGTCCACCCGGTATGCTATCTCGACTTCGAGGCGATCTGCACGGCGATCCCGCCGTTCGACCACGTTCGTCCCTGGGAGCATGTGCCCTTTCTCTACTCGGTTCACCGGGAGCTGCCGGACGCGACGCTGATCCACGCCCACTACCTCATGGAGCCGGGGGTGGACTCGCGGGCGCAGATGACTCGGCGCCTCTGTACCGATCTCGACGGCTGCGGGAGTATCGTCGTGTACAGCGCGGGGTTCGAGCGGGGCGTGATGAGCCGGCTGATGGAGGCCTTCCCCGCTGCAGCCTCCGGTATCCAGGGCGCACTCGATCGGATCGTCGATCTGCTCGAGCCGTTCCACGAGTTCGCCGTCTACCATCACCGGCAACGCGGAAAGGTCGGTCTCAAACACGTGCTCCCGGCGCTGACCGACATCAGCTACTCCGGACAGACTATCCGTGACGGATACACGGCGAATCGCGTTTACCGCTATCTCAGTCTGGGGGGCGCATCTGGTGATGCGAGGTCGCGACTGTTGGGCGACCTGGTGTCGTACTGCGCGCTGGACACGATGGCGATGGTTCGCATCGTGCGGGAGCTGAGGGCCATGGCCAAAGGGTAGAGAGAGGGCCGCCCTCAGGCGGCCCTGGTGTCGCTGGTACGGAGACGACCGCGGTACGGAGACGACCGCGGTACGGAGACTACCGCTGCGTGACCTTGAAGTCCGAGAAGCTCACCGCCAGGCTGTTGGTGCGCAGGCTGACGTAGTTGCCTCGCAGAACCGACGGGTCAACGTCGAAGTAGAACCAGAGCGTGGGTGCCGTTGGGTCGGCGACCATGATCCGTCCGGTGTTGTAATTCACACGGATGCGGATGGGCACGAGCACGCCGAGGAACTGCTCGATGTCATCGATCCCCAGAGTGATGCCCGCAGCGGCGAGCTCGGCCTGGATGTCGACGTTCAGCGGGGTGATGTTCATCACCGAGTTTCGCTCGCTCTCGTACACCTGGCCACGGAACCCGAAGTGCTCCGACGCACCCGTCATCGTCTCGCGGCGCGTGTCAAGGTTGAGCCAGAGCAGATATGACTGTCCGGCACCCCACGCGATACGGCCAAGAGGCGGATTGTTGACGCCGACATGAATGCCGAAGCCACCGTGGAGCTGTCCGGCGCGCAACGCTGCCTGATCGGGGAAGCCGCCGGCCTCGTAGCGGACCTGGAACGAGATCTCGACCTCGCCCCGTTGCGGAACGCTCCGGTCAATGCGGGCAAGTCCGGTCTGCGCGTCGCGTTGGATGAGCATGCCGCCGCGGATGCCCCACTGGCCGTAGCCGGGAACCCACTCGACGAGAGTCTCAAACTCATCGGAGACGATGACCTGAGCGCTCACCACGAGCGGCAAAAGCAAGAGCAGAGCCGCGAAGATGAGGGCAACCTTCTTCATATCCTATCCTCCTAGCAGAAATTGGTACCTTCCAGTAAGGTGTGAAACGAGTATATCATACTCTCAACATGACGCAACCACAACCGGTATTTCTTCAGGTAGCGTGCTACATTCGGGGAATTTCGGCAGGACTGAAGCGATGAGGACCTTTGGACTGGCGCGGACCCCGCGGCTGCTCTTCGGAGCCGGAGAGATCGTGCGCCTCGGCGAGTGTCTCGTCGGACTCGGCGCGCACGACGTCCTCGTCGTGATCAGCCCCTCGGCGGTGGCGGACCCCGAGACCAGGGACGGCATCATGCGAGTCATCCGGGAGGCCGGTGTCGGCGCATCGTACGTCCGCTACGACGCGCTTCCCGGTACTCTCGACCCCTTTGAGCCGGGGGAGGGGTGCTGCGCGGAGGCTTCGCCGGATGTCGTGGACGCGATCGTCGCCGATGCGACATCCGCCCGTTCCGGCGGGCGACCGGAGGCGATCGTCGCGATCGGCGGGGGAAGCGCGATCGACACCGGCAAGGCGCTCAGCGCGGCCTTTCTCGAAGACGGTTCGATCACCGACTACCTCGAGGGCGTGGGAACGCGTACGCCATCAGGCCGAAAGCTGCCGTTCGTTGCGGTCCCCACGACCGCCGGCACCGGATCGGAAGCGACCAAGAATGCCGTGCTCTCCCGACCGGGCTTCAAGAAGTCGCTCCGCCACGACCGCTACGTCGCGGACATCGCGCTGATTGATCCCCGGCTGCAGCTCTCCTGTCCCAGGAGTCAGACCGCCGCGAGCGGTCTCGATGCGATCACCCAGCTGCTCGAGGCCTACGTCTCGCTCACGGCAAATCCCGTGACCGACGCCCTGGCGCTCGACGGGCTGCGAGCCGCCGGCCGCAGCTTCCTGCCTGCCGTCGACCGCGGGGAGAGCGATGTGGAGGCTCGCGCCGACATGGCCTATGCCGCCTGTCTTTCGGGGATCTGTCTCGCGAATGCCGGGCTCGGTACGGTCCACGGGCTCGCCGGAGCGGCCGGAGCGCGATCGTCGGTGCCGCACGGCGTCTTCTGCGGCACGCTTCTGCCGCACGTGGTCGAGCGGACCGTGGCGGCCCTCTCGGGCCACCCGGAGGCGCACGGCACGCTGCGAAAGCTTGCCGCCGCCGGCTGGGCGCTCTGCGGCCGCGAGAGCGGCTTCTCCGGCGGCTCGCTCGAGGACCAGCACCGGATGCTCGTCGGCCGGCTTGCGGAACTCGCCCGGGTTGCGGCCCTGCCGCGTCTGGCCGGGTACGGGATCGACGAAGCGCTCGCGCGGCAGATCGCGGAGGCCGGCGACAACAAACAGAATCCGCACCAGTTCGACGTCGATGAACGCTACGAGCTCCTGCTGCGCGCGCTGTAGAGGCTACACCTCCATGCCGCTCTCGAGTCGCAGTGTGATGCTCGGCGCATCACAGATCTCAGGGGGCCCTGCGTACTGAATCGCCCCCGGGTACCGGTAGGCGGTCCGCAGCGCCCACTCGTCGCGGTGCGCGGCGAACCGTCGGAAAGGCTCCCCGGAGAGCTCGACGAGCGCCTTGCGGATGACCGGCTTCATCGCCCCGTGGCGTTCCTCCATGTTCATCATCATCGTCAGCGGAATCCCCGCGGCCTGCCATTCGTCGGCAGGTCGAGCGAGGTTACGGACCGCGGCGAGGTAGCCGGTGAGGCCCGCGTTGATGAGGACGCAGGCGGTGAACCCGAGGCTGTAGCAGTAGTCGGCGTCGAAATTGGACGGAAAGGCACAGCGACCCTCGTAGCCGAAGAAGTGCGTCAGAGCGCTGAACTTGCCCTCGAACTCACCGCGGCTCTTCATCTCGGCGAACCGGTCGCTTACCATCTCGACGAGGAGCTTCTCCGTCTCGATCCGCGAGACCTGGACGTTGCCGTGCGGGTCCCGGTCCATCAGCAGCTGTCGCTGGATCTCATACGGCAGCGAGCTGAACACATACGACGAATCGCGGCTGAGGCGCTTGTTGACCCACTCCGACTGCGCCTCGTAGGAGTTCAGCGTCGCGAAGTGGGACGAGTTCGTCGCAAGGAGCGTGTTCAGCTCCCCGATCAACTGTTTCATCTCCGGGACGAACTCGATCAGGCCCTCGGGAACGAGCACGACCCCGAAGTCCTCGCCGTTCTCGCTTCGGCGCTTGACCCTGGCAACGATGTCCTCGACGATCGTCTCGAGGGTCTGCCGTCGTTCGGCGACTTCCTCGCTGATGATGCAGACGTTCGGCTGTGTCTGCAGCGCACACTCGAGCGCGATGTGCGAGGCGCTGCGGCCCATCAGCTTGATGAAGTGCCAGTACTTCTGCGCGCTCGCCGCGTCGCGCTCGATATTGCCGATCAGCTCCGCGTAGGTTCGGGTGGCCGTGTCGAACCCGAAGGAAACCTCGATGCTCTCGTTCTTCAGGTCTCCGTCAATGGTTTTGGGAACGCCGAGGACCTGGACGTCCGACTTCTGTTCGAGGAAGTACTCGGCGAGCAGCGCCGCGTTGGTGTTGGAGTCGTCGCCGCCGATCACGACGAGCGCGTCGAGCTTGCGGGCTCGGCAGACGTCGAGCGCCTTCTGGAACTGGTCCGGCGTCTCGATCTTGGTCCGTCCCGAGCCGATCATGTCGAATCCGCCGGTGTTGCGGTACTCGTCGACGAAATCCGGGGTGATCTCGATTGCCTTGTCCGCAAGGATGCCTCCGGGTCCTTTGAGGAAGCCGAAGAGGCGGGACTTGACGTTGAGCGCCCGCAGGCCGTCAAAAAGCCCCGCGATGACGTTGTGACCGCCGGGCGCCTGCCCGCCGGAGAGGACAACGCCTACGTTGACCGGCCGGGTCTCCGGGGTTTCGTCGCCGGTGCCCTCGACGAAGCTCGCGACCGGCTTGCCGTAGGTGTGGCTGAACAGCTGCTTCAGCTGTGCCTGGTTGCCGACGCTCTCGGTCGGGGGACCGTATTCTATGCCGGCACTCGACAGCTGTCCGCGCAGCGATGTCGGCAGCTTCGGCTCGTACTCGTAGCGGGCTTTCTGCAGTGGTGACGTTGCCATTCCTTCCTCTCTATGCCTTGGTAGTCCCCGGTGCGGCCGCGTCGTAACGAACGCAGTCGGCTCCGGTCTTTCGGATTCTGAGTCGGGTTACGGCCCCTTCGCCGAGGTACGGAGAGACGAAATCCCGGTAGTCGGCGAGCCGGTCGGCCGGCAGGAGGACCTGGATGGTCCCGGCGAATCCACCGCCGTGGACCCTGCAGGCGGCTCCCGCACCGTTTGCGAATCCCGAGTCGTTGAGGTAGTGCTCGGTGAGTGCGAGTGCGAGCACCACGCCCTGTTCGTCCGGGGCTCCCGCCGGAGCGCAGTTCTGGAGATAGAGGCCCGACGATCTGCCCGAGTCGGCCATGAGTCTCAGATACCCGTCCATGCGGCCGGAGCGCAGCGCCGCCACCATCCGCTCGACGCGGGCGTTCTCGTCGAAGAAGTGGATCGCCCGGCACACCGCCCGGTCACCGACCGCCGGGCGCAGCTCGCCGATCGCCGCGTAGAAGTCGCCTTCTTCGACGTCGCGGAGGACTTCGCCGCCAAGCGTCGCCGCGACCGCGCGCATATCGGCGGGTATCGCCGCGTACTCGTCGGTCAGGTCGGCATGACTCGCGCCGGTGTCGACGACGAGCAGCGCGAGGCCGGCCTCCTCGAACGAGGCGTCGATCCGCTCGATGGCGGCCGCCGCGGGATCGGCGAAGTCGATCGCCACGACTCCTCCGGTGGCGCAGGCGAGCTGGTCCATCAGGCCGCAGGGCTTGCCGAAGTAGGTGTTCTCCGCGTACCGACCGATCTCGGCTATTCGCGTCGGACCGACGCGCCCGCCGTTGTACACCTCGTCGAGGATCACGCCGAAGAGCACCTCGATGCTCGCGGAAGACGAGAGCCCCGATCCGGCGCGGACCGTCGAAGCGATCGTCGCGTCGAATCCGCCCACCCGGTATCCGTCGCGCCGGAACCCCGACGCCACGCCGCGCAGCAATGCGGCTGTGGTACCCCGCTCCTGCGGTTGCACGTCGGTCTGGCGCAGATCCGCCTCGACCAGCGGATAGCCTTCGCTCGCGATACGGACGAGCGAGTCCTCTCGCGGGCAGACCGCGGCGACCGACTCCAGATCGACCGATGCGGCCAGGACGCGCCCGCGGTTGTGATCGGTGTGATTGCCGGCGAGCTCCGTGCGGCCGGGGGCGGAGGCGATCCAGATCTCGCGCGGCTGCGTTACCGCGAGCTCGCCACGGAGGCGACGCAGCACCCGGTCGAATCGCTTCGACGAATCTGCAGAGGTACCCATTTCGCCCGAACGTAGCACGAATCGAGCCGACGTCGCAAACCCGTCCGTTGACCGGCTCAGGGTGCGCGCCGTATGATCGGGGGCGATGGTCTACCGACTGCGGAACACGGTCCAGCACTACGAATGGGGCTCGTCGAAGGCTCTCGTCGACCTCTACGGGTTTGACAACCCGGGTCGACAGCCTCTGGCCGAGCTCTGGGTCGGCTCGCACCCGAAGGCGCCCTCCCGGCTCGTCACCGGGTCCGGCGAGGTGCCGCTCGACGAGTACATCACGGCGAATCCGCTCCGCGCGCTGGGTGCCAGCGCGGCGCTGGGTGCCAGCGCGGCGGGGGAGGATCCAAAGGTTCCGGACGGGCTTCCCTTCCTGTTCAAGATTCTGTGCGCACAGACGCCGTTGTCGATTCAGGTGCATCCCTCGCGAGCGCAGGCCCAGGCGGGCTACGCAGCCGAGCAGCGTTGCGGCGTGGAGGAATCGGACCCGCGGCGGAACTACCGCGACCGGAATCACAAGCCGGAGCTGATCTGCGCGATCGGGGAGTTCTGGGGACTGCGGGGGTTTCGCCCCGTCGCGGAGATCCGCGATGAGTTCACCACCGTCGAGTTCAACAAGGCGGACCCGCACCTGTCGCTTCCCGAGTCGGAGAACGGCCTCGCTTCGTTCTTCCGCGAGCAGCTCGAACTCCCGGAGGTGTCGCGGCGGGAGCTCATCGCGGCGGCCGTCTCGCTCGCAGGCGGGAGATGGCATGGTCGGCCTCTGGACCGACTCCCGCAGCCCGGCGATCCTCTTGCGCGCTACTTCTGGGTGCTGCGCATCGCGGACGCGTACCCGGGCGACATAGGCGTGCTCGCCCCGCTGGTGCTGAACGTCTTCTCGCTTCGGCCCGGCGAGGCGACCTTCCAGCCGGCCGGCGTGCTGCATGCCTATCTGCACGGCGTGGGGGCGGAGGTCATGGCGAACAGCGACAATGTCCTGCGAGGAGGCATGACGCCCAAGCACATCGATATCGCCGAGCTGATGCGGGTGGGGCGGTTTCGCAGCGAGTCGCCGCAGATTCTCACCGGTCTCGCCGACCATGATCCGGTCGACCGAGGGTGTCGGCTGATGCGCTACCCGACGCCGTTCGAGGAGTTCGAGTTCAGCCGCGTCCTACCAGCCGGCAGGTGCCGTTTGCGCGGCGGATCGCCGCAGGTTCTCTTCTGCCATAGGGGGGCGGTGCGGGTGTGCCCGGCCGGCCGGGCGGGTGCCGCACCGGCGGACATCGCGCTCGCACCCGGCGAGGCGGTCTTCGTTGACGCGGAGGACGAGACGGTGGAGATCGTCGGGGACGACGGTGCGGAGGTCTTCCGCACGCGTGTTCCGGTGTAGGCCGTGCGCTTGCTCGTCGACTGCGACAGTCTGCAGGAGCGGCTACGTCGGATCATCGTCCGTGCCGCCGGGCGTCACGGGATCGAGGCGATCTTCGTCGCCAACCGTGCGGTGCGAGTTCCCGACGCACCGCAGGTCACCGCCGTGGTTGCAGACGATGCCGACGAGTGGATCGTGGGCGAGGCCCGGTCCGGGGACCTCGCGATCACGCGTGATATTCCCCTCGCTGCGCGCCTTGTGCCGCTTGGAGTCGAGGTGATCACCGATCGCGGTGAGCACTACACGAGCGAGAATATCCGGGCGCGTCTTTCCGAGCGCGACCTGGCGGCCGGGTGGCGGGAGGCGGGGCTTCTTCAGCAGCGGGGGCGCGCATACGGCGCCCGCGAGACGCAGGCCTTCGCGAACCTGCTAGACCGGCAGCTTGCGGGCAGGACCGGCAGGTCGAGTTGAACACCCTGACCGAAATTGTTAGATTTGTATCGATAAAAAAGAGGTGTGACGATGAAGACAACCGAGGTCACCGAGGGAATATTCCGCCTCTCGGCAAACGTCGAAGACATCCTTTTCGAGGGTATCTGGCCGATTCCGAACGGCGTGTCGATGAACTCGTATATCGTCAAGGGCACGAAGGCTGCGATCGTCGACGGGGTGTGCGACTGGGACGGGGTCCCGCAGACGCTCTACGACCAGCTCGACCGGATGCAGATCGACATCAACGACCTGGACTACGTGATCATGAACCACCTCGAGCCCGACCATTCGGGATGGTTTCGCAGCTTTCTGCAGCTGCGAAGCGACGTGACGGTGATCACGAGCGAGAAGGGCGCCGAGCTCGTGAAGCACTTCTACGGGTACGAGGGAGATATCCGCGCGGTCAAGACGGGAGACACGCTCGACCTTGGTGAGGGGAGGGTGCTGCTCTTTGCCGAGATACCGAACGTCCACTGGCCCGAGACCATCGCGACCTACGACACGAAGAGCAAGACGCTCCTGCCCTGCGACGCCTTCGGCAGCTTCGGTTCGATCGGCGAGAAGATGTACGACGACCAGCTCGACGAGCAGGAGCTCGCCTTCTTCGAGCAGGAAGCGACGCGATACTACGCGAACATCGTCGGGCCCTTCTCCGCCTTCGTTCAGCGGGCCATCGACAAGCTCAAGGACATCGAGATCAAGATCATCGCGCCGGGACACGGGATCGTGTGGCGACGCAATCCCGCGAAGATCGTGGGCGATTACATCCGCTACGCAAGCTACAGCAAGGGCCCGGCCAAGACCGACGTCACCGTCCTCTACGCGTCGATGTACGGGATGACGGCGAGGGGGATTGACCCGGTCATCGAGGGACTGCGCAGTGAAGGTGTCACGGTCCATGTACATCGGCTGCCGGAGGCTCCCTGGGGCGATGCGCTCGCGAGCGTCTGGCAGAGCTCGGGGGTCGTGGTCGCTGCTCCGACGTATGAGTACAAGATGTTTCCGCCCATGGCTGCGCTGCTCGAAGAGCTCGGACGCAAGAAGGCGCTCAACCGGAAGGCGTTCAGCTTCGGCAGCTACGGATGGTCGGGCGGTGCACAGAAGGAACTCGCCGAGATCACGGAGCGCAACCGGATGAACTGGGACTTTCTCGAGCCGGTAGAGTTCCGCGGAGCGCCGACCAGCGAGCATCTGGAGCTGATTCGGCAGCGCGGGAAGGAGCTCGCGGTCAAGGTGACGGAGTGGGTTGCCGCCTCCCCGGCTTCGTAGCCCTCCCGTCTGTAGGCGAGACGCAGAGAAAGGCGGCCGTGAAGCGCCGCCTTTCTTTGCGGTTCATACTTGACTATTCATATTGGTTTAATATAGTATTGGACCGAGGAGATGCAATGAGAACGACGATCAACGGCGTTGAGAAGGAGATCGACGAAGCGACCTCCGTCCTTCGGCTCCTGGAAGTCGAGGATGTCGAGTCCCCCGACATGGTGGCCGTGCAGCTGAACGGCACGATTGTCGACCGGTCGCAGTACGCGCAGACGACCCTTGAGAACGGCGACGTCGTCGAGTTCCTCTACTTCATGGGTGGGGGAGCGTAGTGTTTCAGCCGGCGACCCGCGGTCTGCGCACCCGTGCGATTCACGGCGGCATCCACCCGAATCGCAACCGGGGGGCGACGACCGTCCCGCTCTACTACTCGAGCTCGTTCGCCTTCGACTCTGCCGAGGATCTCGCCGACGCCTTCGAGGGGCGCCACCCCGGGCATATCTACAGCCGGATCAGTAATCCCACCGTCGGGGCGTTCGAGCAGCGGATGGCCGCCGTCGAAGGCGGCGTCGGGAGCTTTGCCGCGACGAGCGGGATGGCCGCGATCGGGGCGCTGTGCGGCGTGCTCGCGGAGGCGGGCAGTCGTGTCGTATTCGCGCGCAGCCTCTTTGGGGGAACCGTGATCTACCTGCGCGAGGTGGCACAGCGGGCGGGCATCCACGTCGATTTCGTCGACCTGGAGGACCTCCCGGCGCTCGAACGGGCGCTCGAGACCGGCCCCCGTCTGCTCTTCGCAGAGGCGTTGGGCAATCCTCGACTCGACATCCCCCCTTTCGACCGCGTGATCGCGCTCGCCTCTTCTGCAGAGGTCCCTCTGGTCGTCGATGCGACGCTCATGTCACCGGCGCTCTTCAGCGCGAAGGAGTGCGGCGCCGCGCTCGTGCTGCACTCCACCACGAAGCTGATCACGGGCAACGGCACCGCGATCGGCGGGGTGATCACCGATCTCGGGCAGTTCGACTGGAGCGGGCACCGCTCGCCGGCGATCGCACGGGAGGTGGATCGGGTTGGACCGGGGTTCGCCTTTCTCGCGGCCCTTCGTCGCGCGGGCGGACTGAGTGCCGGCGTGACGATGAGCCCCTTCAACGCATTCCTGGGCGCGCTCGGCCTCGAGACACTCGCCCTGCGCGCCGAGACGCAGAGCCGCAGCGCGCTCGAGCTCGCGCGCTACCTCACGACGCACGACCGGGTGACCGACGTGCGCTATCCCGGGCTTGCGGGGGACCGGTACCATGAGCGCGCCGTGCGGTTCTTCCACGGCGGGAGCGGACCGCTTCTGACCTTTTCGGTGCTCGACCGGGCGTCGGCGTTCACCGCGATGAACCGGCTGCGCCTGGCGCTGCGGGCGACGAACCTGGGGGACTCGAAGACGCTCGTGATTCATCCGGCGAGTACGATCTTCCACGAGTGCTCGGCAGAGGAACGCGATTATTCGGGCGTGACCGACGGGCTCATCAGGGTCTCCGTCGGTCTCGAAGACCTCGAGGACATCATCGGTGATTTCGACCAGGCATTGGCGGACGCGTAGTCCGCGGGGGTTCTATGGCATTCAGTGACGAACAGGTTCAGCGGTACAGCAGGCACATTCTGCTGAAAGGGGTCGGCGGCAAGGGACAGCGGAAGCTGCTCAACGCCCGCGTCCTCGTCGTGGGTGCCGGAGGGCTCGGAAGCCCCATCTCGCTCTATCTCGCGGCCGCCGGTGTCGGCCACCTCGGCATCGTCGATCCGGACACCGTGGAGCTGAGCAATCTCCAGCGGCAGATCATCCATCACACCTCGGACGTGGGGAAGGCCAAAGTCCAGTCGGCCGCCCGCAAGATCGCGGACCTCAATCCGGACGTGGAGGTGATCCCCTACGAACAACGCCTCGACGCCGAGAACATCCTCGACATCATCTCCGGGTACGACTTTGTTGTGGAAGGGACCGACAACTTCCCCACGAAGTTCCTCGTGAACGACGCCTGCATTCTCTCCGACAAACCGTTCAACCAGGGAGGGATCCTTCGCTTCCAGGGGCAGACGATGACGCACGTACCGGGAAGCGCAAGCTACCGGTGCGTCTACCGCGAGCCCCCCCCGCCCGGGTCGGTTCCCACCTGCAGCGAGGCGGGCGTGCTCGGCGCGATCGCGGGGATGCTCGGCACGATCCAGGCGACCGAGACGCTGAAGTACCTGCTCGGCATCGGGGATCTGCTGGTGAACCGGATCCTCTTCTTCGACGCCCTGTCCATGCAGACGAGAGTCGTCGACGTGAAACCCACCGAATGGGCCGAGCCGGCCGCCTCGAACACGAAGATCGACCGGCTCGTCGAGTACGAACAGCCGGCGTGCGACCTCAATCTTGAGCGCCAGTACGGGCCGAAGGGAGACGCGACATGAGCGAGCGGCTCGTCATACCGCAGGAGATCATCGCCGCTATCGCCGAGCAGGCGGTTGCCGAGGCCCCGAATGAGGCGTGCGGGTATCTGCGGGGCCTCGAGGGTCGCGTGCACGGCCGGATGGAGCTCACGAACGTGGATGCGAGTCCGGAGCACTTCACGCTCGATCCGCAGGAGCAGTTCGCCGCGCTGAAGGAGGCTCGCCGGTACGGTGAGCAACTCCTCGCGGTCTACCACAGCCATCCGGAGACGCCGGCGCGCATGTCCGACGAGGATATCAGGCTGGCCAACGACCCGAAGACGGTCTACGTGATCCACAGCCTTGCCGACGGACGGACGCGCGGATTCCGCGTCGACCGCACCAGGAGCGTGGTTGAGGTGCCCATCGAGATCGTCCCGGCTGCACCGGAGACAACGAATCCGGAGACAACGAAAGAGGAGAAAGCCATGGCCGACACGCCGATTGACAGGGATCTCGATCTAAGCGGCGAGGTGTGCCCGTACACCTTCGTCAAGAGCAAGCTCGCGCTCGAGGAGCTCGACCCGGGACAGGTGCTTCGCGTGACCGTGGACAACAGCGAGAGCGCGAGCAATGTACCCAGGAGCCTCTCACTCGAGGGTCATGACATCGTGAGTCTCGAGCAGGCCCGGGGGAAGTGGCTCATCACCGTGCGAAACGCCGACGCATAGGCCTCTTCAGAACGCAGCGTTTCCCGGGGTGCGAGGGAAGGGGATCACGTCGCGGATGTTCTGCATGCCGGTGCAGTACTGGATGAACCGCTCGAACCCGAGCCCGAACCCCGAGTGGGGAACCGTGCCGAAGCGCCGCAGCTCGAGGTACCACCAGTAGTCGTCCCGCTCGAGCCCGAGCTCGACGATCCGGGCTTCAAGCGCGTCCAGGTTCTCCTCGCGCTGGCTGCCCCCTATGATCTCACCGAGCCGGGGGACGAGCACGTCCATCCCGCGGACCGTCCTCCCGTCGTCATTCTGCTTCATGTAGAACGCCTTGATGTCGCGCGGGTAGTCGGTGACGATGACGGGGCCGCGGTAGATCTCCTCGGTGAGGAACTTCTCGTGCTCGCTCTGCAGATCCCTGCCCCAGCTCACCGGGTACTCGAAGGAGGCGCCGCTGTTCGTCAACGCCTCAACCGCCTCGGTATAGGTGATCCGGTTGAAGTCGCTCTCGGCCACCGATCGAAGGCTCTCGACGAGGCCCTTCTCGATTCGCTGGTCGAAGAACGCCATATCCTCCTCACATTCGGCGAGCAGTCCCCGTATCAGCACCTTGAGAAACTCCTCGGCGAGGTCCATGTTGCCGTGGATGTCGCAGAACGAGACTTCAGGCTCGATCATCCAGAACTCCGCGAGGTGCCGCGTCGTGTTCGAGTTCTCGGCGCGGAAGGTCGGACCAAAGGTGTAGACGCGATCCATCGCCGTCGCGTAGATCTCCGCGTTCAGCTGCCCGCTGACGGTGAGGAAGGCGGGGCGCCCGAAGAAGTCGCGGCCGTAGTCCACCTGCGGTGAGGAGGACCCGGGCAGCTTCTCGAGCTCGAGCGTCGTGACCTGGAAGAGCTCTCCGGCGCCCTCGGCGTCGCTCGCCGTGATGATGGGGGTGTGCACGTAGAGGAACCCGCGCTCGTTGAAGAAGCGATGGATCGCGAAGCTGATGTGGTTGCGGACCCGGGCGATCGCGCCGAAGGTGTTCGTTCGGGGCCGCAGGTGAGCGATCTCCCGCAGGTACTCGAAGCTGTGTCGTTTCTTCTGCAGCGGGTACTCGTCGCCCGGCGACGGGCCGACGAGAACGAGCCCCGTGGCCGCGATTTCGACCGCCTGGTTCTGTCCCGGGCTCTCCACGAGCGTGCCGGTGACGACGACGCTCGCTCCGGTCGATACCGGTTCGACCGCGGCGGCGAGCTCACGGTCGGCGCCGTCGATCGTTGCCTGGATGTTCGACAGACAGGAGCCGTCGTTGATCTCGAGAAAGCTAACGCTCTTGCCGGCCCGCTTGGTGCGAACCCATCCGGCCACGGTGATCCGGCGACCGTCGGCCGGTGCCCGAAGCGCATCCCGGACGCGAACCCGATCCTGCATTGCCGATTCTGCTTCCATGCAGGAGGAGTACCACATCGGCGCCCCGCGGTCAAACTGCCAGGCGGGTGATACTCTGGTAGAATGGACGGCGTGATTCAGATATACGGTCGCAAAAAATGCCCGGACACGAGAAAGGCCGAGCGGTTCTTTCGCGAGCGTCGGGTGGCGTACCAGCTCGTCGACATCGACGTCAAGACTCCCGGAGCACGGGAGCTCGAGCTCTTCGCCTCCGTCCTCGGTGCCGACGAGCTGCTCGATACGCAGGGCAAACGGTACCGCGAGCGCGGCCTTGCCTACATGGAGTTCGACGCGCTGAGTGAGATAGGCGAAGACCCCGCGCTCCTGCGCACACCGATCGTTCGCAGCGGCCGCGAGGTCTCCATCGGTCCGGACACGGCATCCTGGGAGAAGCTCGCGACGCAGGACAGCGGATGAGCTCGTTCGACGCCCGTATAGAGAGCGAGATCGGCCGACTGCGACGGGTGGTCATCCATACCCCGGGTCGGGAGATCGAGTCGATGTCGCCGCGCACCGCCTCGCAGGTCCTCTATCACGACATCATCCCGCTCTCGGTCGTATCCGGGGAACACGCGGTGCTCAAGCGATTTCTGTCGCTCGTCGCCAGGGTCGACGAGGTGACCGACCTTCTCGCCGAGGCGCTCGCCGACCCGGGGCAGCGCGAGCTTCTGGTCAACGCGGTGTGCGGGGAGGATCCGGCGGCACGCAGAATCGCCGAGCTGCTGGAGGAACGGCCCGAACGGCTCGTCACGATGCTCGTCAACGGGCTTGCGGCCCGCCGGGAGACGCTCTCAGACCTGCTCTACGGCCCGGAGCACGATCTGCCGCCGCTTGCGAACCTCTACTTCATGCGCGACTCGTCGTTCGTGGTGCGCGATCGCGTCGTCGTCGGTGCGATGGCCCACCGGGTGCGGTCCGGCGAGGCGATGCTTCTTCGATCAATCTTCGGCTCCTCGATCGTGGCGAACGCCGGTATCCTCTACGACGGCTGCGAGGAGGCCGGACGCAGGGCCGACGTCAGGATCGAAGGCGGTGACGTGCTCGTGGTACGCCGCGATCTGCTTGTGGTCGGGGTGTCCGAACGGACCTCCGCGGCCGCGATCGACGAGCTTTCCCGCCGGCTCGTCGAGTCGACCGGTGAGCCCCTTTCGGTGATCGTCGTGCTCCTGCCGCACGATCGCTCCACGATCCATCTCGACATGGTCTTCACGCTCCTCGATCCCGAGACGGCGCTCGTGTATGAACCGCACGTGACAGGACCGCGCCGCCTCGAGGTCTACCGGATGAGGCTCGCCCCCGGCGCGACGACCCGTTTCGAGAAGTGCGACGGGCTCATCGCCGCACTTGCGGCCGAAGGAGAGCATCTGCGGACGATCGCCTGCGGTGGCCGGGATCCGGTCGTGCGGGAGCGCGAGCAGTGGCTGAGCGCCGCCAATGTCTTTGCCTTCGCCCCGGGAAAGATCGTCGGCTATGACTGTAACGTGGCGACGATGCAGGCATTCTCCGAGGCCGGCTACGCGGTGCATCCGGCAGAAGATTTCGTCGAGGGGCGCCGGAGCGCCGACTCGTACGAGCGGCTCTTCGTCGGTATTCCCGGAGTCAACCTCGCGCGCGGAGGGGGCGGACCGCGGTGCATGACGCTCCCGGTCGTCCGGGACCCGGTGTAGACGGGGGCCATCGCGGCGCGGCCGCCGCCCGGTTGGTTCGACGCGCTGTCGCGGGTATCTTAGTGAGGTATGCAGAGGACCAGTGACGTACGCATCCGCAGTCTCGATCCGCTCGTGCCGCCGGCCGTGCTCAAGGAGGAGTTTCCCGCCTCTGAGGCGAGTATACGCACCGTCGTCGAGAGCCGCGAGGTGGTCGAGTCGGTGGTAAGCGGCCGCGACTCCCGCCTGGTCGCCGTCGTGGGGCCATGCTCCATTCATGATCCGGATGCCGCGCTCGAGTACGCCCGACGGCTCAAGCGTCTGCACGACGAGCTTCGTGACCGGATCTACCTCGTCATGCGGGTCTACTTCGAGAAGCCGCGCACCCGGCTCGGATGGCGCGGGCTGATCCTGGACCCCCATCTCGACGGCAGCTACGACATCCAGTCGGGCCTGCGAACCGCGCGTCGGATACTCTGCGAGATCACCGACATGGGGCTCCCGGCCGGAAGCGAGATGCTTGATCCGATCGTTCCGCAGTACACCTCGGACCTGATCAGCTGGGCGTCGATCGGGGCGCGGACGACCGAGAGCCAGACTCACCGCGAGATGGCGAGCGGCCTGTCCATGCCCGTTGGGTTCAAGAACGCGACCGACGGAAGCATCGACGTTGCCGTCAACGCGCTCTCCTCGTCGCGGTATCCGCACAGCTTTATCGGGATCGACCCGGAGGGTCGCACCTGTGTGCTCAATACGGCGGGGAACGAGTATGGCCACATCATCCTTCGCGGTGGTCGGGCCGGACCCAACTACCACGATGAGTCGGTAGAGGACGCATGCAGACAGCTCGCGGATGCCGGCTATACGCCGGCCGTGATGGTCGACTGCAGTCACGCGAACTCGGTGAAGGACCCGACGCGTCAGGTGAAGGTGCTGCGCTCCATTGTCCGCCAGCGGCGTGAGGGCCAGACGTGTCTCGTCGGGTTCATGCTCGAGAGCAACATCGGCCACGGTAGACAAGCGATCGCCGAACGGATCGAGGACCTCGCCTACGGCGTCTCCATTACCGATCCGTGCCTTGGCTGGGACCGGACCGAGCGCGCGCTGCGCTGGGCGTACGACGAGCTCGGGCAGCGCGCGTCCGCGACGTGACCGACGCCTCCTCAGATGTTGCTGACGAGGTACCCGCCATCGACCGGGATCGTGATCCCGGTGACGAAGCCGGCAGCCGAGTCGGAGGCGAGGAACAGCGACACGCCGGCGAGCTCGGACGCGTCTCCGAAGCGACCCGCGGGGGTGTGCGCGATCACGTCGCGGCCGCGCGGCGTGAGGTCGCCGGTTGCCTCGTCGATCAGAAGGGCCTTGTTCTGCTTCCCGATGAAGAATCCGGGGGCAATCGCGTTGACGCGGATGTTGTCCGGGGCGAACTCCTTCGCGCAGGCCATCGTGAGGTTCAGGACCGCGGACTTCGCCGCATCGTAGGCCCAGACTCCCGACAGCGGGACGTAGGAGGCCATCGACGCCATGTTGATGATCGCGCCTCCCATCTTCTTCTCCTTCCAGTACCCCACGGTGACCTTGGTCGGGACCATGAGCCCGGCCACGAGGTTGAGCCGAAGGATCTCTTCGAAGAGCTCGATGTCTACGTCGACGAAGTCACTCTTTCCGCGGTTGCCGCCCGCGGCGTTGACCAGGACGTGCGGCCCGCCGAGCTCTGAAGCGCATGCTTCGACTGCCGTGCGAACGGAGTCCTCGGATATAGCGTCGACCTCGAGCGCCTGTATGCGGTCGCTCGCGTCGGTCTGCGCCGTGAGGCGCTCCTTCGCCGCCTGGGCGAACTCCATCCTGATGTCCCACAGCGAGACGCTCGCGCCGGCCTTCAGGAAGGCTTCAGACATCGCGGCCGCGATGGCGCCACCACCGCCGGTGATGGCAACCGACTTCCCCTCGAGCGAGAACATCCCTTTCAGATAGTCCATTCCTCTCTCCTTGTGCCGGCTATGCCGGCCTTACGAGCTCTTTTCTGAATCGCACGAACAGGGGCAGGCCGTCCTTCATGACCGGCTTGACCTCTCCCTGGATGAGCGGGCGCGCGTACCGGTCGAACTCGCCGGTCACCGAGAACCCGTCCGCCGCGATCCACTCGCGGGGGAACAGCTTCTCGCCGTTGGCCACGTCAGAGAGGAGCGCGAGACCGGTCTCGCACCGGTATGGGTCGTCCGAGGTCCGCTCCAGCGTGACCATCTTTCCGTTCTCGCCGGCGAGCGCGCGTCGAACCGCTTCTGTCCCGAGCGTGTACGCCTCCATCGAATCGGTGAGCGAAGCGAAGTGCGCCCCGGTGCGTTGAATCGTGGAGGGGATCGCGAAACGCGCCTTGACCTTGATCTCGCGCTCGACGAGGTCCTTGACGAACAGACCGGCGCCGCCGAGCTGGGTGTGCCCAAAGGCGTCGCTGGCAAACTCACCCGTCTGGTTTGCGATGTAGGAGCCGTCAGGGTACTTCGTTCCCTCCGAGACGACGATAACGCACCGGTTGATTGTGGCGAGGTAGTGCTCGACACGGGCCTTGAAGGCCGCGACGTCGAAGGGTACTTCGGGAAGCAGGATGATATGCGGGGCGTCCTCTTCGCACCGCTTCGCGAGCGCCGTGCCCGCGGCGATCCACCCGGCGTTGCGCCCCATCGCCTCGATGACGTTCACGGTGTCCGTCGTGTACATCGCCTCGGTATCGCGGCCGGCCTCCATGACCATGGTCGCGAGGTACTTCACGACGCTGCCGTAGCCGGGAGCGTGGTCGGTGCAGGCGAGATCGTTGTCGATCGTCTTGGGGACGCCCATCGCTCGCAGCTCGTAGCCCTCGCGTGCGGCGAGCGCGCTGACCTTGTCGGCGGTATCCATCGAATCATTGCCGCCGATATAGAAGAAGTACCGGATATTGTACCTTCTGAATACATCGAGGATCTTCCGGAAGTCCTCGTCGGTCCTGACCTTGTACCTGCACGAGCCGAGCGCCGAGGCGGGCGTCGCCTTCAGCCCTTCGATCACGGCCGGGTCTTCCCGCCGCAGATCGAAGAGCGCCCCGTTCAGCACCCCGAGAATACCGTTGTGCGCGGCGTACACGCCGGTGATCTCCTCGTGCTTCATCGCTTCCTGTATCACCCCGCACGCGCTCGCGTTGATGACCGCCGTCGGTCCTCCGCTCTGTGCCACAACGCAGTTGCCCTTCATCTGTTTTCGCCCCTCATTGAACGCCCGAACGATCGACGACGACCTCGATCCCGAAACTGCCCAGATGCTGAGCGTCGGCGAATCCGCCGTCGGTGACGAGTATATCGACATCACCTGCTCGTGCGAACACCGAGAACGCCTCCCGTCGGTACTTGGACGAGTCGGCGAGCACGATCCGCCGCGAGGAGACTCCTATCACCGCCTGCTTCAGCTGCGACTCGATGATGTTCTGCGCGGAGAACACCCCGCGCTCGGAAAACCCCGTCGTGCCGAGGAAGCACGTCTCGATCTGGAACGACCGCAGCGATTCGATCGCGATCGGCCCAATGAACGACCCGGCCTCGCTCCTGTAGCTGCCGCCGAGCGAGAAGAGCGACACCCCGGGCCTGCCCGCGAACTCGATCATCACGTCAATGGAGTTCGTCACGACCCGCAGGTTCATCTCGCTGATCTCCTTCGCGAGACAGAGACAGGTGCTTCCCGCGTCAATGTAGATCGTCTCGCCCTCGGCAACGAGTGACCGCGCCCTTCGCGCGATAGCCTTCTTCTCCTCGATTCGTTCGGCCTGACGCGTCCCGATCGGGCGCAGCAACCGTGTGTCCTGCGCCACCTGCGCGCCGCCGCGGGTCCGAATGAGACAGCCCATATCCTCGAGCGCCGAGAGGTCCTTTCGGATCGTCACTTCCGAGACTTCCAGCCGCGTGGCGAGCTCTGCGACGGTCGCGGTGCGCAGCAGCGAGAGTAGCCTCAGGATTTCTTCGTAGCGGGACGTGTTCCCCATGCTTCGTTCACTTTCGTATTGCACTCTAAAACGAAGCGCCGTATTCGTCAACGCCCGGTCCGGGGAGCCTGAACGGGCCGATTGCGGGCAGAAGTCCGGCTTGACAACCGTATTCCTGCATGGTATGTGTTTCGATATCGACCCTTATTCGTAAACAAGGAAAGACCATGGACACAAGAGATCCGGCCCAGGCGCTTCGAGACATGAAGCCGGAGAGGGAGTTCTTCATCGGCTTCGACTCCGATGGCTGCGTATTCGACACGATGGAGATCAAGCACAAGGAGTGTTTCTGCCCGAATTACATCGGCAGCTACAATCTGCAGGCGGTGTCCAGGTATGCCCGCGAAGTATGGGAGTTTGTGAACCTGTACTCGAAGTCCCGCGGATGCAACCGCTTTCTCGCGGTTACCCGCGCCATGGAGCTTCTCGCGCGGCGCCCGGAGACCGCAGCCCGCGGGGTCAAGGTGCCCGAACTGAAGGCTCTTCGCGACTGGATCGGCCGCGAGACCAAGCTGGGGAACCCGGCGCTGAAGGCCGAGCTCGACAGAAACGCCGACGAGGAGCTGCGCAACGTATACGCGTGGTCGCTCGCCGTGAACGAGGCGATCGGGGCGATGGTGCGCAACGTGCCGCCCTTTCCTCTCGTGCGCGAGTCGCTCGAGAAGATCTCCGGAAGGGCCGATGTCATCGTGGTGTCGCAGACGCCGCTCGAGGCTCTCGAGCGCGAGTGGGAGGAGCACGGCATCGACGGGATGGTCCGGATGATCGCCGGACAGGAGATGGGAACGAAGGCGCAGCACATACAGTACGCCGCGAAGGACAAGTACCCGTCGGACAGGATCCTCATGATCGGCGACGCTCCCGGGGATTTCGACGCCGCGAAGAATAACGGCGCGCTCTTTTTCCCGGTCAACCCGGGACACGAGGAAGCCTCCTGGGAGCTGTTTCACGGAGAGGCGCTCGACAGGTTCTTCGCCGGCAGCTACGCCGGCGAGTACGAGGAGCGGCTGATCGAGGAGTTCGACCGATATCTGCCCGAGACCCCTTCCTGGGAGGAATGAGCCATGCTGTACTATGGAGCCGGGTCAGCCGGCACCCGGATGACCGATGAGGATCTTCGAAGCGCGTTGCACGAGGCGTTGGACAGGATCGGCCGACGAGACAAGGTGATCGCCGTCCCGCCGGACATCACGCGATTCCACAGCCGGGCGGGCCTCATGACGCAGTACGCTTACGAGTACTACGGGTCTTCACTCGCCGACATCCTGCCGGCCCTCGGGACCCACACCCCGATGAGCGACGAGGAACGCGTCGAGATGTTCGCCTCGGTCCCGGCCGATCTCTTTCGCGCGCACAGGTTTCGCACGGACATCGTGACGCTCGGAGAGGTGCCTGCTGGTTTCATCGAGCGGGTTTCCCAAGGCAAGCTCTCGTTCACGTGGCCCGCGCAGACGAACAAACTCGTCGCGGATGGAGGACACGACCTCATTCTCTCACTCGGTCAGGTCGTTCCGCACGAAGTCATCGGCATGGCCAACTACAACAAGAATATTTTCATCGGCACCGGAGGCAGCGAAGGCATAAACAAGAGCCACTACCTCGGAGCGGTCCACGGGATGGAGCGGATCATGGGTCGGGCGGATAACCCGGTACGCCAGGTCCTCAACTACGCGCACCGGGAGTTCGCCTCACACCTGCCGATCGTGTTCGCCCATACGGTGGTCGGACGCGAGAGCGACGGCTCGCTCGCGCTGAAGGGACTCTTCGTGGGCGACGACGAAGAGTGCTTCCTGCGGGCCGCGGAGCTCTCGCTCGAGGTGAACTTCACGATGGTCGAAGAGCCGTTCAGAAAGGTCGTCGTCTACCTCGACCCCCAGGAGTTCCGCAGTACCTGGCTGGGGAACAAGAGCGTCTACCGGACGCGGATGGCCATCGCAGATGGAGGGGAGCTCGTGGTCCTCGCGCCGGGCGTGAAGGAGTTCGGTGAGGACAAGGAAATAGACAGGCTCATCCGGCGGTACGGCTACGTGGGTACCGACCCGATCATCCGGCTCGTTGAAGAGAGAGAGGATCTTCGCGCCAATCTCTCCGCGGCCGCGCATCTGATCCACGGCAGCTCCGACGACAGGTTCACCATCACCTACTGCCCGGGGCATCTCTCAGAAGAGGAAGTGGAAGGAGTCAGCTTCCGCTACGGGGATCTCGACCGGATGATGAAGCGATACGATCCCACACAGCTCAGGGACGGATACAACACCCTCCCGGACGGCGAGGAGATCTACTACGTCTCGAATCCCGCGGTCGGCCTCTGGGCACACGCCGACCGGTTCAACGCATAGGAGCGAAGAGAATGGCAAACACTGACGGCAGAAGGGCCGACATCGGCCTGATCGGTCTCGCGGTGATGGGGCAGAACCTCGTGCTCAACATGGCCGACAACGGCTTCACCGTCGCGGTGTTCAACCGCACCGTCTCCAAGGTCGATGACTTCCTCGCCGACGCGGCGGAAGGATACGACACCGTGCTCGGTGCGCACAGCATGGAAGAGTTCATCGGCATGCTCAAACGGCCGCGGAAGGTCATGCTGATGGTGAAGGCCGGCGACGTAGTGGACAAGTTCATAGAGACCGTCCTGCCTCATCTTGAAGAGGGAGATCTCATCATCGACGGCGGAAACTCACACTTCCCGGACACGACTCGCCGGACGAAGTCGTTGGCCGAGAAGGGCATCCTCTATATCGGTACCGGCGTCTCGGGAGGCGAGGAGGGCGCGCGTCATGGTCCGTCGATTATGCCGGGGGGCAATCCAGGGGCGTGGCCGCTCGTGAAGGAGATTTTCCAGGCGATCGCCGCCAAAACCGAAGACGGCGAGCCGTGCTGCGAGTGGGTTGGTGAGGAAGGCGCCGGGCACTACGTCAAGATGGTCCACAACGGCATCGAGTACGGCGACATGCAGCTCATCTGCGAGGCGTACCAGCTCATGAAAGACGGCCTCGGGATGACGCCCGATGAGATGCACGAAGTCTTCGCCGAGTGGAATACCGGCGAGCTCGACAGCTATCTCATAGAGATCACCCGCGATATCCTCGCGTTCAAAGACACCGACGGCTCGCCGCTGGTGGAGAAGATCCTCGACACGGCCGGCCAGAAAGGCACCGGGAAGTGGACCGGCATCAGCTCTCTCGAGCTTGGTGTGCCCGTTACGCTGATAGGAGAGGCCGTGTTCGCGCGGTGTCTGTCGGCGATGAAAGATGAGCGGGTCAAGGCGTCGAAGGTACTCGACGGTCCCAGTCCGTCGTTCTCGGGTGACCGGCAGGCCTTCATCGAGGACATCCGGCAGGCGCTGCTTGCGTCGAAGATCGTCTCCTACGCGCAAGGTTACATGCTGATGCGTGAGGCCGCGCGCGAGATGGGGTGGAAGCTCAACTTCGGCGGCATCGCCCTGATGTGGCGCGGGGGATGCATTATCCGCAGCGTCTTCCTCGGCAGGATCAAGGACGCGTTCGACAGGACCCCTGACCTCACCAATCTGCTGCTCGACGATTACTTCCGGGGCGTGATCGACCGGTGTCAGGATCCGTGGAGGCGTGTCGTCGCGCAGTCGGTCACGATGGGGGTGCCGGTCCCTGCGTTCGCGACCGCACTCACCTTCTTCGACGGCTACCGAACGGAGCGCCTGCCGGCGAACCTGCTTCAGGCGCAGCGTGACTACTTTGGCGCGCATACCTACGAGCGCCTTGACAAACCGCGGGGCGAGTTCTACCACACGAACTGGACCGGCACCGGAGGCACGACCTCGGCGTCGACGTACCAGGTGTAGCCGACACGGGCCATGAGACAGGACCGATTGGAGCGACTATGACGAGGTTCATCACCGAGGACTTCCTGCTCTCGAACGAGCCGGCGCGGCGGCTCTACCACGAGCATGCCGCCGCGATGCCCATCTTCGACTACCACTGCCATCTGCCTCCGGGCCAGATCGCAACGGATCATCGGTTCGCGAATCTCGCCGAGATATGGCTTGCCGGCGATCACTACAAGTGGCGGGCAATGCGGGCGAACGGGGTCGACGAGCGGCTCGTCACCGGATCGGCCGACGAACGCGAGAAGTTTCAGGCATGGGCGCAGACCGTGCCGGCGACGGTTGGCAATCCGCTGTACCACTGGACGCACCTGGAGCTCGACCGGCCGTTCGGGATCAGCGACGTGCTGCTCGACGGCTCAACCGCCGAGTCGGTCTGGAACCGGGCGAACGAGCTGCTCGCGACAGGGGAGTTCACCGCGCGGGGTATCATGCGCCGGATGAACGTCAGGTTCGTCTGCACGACCGACGATCCGCTCGACGACCTCGAGCACCATCGGTCGCTTGCAGCCGACGCGTCGTTCGCGGTGACGGTGCTGCCGGCCTTCCGGCCGGACAAGGGCATACACATCGAGGCTCCTGATGTCTTTCGCGACTGGGTACGGCGGCTCGAAACCGTGGTCGCCCGCGAGCTTCACTCCTACGACGATTTCATCGAGGCGCTCGTCGAGCGGCTCGACTACTTCCACGAAGCCGGGGCGCGCATCAGCGACCATGCGCTGCAGGCACCGGTATTCGTGATCTCCGACGCGGCCGGCCTGCAGGCGACGTACCGGAAAGTCCGGGACGGCGGACAGGCGAGCATCGAAGAGGCGGCCGCTTTCCAGACCGACGTGCTGCTCGCGCTTGGGCGAGCCTACGCGAAGCGCGGATGGGTGATGCAGCTGCACATGAACGCGCTGCGCAACAACAATCCGCGGCTGTTTGCCGAGCTGGGGCCCGACACCGGGTTCGACTCGATCGCCGACGAGCCGGTCGCCGAGCCGCTGAACCGGCTGCTCGGAGAGCTCGACCGTAGCGCCGAGCTTCCAAAGACGATCCTGTATACGCTGAACGCGTCGAAGAACGATGTGCTCGCGTCCACGATCGGCAACTTCCAGGACGGATCGGTCCCGGGCAAGATGCAGTTCGGCTCGGCATGGTGGTTTCACGACCAGAAAGACGGCATGACGAAGCAGATGGTGAGTCTCGCGAATATCGGGCTGCTCAGCCGATTCGTCGGCATGCTCACCGACTCACGCAGTTTTCTGAGCTACACGCGCCACGACTACTTCCGTCGACTGCTCTGCGATCTCATTGGCGGATGGGCGCAGGCCGGTGAGGCACCGCGTGATTTCCGGCTGCTCGGCGAGATGGTGGAAAACATCTGCTGGCATAACGCCCGGGGCTACTTCGGCGTACCGCTCAAGGAGGAGTGAGGTGGAGAACCTGGTCCGTCTCGTAGTGGAACGTGATCTGCTGAACATGAGTCAGGCGGAGCTGGACGCGCTGAAGCCGGAGGAGGACGACGATCTCCTGCTCGGCTCCACCCGCGGGGCGCTCTACAAGCGCAGCCTGCAGGTCGTAGGCAACGCGCTCGTCGCGATCGCCCGGATGCCCGCAGGCCGCGGATCCGGCGATGCGGGCGGGGCCCGCGGCGGCGCGCCGGGTGTGACCGGGCCGTTCGGGTCGACGACCTTTGAGAAGCGCCTGGTCGTGTTCAGCCCGGAACCGGTGCGGTTCGGGTTCTCCGGCCATTCCGGAATGGCCGGAGCCGTTCATTATCAGGAGGTGGTTCCGGGACCGGTCAACCTTGGTCCGCTGTGGGAGCTCTTCTCCTGGACCCGTCCGTGCTCACTGCGTGAGAAGCGGACGACGATCGGTATGGGCGATCGGATCGGCATGGCGACGCCCGGACACATCCGTGCCGCGCGGCGGTTCGACGTTTCGCCAGTACTCGCCCAGCAGAGCATCCGCGAGCTCGACTTCACCGGCAGGAGCTTTTCGGACGTCGTTGCCGATGCGAGCTTTCTCGTCTTCCAGGAAGCCTTCACCTCCGGGTATGGCGCCGACGGCGACCACCTGAAGACCATTCCCGACATCGACCGGGCGCTCGCCAACGGGATGCCGATGATCACGCTCGACCTGACCGGGGTCATGAGACCGCAGGCTGCCGACTGGGGCGACGCTGAGATCACGGCCGCCTTCAATCGCCTTCCCGCCGACTTCCGGCGCCGCGTCGAGGAGGAGTATGCCGGCCGCTCCTTCGCGCTCGAATCCGCGCGAATCGAGATCGATGAGGCGACCGCCCGTCGATGCGCGGTCATGTACGGGCCCGCGCTCTCCTTCAGCGAGGAGGTCGATCGGCACCTCGCGCGACGGACCGGCGGCGCGTACGATCTGGAGATCAGCGTCGACGAGACGACTACACCCACGCTTCCGAGTCATCACTACTTCATCGCGCGGGAGCTGGAGGTTCGCGGTGTTGCGGTCAACAGCCTCGCGCCCCGGTTCGTCGGCGACTTTCAGAAGGGGATCGACTACATCGGCGATCTCGATGAGTTCACCCGGCAGTTCACCGTGCACGCAGAGATCGCCCGGGCGGCCGGCGGGTACAAGGTGAGCGTCCATTCCGGCAGCGACAAGTTCAGCGTCTACCCGGTCGTCGGCGACCGGACGCGGATGCGGCTGCACCTGAAAACGTCCGGGACGAGCTGGCTCGAGAGCCTGCGAACGATCGCGCAGGCCGATTCCGGCACGTACCGCCTGATCCACCAGCGTGCCTTCGATTACTTTCCAGCCGCTCTCAAGGCATACCACATCACGGCGGATGTCGACGCAATCGCGCCGCTCGCCGACCGGAGCGACGCACAGCTTCCGGCCTATCTCGACGACGCGGGCTGCCGGCAACTGCTTCACATCTCCTACGGCGGACTGCTGCGGGATCCGGAGGTGCGCGAGCGCTACTTCGCGGCCCTGCACGCGCATGAGAGTCCGCATGTGGCGAACGTACGGAATCACATCGTGAGGCATCTCGAACTCCTGGGTGCCCCGAAATCCGGCGCTTGACAGGCGCGTTTCGAGCCCGTATCTTACCGCAATCATCGCCCACGAGGAGGACATATGGCAGCAGGGAACCTATCAAAGAACGCTCGTCGTGAGGGCGCTCAGCAGCTCCAGAGCCGCTGGGGTGGCAAGATCGTCATGAAGTCGGTTTTTGAGAACGGCAAGATGAAGCATTTCGCAGTCTGCGACAAGACTGGGAATACCGGCCGCAAGCCCCGCGACCTGATGTAGGTCAAGGCCCTCGCACGAGGCCCCCGGCCGGGGCGCCCCGTGGCGAGGGGTTTTTTGCCATGATCGTTTCCGGACGTGAGATCGAGCGAAATCTCGGCGGCAAGATCATCATTGATCCATACGACCACTCACGGCTGAACCCCAACTCGTACAACCTCAGCCTCCACGACCGGCTGCGCGTCTACCGGTCAAAGGCGCTCGACATGCGCGTGGAGAACTTCTCGGATGAGATCGCGATTCCCGACGACGGCCTGCTCCTCGAGCCACAGCGGCTCTACCTGGGCAGGACGGTCGAATACACGGAGACCGACGGCTACGTTCCCATGCTCGAGGGACGAAGCTCAGTCGGTCGACTTGGGCTGTTCGTGCACATCACCGCGGGATTCGGCGACGTGGGTTTCAGGGGGTACTGGACGCTCGAGATCTTCTGTGTGCAGCCCATCCGCATCTACGCCGGCATCCAGATCTGTCAGATCTTCTACCACACGATCGAAGGCGCCTACGATCCGTACACGAGCGGGAAGTATCAGAACAACCGCGGTATCCAGCACAGCATGCTGTTCAAGGACTTCCAGCGGTAGTTCTTGCCTCGCCCGACCGTCTCGGGCATAATCCCGCAGTACCCATGTCCTTCCCGGCTTTGCTGAACGACGGCGGCTTCCTCGAGTTCCTGCGGGCCCATCCCCTCTTCGCGATCGGGCTCATGCTGATCGTCGGGTATCTTCTCGCGCGCGTCGCGGGCGCCGTTCGGCTGCCGGAGATCACCGGCTTCATCCTCGCCGGGCTGGCCATGGGAGCCGGCGGACTGGCGATCCTCGGCAAGGGTGCGGCTGAGGACCTGGCGGTCATCACGGAGGTGGCGCTCGGTATCATCGCGCTGACGATCGGCGGCGAGCTGCGGCTTGCGAAGCTGCGACGTGTCTATCGTTCGGTCGGATGGATTACCGCCGGGCAATTCGTCCTGACCTTCTTCCTCGCCGGCGGTGCGCTCCTGCTGCTCTCGATTCCGCTTCCCTATGCGCTGCTGCTCGGCGCGATCGCCACGACGACCTCGCCGGCGGCCGTGATCGCGATCGTCCAGGCGACGCGGGCGCGTGGGCCCTTCGTCGACCACCTGAACGGAACGGTTGCCCTCGGCGATGCCTTGTCGATCGCCGTCTTCGGCGTCATCCTGGCCATGGTGCCCGCGATGCTCGGCGACGGCTCGGGAGCGTCTCTGCTGATCTGGCGGTCGGTGGCGGATCTCGCCGTGAGTCTGGCCCTCGGCGCGCTGATCGGCTTCGTGATATTTGCGACCACGCGACGCCAGTCGAATCCCGGCGAGGTCATGATTCTCACGCTCGGGTTTCTCTTTCTGTCCACGGCGCTGGCCGTCTCGCTGCGGTTCTCGCCGCTCTTGATGAATATGGCGGCCGGCGCGGCGATCGCGAATCTCAGCGCCGGGAATACCCGGATCTTCCGGACTCTCGAACCGCTGACCCCGCCGGTGTATGCGCTCTTCTTCGTCATTGCCGGCACCAAGCTCAACCCGTCGCTCCTGTTCGGGGCCGAGGTGCTGGTGCTCGGGGCTGCGTTCGTGGCGGCGCGCTGGGTCGGGAAGTATTTCGGCTCGTATCTTGGCGCGCGAATCGGTGGAAGCGAGCCGGTTATCCGCAACTGGATTGGAGTCGGGTTATTCGCGCAGGCCGGGGTCGCGCTGGGGCTCGTCCTGCTCCTGCAGGCGGCGAGCGAGTTGGGACAGATACCCGGGCTCTCGCCCGACCTCGTGCGGACGGCGACCAATGTGGTGCTGCTGTCGATCTTCGTCAACGAGATATCCGGCCCGCCGATCGCCAGGCTCGCCGTGACCCGGGCCCTGGATCTGGAGGAGTGATGGAACTTGCAGACGCACTTGACCCGGTAGCCTGTGCCGTCGGGCTGAAAGCCCGAGACAAGGAGGAGGCGCTGCGCAAGCTCGCGGAGCTGGGGACCCGTTCGGACGCGCTCTCCGGGGTGGGAGTCGAGACGATCTACCAGGTGCTGAGCGATCGTGAGCGGCAGGGCTCGACCGGTTTCGGCAAGGAGGTCGCCCTTCCGCACGCCCGCGTGCCGGGCATGGATCGTTTCATCGTCTACTTCGCGGTCTTCCCCGGCGGGGTGCCCTTTGAAGCGCTGGACCGCAAGAAGGCGAAGGTCTTCTTCGTCATCCTCGGGCCGGCCGAGCAAGTCCAGCAGCACCTGCGGCTGCTCGCCGCCGTGTCGCGGATACTCGCGCACACGAATGCGAAACAGGAGTTGCTGCGCGTGCGCACCGTGGAGGCCGCCCTTGAGTCGATCCAGCGGCACGCGGGGCAGCCGAGTCTCGCGACATCGCAGGCCGGCGGTCCCGAGGGCACGATGAAGCTGCTGCTCGTGACCGTCTACTTTGAGCAGTTCATGTACGACATCCTCGAATCGCTGCTCGAGTTCGGCGTTGAGGGGGCGACGATCCTCGAGTCGAGCGGCATGAGCCGGTACATCTCGAACGTGCCGCTCTTTGCGGAGTTCATCGGCTTCATGAACGAGAGCAAGAACACCAGCCACACGATCCTCGCGATCGTCCCGGAGCGTCACATCGCCGCAATCGTCGAGCGGATCGAGGGGGTCACCGGTGACCTCGACAAGCGCGAAGGCGCGATCGTGCTCGCGCTCGATCTGAGCTTCTCAAAGGGCACGATGAAGATGCTCTAACCCGGGGCGCCGGGCGGTGGCGCCATGCGGTAGAAGCAGGAACGCTCCCCCGTGTGGCAGGCCGGGCCGGTCTGTTCGACGATCAGCAGCACCGCGTCTTCGTCGCAGTCCACTCTGATCTCGAGCACGCGCTGTACATTCCCGGAGGTCTCACCCTTCTTCCAGAGACGGTCTCGGCTGCGCGAGTGGTAGTGGGCGTATCCGGTTGCCAGTGTCAGTTCCCACGCCTCGCGGTCCATCCACGCGAGCATCAGCACCTCACGCGTGCCGGCATCCTGAGCGATCGCCGCCACGAGCGGTGAGCGGCCGAAGTCCGGCTCGACGGAGGTGCTCACGCGCTCACCCATCGCTCGCCTTCGAGTCGCATCGCGTACTCGTCTTCGAGTTTCCTCGTGAGTCCGTCGTGGAGTCGGGCCGCGGTCGAGTGCAGGTCGCGGGACGGGTCATCACTTCGCGGGTAGGACGGGTCCTCGAGCCTGATGCCGCTCGTCATCAGCGTCTCAGAGAGCAGCTTGGCCGCCAGAAGACGGTCCCACTTCGAAACGCTGAAGACCAGGAAGTCGTCGAGCATGCCGATGACCTCCCACGTCACCTGTTCGGCCTGGCTGTAGCGCCCGGCGTCCTTGTCCTGGTCGGTGAACCGGGTCGGCAGCTCCCGGGCGATCCGGTCGAGGTTGGGCACGAGGTGGGCGAGGTTGAAGAGCCCCGTGGCCGCGTTGAACAGAATCGGCTTACCGGCCGCTTCGGCCTGCGCCACGTCTTCCTTGCTCACCGCCGGTCCTATGTCGGCGCAGTTCAGCCGGCCCTCCTGATCGTAGACGAGAACGCCGCCCTTGACGTCAACCGGCGTCTTGTAGGCGAAGTCGAACCCGGCCTGTTTTCCGGACAGCGCGAGGTAGGCGACCTCGACCGGGTCGGGGAGCGCTCCGAGGTTGTCGACGTTGCCGAGGTAGACGAACCGTTTGCCGTCGTCGGCGAGCCGGCGGTAGATGTCCGCGAGAACCGCGAAACTCTGGCCGTGACCTCCGGGCAGGGGCAGCGTCTCGTTCTCACGCTCCCAGGCGTGCGAGAAGACCCGTTTGGGTCTGCCCTCCTCGCTGTGAGTGTACGCGGATATCAGAGGCTGAACCGCGCCGAGCGCCCGGGTCGGGTCGAGACCGGTCTCGTCGATCAGGTCGGACAGGAGCGGGCTTGACCGGTATCGGTCGTACTCCTCGGCGAGTTGCTCGTCGGTGTGGACGCTCGTCATCTGGAACAGCGGGAGCAGCGGATCGGGGAGCGAGCGGCTGCATCCCGGCAGCCGTGTCTCGAGCAGCCTCCGGCTTCGCTTCGCGGTGACGAGCAGGTTGCGCATCTTGAGCTCGAGAAAAGTCGGCCCGAACGAACCATCCGGCTGCACGAAGCCCGGGGTAAGCCCTTTCGCGCGTCCGCGGCTGACCTCGGACATCCGGTCGAACGAGTCCTCGAGCAGCGTGCACAGTTCCTCGCTGAACGACTGATTCTTCGTTCGGTCCGCGTAACTTGTCGCCGAGCCGCCGTTGAGGACACCGTAGGCCACGCGGGGCAGGAGCAGCAGTCCGAGCTCGTGGAGCGCGTCTCGCTCGAAGACGAGCTCGCCTCCGTCCCGCCGTGTAGCCACATCCTCGAGGCGCGCGATGAGCTCATGCGGCAGCAGGTTGGCCAGGCGTTCCCGCGCGCGGCCGCTACCGAGCCGGATCGCGGGATTGCCCGTGAAGTCGATCACCGTCGATCCGTCCACGTCCGGCATCTCGCTCACGGCGACCGGCTGCAGGTGGTCGAAGTCGCCCCGATTGAACTTCTCGAGTATGGAGAGTGAGAGCTCGACGTCGATCTCCTTCTCACGCATGTTCTGAAGGATCTCAGGGGAGGTGGACGTGTCCTTCACCAGGCTCTCCTCATAGCGCGAGCGAGACCGCCGCGTGCGCCGCTCCGTAGAGCGACACCTGGTAGTCCTTGATCAGGACCACCGGCGTCTCGCGAAGCAAGGGGGTGATCCGTTCGTTGTAGTTGGACTCGAACGCACGCATGAACCGGTGATCGTCGGTGAACCAGCGTTCGTTCTTCGCCGCGATGCCCCCGGCGAGGTAGAGCCCGGCGAACGGCAGGAGGAAGAGCGCCGTAGTGCTCGCGAACTGCGCGTAGAGCTCCACGAAGTGCTTCATGATGTGCGAGCACCCGGTATGGGTGCCGGCCGCCGCGGCTACGGCTCCAGGCCGGTCGGTGGGAGGAAGACCCAGGATCTGTGAGACCGTCTCGTCACGATCGAGACGTTCGCTCTCATAGTAGAAGGCGAACAGATTGGCGATTCCCTGGCCGGAGACGTACTGTTCGGCCCCCGGCTGCTGAGGGAACCGCCGCCGCAGGAAGCGCGTGAATTCGTCGGTCACCGGATCCATCGAGGCGAAGTCCGCGTGCCCTCCCTCCGAGGGGTGAGCGGCGTAGTGCCCCCGATCCTCGATCAGGTATCCGGTGCCGAGGCCGGTCCCCGCTCCCACGACCGCCCGCACGGTCCCGCGGGGGGCGGGGGTTGTTCCGTCAGGGTGGGCGAAGACGGTGGTGTCGATCCGGGGATGCGAATCGAGAAGCGGCAGCGCGTAGCATATCGCCGAGAAGTCGTTGATCACGAAGACCGGTATACCCACGAAGCGCTCGACGTCGGCACGGTCAATCGTGAAGTGAACGTTCGTCATGCGACAGATCCCGTCGCGGATGGGGCCGGCCCCGCTGAGGCAGCACAGCCGAGCGGCGCGCCAGAGCTCCGGGTGGCGGTCACGGAAGCGTGCAAGGGCATCCTTGACGTCCGTCAGCGCCGCCGTGTCGAACCGCTCTCGCGATTGGAGGGCAAAACGCCCCTCGTCCTCTTCGATCGCCGCGATGCTTGTGTTCGTTCCTCCAATATCCCCAACCAGGATCATGGGCCGACTCTACCGGAGCGCTGGGAAAAAGGCAAGGAAGACGCTATCTTGAACCTGCCGACGGTTATCCGGTAGCATGTCCCGAATTGGAGGAATGCATGGGGGGCGACAGAAAGCGATACCGCCTCGTGACCCGCAGCGACTTCGATGGGCTTGTCTGTGCAGTGCTCCTCAAAGAGCTCGATCTCATTGACGAGATCAAGTTCGTGCATCCGAAGGACATGCAGGACGGGCTGATCGCGATCAGCGACAACGATATCACCACCAATCTGCCCTATGTGGATGGCGTCCATCTCGCATTCGATCACCATCTCTCGGAGTCTCGTCGGAATGCCGTGCACGACAACTACATCATCCATCCGGAAGCGCCGTCTGCCGCCCGTGTCGTGTACGAGCACTATGGCGGAGCAAAGCGGTTCAAGGGTGTTCCCCGCGATCTCATGGAAGCCGTGGACAAGGGCGACTCGGCGAGCTTCACGATGGAGGAGGTGCTCGAGCCGAGGGGATGGAACCTCCTGAACTTCATCATGGATGCGCGAACCGGGCTCGGACGGTTCCGGAACTTCAGGATCTCGAACTATCAGCTTATGATGGACCTCATCGACTACTGCCGGGAGTATCCCATTGAGGAGATCCTCAAGCTCCAGGACGTCCGTGAACGGGTCGAGCTCTACCGCGCCCACGAACGGCTCTTCCAGGAGCAGACCCGTTCGTGCTCGGAGGCGCAGGGCAATGTGCTCGTCCTCGACCTGCGCGGCGAGGAGACGATCTACGCCGGGAACCGGTTCATCAAGTACGCGCTCTACCCGGAGACGAATGTGTCAATCCAGGTCATCTGGGGGTTCCAGAAGCAGAACACGGTGCTGAGTGTGGGGAAGTCGATCTTCAACCGCACGTCGGACGCGAATATCGGCGAGTTGATGCTCGAATACGGGGGCGGCGGACATATGTCGGCCGGTACCTGTCAGGTCGCCACCGACGAGGCCGACCGGATCCTGACCGAGCTCATGGAACGACTGAGAGAGTAGATGAGCCTGCCTGCGGATCTCAACGCCTCCACCCGGCAGGAGCGGCTCAGGGCACTGCGCGGGCATCTTGAGGCGAATACCGACTCCATACACGAGGTGCCTTTCACCGACGAGGTGAACAACCACGTACACACCACGTACTCGTTCAGCCCGTACTCGCCGACCGCCGCGGCATGGATGGCGAGGAGCGCCGGCCTGCGGGCGGTCGGGAGTGTGGATCACGATGCCATTGCAGCGGCTCCGGAGACGCTCGAGGCGTGCCGGATGATCGGGATCGGCGCCACCGTCGGGTGCGAGGTCCGCGTCAGCTTCACCGGCACCGCGGTCGAGGGGCGCAGCATCAACAATCCGGACAGCCCGAACCTGGCCTATATCGTCTTCCACGGGGTTCCCGCAACCAGGATTGACGATGTGGATCGCTTTCTCGCACCCATCCGGGCCCGACGGAACGAGCGAAACGCGCGCCAGACCCGCGCGATGAGCGACCTGCTCGGAGCAGCCGGAGCCCCGCCCGTGAGCTTCGCCGACGTCACCGCGGGCTCTTTCGCGAGCGAAGGCGGGGGGATCACCGAGCGGCACCTGCTCTATGCCGCGAGTCTCGCGCTCATGGACTGGTTGCGGCCGGGCATCAAGCTGCGTCGGTTCGCCGAGGAGAAACTCACGGGAGAGCTGTCCGACCGGCTGCGCGAGCACCTCGACGACGCGCTCAACCCTCACTACGTCTACGATCTGCTCGGGGCGTTGAAGGTATCCTTTCTCCCCCGTTTCTTCGAGCAACCCTCCCAGGGTGAGTGCATCCCGGTAGCCGACGCGGTGGACTTCGCGAACTCACTCGAGGCGATTTCCGCGTATGCCTACCTCGGCGACGTGGCCGACTCTCCAACCGGCGACAAGAAGGCGGCCTCCTTCGAGGACGCCTATCTCGACGAGCTTTTCGTGGAGCTCGAGCGTCTCGGGTTCCGCGCGGTGACGTACATGCCGCCCCGCAATACGCTCGCGCAGCTGCGCCGGGTGCAGGAGCTTTGTCGTTCACACGGGCTCATGGAGATCAGCGGAGTCGACATCAACTCGTCGCGGCAGGCCTTCACCTGCGAAGAGATCCTGCGACCGGAGTTCCGCCACCTCATCGACGCCACCTGGGCTCTGATCGCGCACGAGAGACTCGCGACGGTGTCGCGGGACTACTCACTCTTCGCTGAGGCCAATCCGGTACCGGGCGACCTGTATGCAAGAATCGACACGTATGCGCGCATAGGTCGTGCGATCGATCCGCACCACCCTGAGGCAGTAGTCTCGGCGGCCTCCGGGATCGCCTCATTCGGATAGGAGAGAGAGATGAGTTCCTACGATACCGAACGCGATCTGCCGCTGCTGCGCGGAGTGTTGCTGCGTTTCGCTGCGGCGGTGACGCTCTGCGAGATGGACGAATCAAGGGCCGAGGCCGACCTCACCGTGCGGCCTTCAACCGGAGAGGGGGGCGACGCCCCGGCCGATGCCCCGGCGGTCGCCGAGATGCAGGCCTACGTTGACGGAAACGGGTCGCTGCCGCGTACGATTCGCGTCCAGGGCGGGCCACCTCTTGCCGTGGGCTCCACCCTCTCTGACGCCGCCGGGCGGACTACGGAGCCGCTCATCGAGGAGCTCGGCGGGCGCGAAGACGTCGTGAGAGGGCGGGTGGCTGTGGTCACCGGCGGAGCACAGGGATTCGGCGAGCAGATCGTGCGGGCACTCGTGTGCCACGGGGCCCGGGTCTTCATCGCGGACCTCAACCTCGACGGGGCAGAGGCGCTCGCCCGTGAGCTCAACGCCGCGCACGGGCCGGTGACCAGGGGCGTCGCGGTCGACGTGTCGGACGAGGCGTCGGTCGCCGCGATGTTCGCCGAGATCACCCGGTTCGCCGGGGGAGTGGATCTGCTCGTCTCCAACGCCGGTGTCCTGAAGGCCGGTAGCGTCAAGGAGCTCTCATCGGCCGACTTCGATTTCGTGACCCGCGTGAACTACACCGGATTCTTCCTGTGCACCCGGTTCGCTGCCCGCGTGATGGCGCAGCAGAACCGGTACGCGCCGTCGGACCGAACCACGGACATCGTGCAGATCAACTCCAAGAGCGGGCTCGCCGGGAGCAACAGGAACGGCGCGTACGCGGGCAGCAAGTTCGGGAGTCTCGGGCTGGTGCAGAGCTTCGCGCTCGAGCTCGTGAGCGACCGGATCAAGGTCAACGCGATCTGTCCGGGGAACTTCTTTGACGGCCCGCTCTGGTCGGATCCTGATCGCGGGCTGTTTGTTCAGTATCTTCAGGCGGGCAAGGTCCCCGGCGCCGAGAGCGTCGCGGACGTCAGGGCACACTATGAGGCCCAGGTTCCCATGGGGCGCGGCTGTAGAGGCGAGGACGTCATGCACGCACTGCTCTACGTCGTGGAGCAGCCGTACGAGACGGGACAGGCGGTGCCTGTGACCGGCGGCCAGATCATGCTATCGTAGGAGTCATGACGATGAAGCGAATCGGAATGGTTGCGGTGTTCGCGCTTGCCGTCTCGGCGGTGAGCACGGCTCAGACGAGCCTTGGTATCATCCTTGGCGAACCGTCCGGGCTGACCGGCAAGCAATGGTTTGGCGACAGCGCCGCTGCGGAGATGGTGGTTGCCTGGTCCTTCGTCTCGCCGGGGGCGCTCTATCTCCATCTCGACTACAAGCAGCACTTCTACCAGGAGCACATCGATCCGGGGATGATCTTTGTGTACGCGGGGATCGGGCCGCGCATCTACATCCGCGGCGACGGCGTCACGATCGGGGCGAGGATTCCGGTCGGGATCGAGTACCGCTTTGAAGGTGCCCCGCTCGAGGTGTTCCTCGAAGTCGCGCCGGGGCTCAATATCTTTCCGGAGACCGAGCCGAGCTTCGGAGGCGGTATCGGCGTTCGGTTCCGGTTCTGACCGCCGGCATGCCGAGGATCAAGGCGGGAGTGAACGCGCCGCGGGAGCGCTACGAGAGCGTCTTCTGCGAAGAGACTCGCTCGAGGATCGGCGAGCTCGTAGACCTCGACCCGGGTCTCATCCCGCAGGAGAATACCCCCGCAGCGGCTGCCGGATCGGTTCGTGATGCGCGGGTGATCCTGAGCACCTGGGGCGCCGTGCCGTATACGAGAGAGCTGCTCGATGCCTGCCCGAATCTTGAGCTGATTCTCTATGCGGCCGGATCATTCAAGAACCAGGTGACCGACGCGCTGGTCGAACGAAGCCCGATCGTCTGTAGCGCGGTCCACATCAACGCGATCCCCACCGCCGAGTATTCGCTCATGTTCATCCTCGCCGCGCTCAAGGACGTGGGTCCTTTCGTCCACCAGATCCGCCGGGAGGGCCCGCGAGGTTTCCGCAAGGACAAGTTCACCCGTGGCGGCGGGTACTACCGCAGCACCGTGGCGCTCCTCGGGCTCGGTACCGTGTCGCGGTATCTCGTCGGTCTGCTCCGGAACTTCGACCTCGATATCCTGATGGCCGACGATTTTCTGACCTCCGAAGAGGCGGCACGACTCGGTGTGACGGCCGTGTCGCTGGATGAGGCGATGAGCCGCGCCGACGTGGTCTCCGTCCACCACGCCGACGTCGAGCGGAACCGGGGGATCGTCAACCGCCGGACGCTCGGGCTGATGAAGCAGGGCGCGCGCCTCGTGAATACCTCGCGCGGGCGTATGATCGACGAGGATTCGCTCGTGGAAACGCTCTCGGCCGGTCGTATCTCGGCGTACCTGGACGTTACCTATCCCGAGCCACCCCCGGAGGGTCATCCCTTCTACACCCTTGCGAACTGTGTGCTCACGCCGCACATCGCCGGCTCGATCGGACCGGAGGTGCACCGGATGGGCGACTACTGTGTCCGCGAGCTCGAGCACTGGCTCGCCGGCGAGCCGTTCGAGCACACGATCGACATTCGCGATCTGTCGAACCGGGCATGAAAAAGGAGTCAATGTGAAGGCGGGTATCTGTACGATAGCAATGAAGGATCGCACCATCGGGGAGGCGATCGAGGCCGCCGCGCGTTCCGGCGCCGGCGGCGTGGAGATCTGGGGGCGCGTCCCGCACCTGCCGCCTGCCGACAGCTCGGCCGACAGCACGGCCGACAGCTCGGCCGACAGCACGGCCCGCGCCCGGATCGGTTCGCTGCTCCGTGACGCGGGGCTCGAGGCGGTCGCGCTCGGCTCGTACTATCGGCCGGATGGAACCGCGGCGTCGGGCCGCGATGTTCCGGAGGAAGAGCGGGGGGACTATGTCCTGGCGGCCGCCCGGGATCTGCGCTGTCCGCTCGTGAGGATCTGGTGTGGGCGAAGCGAGTACGACGAGACACCGCCGTCGGTGCGCGAGGCGATCTATGACGAAGTGCGCGATTTCGCGGATGCCGCGGGCCGTGAGGGCTGCAGGGTCGTTCTCGAGCGGCACAACCGGACCCTGACCGCGAGCTGGGAATCGGCCGCGCGGGTGATCGATGAGATCGACCACCCCGGCGTCTCCCTGTGCTACCAGGTGCCGTACCCGATGCAACCGCACGAGCTGCGGGCCAGGACGCCGGACGACTTCACGTCGCTCCTTTCGCGTTGCGCGCACGCCCACCTGCAGAACTACGTGCAGCCGGCCTCCCCGGGGTCCGGCGGCGAGTCTGACTCGCACCTGCCGCGCACCTTGCTCGCGCACGGCATCGTCGACTACGGCGTCTTCGGCCGTGAGGCGCGCCGACTCGGATACGAGGGATGGGCGATGGTCGAGTTTCCGGCCTCGGTCCGGGGGGCGATGAGCGAAGACGAAGCGCTTGCCGCCGACGTCGCCTTCATCGCTTCGCTGTAGCGCGCGTTCGCTATCGGCTTCTGAGGCGCCACGATTCGCCACAGGGGACGAACTCGACCGTGGTTATCTCGGTCCCCACGACCCTGCGCGATTCGGCGATCCGCGCGCCGGAGTCATCCACGGCGTACGAGCGGCCCTCCCACATGAGATCGAGGAAGGAGCCGGTAAGCGTCGCATTGACGCCGGCCACCGCGCCGCCCTCTCGAACCCGATCCGGCAGCGTCCGGTCGAACCGCCTGCGTACCTCGGGCGTGAACGGCTCGCCGTTCGCGCGCAGGTCGATCCACAGCTCGCTGCCGTCGAGCCGATCGTGCCAGGTGTCGAAGAAAGTGTCTCTGCAGATCGTGAACCCGACGGTGATCCCCGTGAGCTCGACCGGTTCGGCCGCATCCAGATTGCCCGGCCGGATTCCGAGGTCGCGGCGCTCCTCCTCGGTGAGGTAGACCTTGTCCTGCTCATAGACGACCGCGCCGGTTTCGTCGAACACGATGAGCCGGTTGCGTAGCCCTCGTTCGTGTGGTGAGTCGGCCGGCACGAAGAAGGTTCCCGCGACGATCGTCACCTCGTGGGTCGCGGCGAGCCGCTTCCACAGGACGATCGCCTGCGCGGAAGCCTCCTCCGCCGCCGAGCTCAACAGCGCGGAAAGGTTCGTGTACTGCCCGCGCTCGCCGGACGGGTCTCTCCCGACTTGCTCGGCAGCGATCAGGCGCAGGGCCTCCTCGATCGTCGATGCCGACTCGACGACCCGCGGGAAGCGGGCCGCGACGAGAAAGACGTTGAGGTATTCGGGGAAGACGACGATGTCGGCGCTGTGGTCGTTGACGGCGCGCTCGACGATCTCCTCCACGGTGTCGCGATACGCGGCGACCGAGGAGTATGCCTCCTCGGTCACCCGGAATTGCACCGTGGCGACGGTCACTGCCGCACGCTCGTCTGGCGTCGCGACGGCCGCAATCACGAACGTCATACAGGCGAGTATGGCGAGATACCTTGCGCTTCCGCGGGTCATACCCTCAGGTTATCAGGGACGCCGGCGACTGCAAAGCGGGGGCAAGCTACACCGTGATGTCCGGGGCGTGCTCGAGGACGTAGCGCTCGGCCTCTTCGCTCCAGAGGTTCTTGTTCGCTCGGCAGATCTCCGCGAGCGTCGCGTAGAAGGGGTCTTCCTTGCCGCGCGATGCGAAGTCGTCGATCGCGACGAGCGGCATGCGTTTGTTCGTGTAGACGAGCTTCTTCCCGCCCGGAATGTCGGGCAGATTGAGCGTCGTCTCGACGACCGCGTCGAGCCCGCCTACATGGGTGATCATCGCGACCGGGTTGACGATGCCGCGGCCCATGAGATCGAGCGCCTCGCGCATGTCGCTTGTGTTGCCGCCGGAGGTGCCCACCACGTGATGCGACTCGTAGTGGACGTTGTAGAAGTTGAAGCTCGCGCTGAAGGACGGGTCGGTGGGTCCTGCAAAGAAGTTCAGACAGCCGTCGTTTCCGAGGATTGCGTCGCCCTGCTCCACGACCGGCTTCACCGGTGCGAATACGAAGACGTCGTCGAAGCCGGTGCCGTCGGTATAGCCGCGGAGCCCCGCGACCGCATCGCTCATGTCACGCGTGTTCACGTAGTGGAGCTCCACCCCGTGCTCGGCTGCATGCTCGACGGTGTAGATCGTCTTCGCCCGGTCGATCCGCGCCTGATCAATGTCGGTGACGACCATGAGTCGCGGCCGCGGGTTGGTGTGGATCGCGTAGTCGATCGCACCAAGGCCCATGGGCCCCACGCCCGCGAGAAGCGCGAGCGTCCCTCCGTCGACGATCCCCATGCGATGCTCATAGCTTCCCTGACTCGTGTGGTACTGCGCATGGAAGGCCCCGGCGATGCAGCTCACCGGCTCGGCAAGCGATCCCATGAAGTAGGCGCTCCCCGGATAGGGCAGGAGGCAGTCCTGCAGCATCACTTCCTTCGGGATGATGATGTAAGTCGCATCCCCCCCGATGTGCTGGTAGGTGTAGCCGGGGGCGGAGAGAATGCCGACCGGGCCTTCGGGGTAGAACATCGCCGGCTGGATGCCGAACCGTTGGCCCTCCCGGAACTTGTCCTTCCACTTCGCGCCCACCTTGACGAGCTCGCCGCAGAACTCGTGTCCGATCATGACCGGGTTCTCGGCGATGTCATCCGGAACGCGCTTGTGATCCGAGCCCTGTTTGGCGGCCTTGTAGCTCGACATACAGATGCTGTCGCTCACGATGTGCGCGAGTATCTCGTCGTCGTTGATCTCCGGCAGCTCGAAGCTCTCCATCCTGAGATCCTGCTTGCCGTACATCCTGACCGCGGTCGTCTTCATGCTCACACTCCCTTCCTGTAGCGGCGGACAAGATCCTCGCCCGTCTGCACCGTGCTGACGGTATGCCCCTCAAGCGGCAGGAGCCGCTCGTGAAGCGCGTCGATGATCCACTCCTTCTGCGGGAAAAACTCCGGCTCGAGCTCAACCGCCGGCGTGATCCAGTTCCGGCTGCCGACCACCACCGGCGGTCCGTCGAGCTCGTCGAAGGCAACCTGCGTGATCTGCGAGGCGATCGTGTGCAGGTAGCTTCCGCGCTCGCACGCGTCGGAGGCGAGCAGGAGCTTCCCGGTCTTCGCCACGCTCTCGGCGATGCGCTCGATATTGAGCGGGTTGATGAAGCGCGCGTCGATCACCTCCGCGCTCACCCCGTACCTCTCCTCGAGCTCGGCCGCGGCCTCGATCGCCACGTAGAGCGTCGCGCCGATCGTCACGATCGTCACCTCCGTGCCTTCCCGCTTGATCGAAGGCTCTCCTTCCTCGACCTCATAATACTCAGTCGGCACCCCGCCCGGGTGGAATTGCTCGCCGATGTCGTAGAGCTTCTGGCTCTCGAAGAAGATCACCGGGTCGCTTCCGCGCAGCGCCAGATTGAGCATGCCCTTCGCATCGTACGGGGTAGCCGGGAACATGACCTTGAGTCCCGGAATGTGGGCGACAAGGCTCGTCCAGTCCTGGCTGTGCTGGGCCCCGTACTTGCTGCCGACGCTGACCCGCACCACGAGCGGCATCCTGAGGACCCCCGCGCTCATGCTCTGCCACTTGGCCGCCTGGTTGAAGATCTCATCGCCCGCGCGGCCCATGAAGTCGCAGTACATGAGCTCCACGAGCGCGCGGCCGCCGGAGAGCGCGTAGCCGACGCCGCTTCCCACGATCGCTCCCTCGCTGATTGAAGAGTTGAACAGTCGGTGGTAGGGGAGCGCTTCGGTCAGGCCCCGGTAGACGGCGAAGGCCCCGCCCCAGTCGCGGTTCTCCTCGCCCCACGCCGCGAGCGTGGGGTCTTCGTAGAAGCGGTGGATGACCGCTTCGAAGAGCGCGTCGCGGTAGGCGGTCACCTTCATCTTGGAGAGCTCCTTGCCGTCCTCGTCGAAGGCGCTGCGGCTCTTGCGCGCGATCTGCTGCACCCGCGGATTCTCCTCGAGCGGCAGGAGTACCTCGGGCTCGCGCTCCTCGAGCCGGTCGGCCGGCGCATTGCTGAACATCACCGTCTCTATGAACTCGCCCGGGGCGCGCGGCGAGAGCTCCTCGTCGATCGCAAGCCGCAGCGCGCCTTCGATCTTCCCGATGACCCGCTCCTGCATCGCGCCGAGCTCGGCTTCGTCGATCACCTTCGCCTCGATCAGGCGCTCTGAGAAACTCCCCAGCGCGTCGGCCGCTTCCCAGAGCTGTATCTCCTCCTTCGTCCGGTAGGAGGATGCGTCGCTCGGCGAATGGCCGCTCGTGCGGTAGGTGATCGTGTCGAGGAGCACCGGGCCGCGCCCCTCGTTGAGGACCTCCTTCTTGCGGGCGATCGCGTCGGCAACCGCAAGCGGGTTGTACCCATCCACGCGCTCGGCGTGCATCATCTCCTCGTTCACCCCGGCGCCGGCGCGGGCGAGCACCTTGAAGCCCATCGTCTCGCCGTAGGTCTGGCCGCCCATCCCGTAGAAGTTGTTGATGAAGTTGAAGATGACCGGAGGGGCTCCGCCGACGTCTTTCGGCCAGAGGCTTCGGTACTGGTCCATGGCACTCATCATCATCGCTTCCCACACCGGCCCGCATCCCATCGACGCGTCGCCGATGTTCGCGATCACGATCCCCGGCTTGCGGTTGATGCGCTTGTAGAGCGCCGAGCCGAGCGCGATGTCCGCGCTGCCGCCGACGATCGCGTTGTTCGGCATGCTGCCGAACGGCGCGAAGAAGGCGTGCATCGACCCACCGAGCCCACGGTTAAAGCCGGTCTTGCGCGCGAAGATCTCGGCGAGCGTGCCGTAGAGCACGAAGTTCTCCGCGAGATCCGTCATCCCGTCGTAGTCGTTGCGTTCGGCGACGGCGAGCACCTCGCCGTCGAGATATCCTTTCATGACCGATTCGAGCGCACTGTCGTCGAGCCTGCTGACGGCAGAGAAGCACTTCGCGAGGATCTCGCCATGGCTGCGATGACTTCCGAAGATGTAGTCCTCCGGCTCGAGCTCGAGGCAGGTGCCGACGGCCGTCGATTCCTGGCCGATCGACAGGTGCGCCGGACCCTTGTGCGAGTATTCGATCCCGCGGTAGGAGTTCTGCATCTTGATGTCGTTGAGCATCGTTTCGAACTCGCGGATCGTGAGCATGTCGTAGAGCACGCGCTTGAGGCGATCGGCACCGTAGCGTTTGACCTCGTCCTTGGGCGAGGCCGAGTAGGCGTTGATGGGGATCTCGCCGAGCTTCACCGAGCCGGCGCTTCGTACCTCTTTCGGGTTCACGAGTTGTGACTGGGGCATTTCTCTTCTCCTTCTCTTACTCTGCGAGGGTGAGGTCGATCTGCGCGATCGCGCGGGCGACCGACTGCAGGAAGCGGGCGGCCGGCGCGCCGTCGACGACCTGGTGGTCGATCGTAAGCGAGAGTCCCATCATCGGGATCGTCCCTTCGCCTTCCGGCGCCGGGCGCGGCGTGACCGCACAGATACCCATGATCCCCACCTGCGGCGCGTTGAGCACCGGCGTGAATCGCTCGACGCCGTAGGCACCAAGGTTCGTGACGGTGAACGTCCCTCCGGACAGCTCGTCCGGGCTGACCCCGCCTTCAAGGCAGCCCTTCGCGAGCCGGTGGGCTTCCGTTGCGAGGTCGACGAGCGAGTGGCGATCCGCGGCCCGGATGACCGGCACCATGAGGCCTTTTGGCGTGTCGACGGCGAACCCCAGGTCGACCGCGTCGAAGGTCCGTATCACTCCTTCGCTGAACGTCGCGTTGAGTGACGGAAAGCGTGGCAGCACGCGGCTGATCGCGAAGAGCACGAGATCGTTGATCGAGATCTCGTTCAGGCCGACTGTATCGCCGCGCGGTTGTGCCGGATCCGCCGCCTTGAGCCGCTTGCGGTAGGCGAGGATCGCCCGCGCATCCGCCGAGCCATCCATCGTGAGCTGCGCCGTTGAGGCGATGGAGGCATGCATGCGCTCGGCGATGAGCTTGCGCACGCCCTTGATCGGCGTCTCGCTGACCGGTTGCACAGGGCCGGCCGGTCGCGCGGGACCCGCTGCCGGGCCCGCCGCCACAGCCTGCCCCGCCGCGCGGGAGGGGGCGGCCTCAATGTCTCGCACCATGATTCTTCCGCCGGGACCCGAGCCGGAGAGCGCTTCGTAGTCGACTCCCTTCGTCTCGGCGAGCTTTCGGGCTCGCGGGCTGATCTTCGCGCCTCCGCGACGGCGACGCGCTCGTGTGTCCTGCGTGGGCGTCTGCGGGGGGGCTGCGGCCTGCTCCCGGGAAGCCCGCGGCTCGCGTGCCGTCGACTCCGGAGCCGCCGCCGGTGGTTCTACCGGCGCGGGCTTCGATTCTGCCGCCTCGTCGGCCTTGCCTGCTGATTCGACCTTCTCTCCGGCTTGCCCGACAACGGCGATGGCGTCGAGCACCGGCACGTCGTCTCCGGGCGCGACGAGTTGCTCGAGCAGGACGCCCTCGGCGGTCGATTCCACCTCCATCGTCGCCTTGTCGGTCTCCACCTCGACGAGCACGTCGCCCTTCGCAACGTGTTCGCCGGGAGCGACCTTCCACTCCACGATGATACAGCTCTCAACGCTGTTCCCCTGCCTCGGCAGGAGTACCTCCTGTGCCATTACCTCTCTCCTCCGGCTCGTGCCGTCTGTCCGCCGACGATCTGAAGCTCCACGCCTGCCTCCCTGATCTCATCCGCCGCGCCCGGCGGCAGCGCGTCGTCCGTGAGTACCACTGCGATCTCCTCGAGGCCGAGCACACGCGCGAATCCGGTGCGGCCGTACTTGCTGCTGTCCGCGAGCAGGATGGTCCTGTCGGCTCTTCTCGCCATCATGCGCACGATTTCCGCTCCTTCCACAAGGTGCGTCGTTGTTCCGTTCGCGGCGCTGAACCCGTCGGTGCCGACGAAGGCGAGTCTGACATGGAACCCCTCGAGCTCCGCGAGTGCGAGCGGCCCGACGAGCGATTCGGTAACCGCCTGGAAGCTTCCGCCCACGACCGTGAGTTTGAGCGCCGGGTTCGCGCGCCCGTAGGGGACGAACAGGAGCGAGTTGGTCACCACATGGACGTCGCGTCGACCAAACAGGTAGCGCCCGATCAGCGAGGTAGTGGTCCCGGCCTCGATCATGATTGCGTCGCCGTCGCCCACCATCCCGGCCGCAGCGGCTGCAATCAGTGTCTTCTGTTCCTGGTTGGCGCGCTGCCGCTCGAGTATCTCCGGGTGAAACGCCGGGCTCGCGCCGCCCCAGGTGCGCACGATCACGCCCTTGTCCGCCAGAGCGTTGAGCGTGGAGCGTACGGTCACGGTCGACACGTCGAGTCGCTTCCCGAGCTCAGTCACCGAGATGCCCTCTTCAGCCACCAGAAGGTCGAGGGCTCGTTTCTCTCGCGTGGTCAGGCTTTGAAACACTTTCCATTACCTTACGAATACAGGTATATCGTAAGATAATCACAAGGATTATGCAAGTCTTCCGGAGGAAGAAGTCTCGTCGCAGACAAGAAGGGGCGCCCCGCGGGGCGCCCCTGGTGCCTTCATTTTGCCTCAGTCCTTGTACAGCGGTCCGAAATTCGCACAGGCGCGGAAGTCACTTCCTTCGAGATCCATCCCGAACGCGGCCCACGCGTGGGGTCGGTAGATCTGCTCCTCCGGGAGATTGTGCATGTAGACCGGGATGCGGAGCATCGAGGCGAGCGAGACGAGATCCGCGCCGAAGTGTCCGTATCCGATCGCGCCGTGGTTGGCGCCCCAGTTCGCCATGACGCTGTAGACGTCGCGGAAGCGAGGGTTGTCCGCGAGGCGCGGTACGAACCAGGTCGTAGGCCAGGTGAAGTTGGTCCGCTGGTCGAGGACATCGTGGATCTCCCTCGTGAGCTCGACGGTCCAGCCTTCGGCGATCTGCAGCGCCGGACCGAGGCCCTCGATGATATTGAGCCGGCTCATCGTGACCGGCATGCCGCCACGGGTGGAATAGCGGGTCGAGTAGCCCCCGCCGCGGAAGTAGCCGGCGTCACCGGGACACCAGACGGTCGCGTCGAGGCATCTGGCCGCCTCCTGAGCGGTGATGTCCCAGAACGGCTTCATCGCCGGCTTTCCGTCCATCTGCTGCTCGCCGGTCCCGTCGAGCGACGCCGGCCCGGAGTTGATCAGGTGGATGATGCCGTTCTCCGCGACGCCGGTGAGCTTCCTGCCGGTCACCCGTTCGACCGCCTCCGGGCTCCAGTAGGTGCGAACGTCGGCGAAGATCTGGGCGGTTCCGGTCAGCAGGTGTCCGAAGAGCATGCTCGTCGCGTTCAGGTTGTCGTTCTCAGTCGCAACAACGTACGCCTCCCGGATTCCGTTCCAGTCGAAACTCGTGTTGAGGATCGCTTCCATGAAATCGCCGTTCGGCATGAAGTCGGTCCACTGGCGCTGCCCCTGGAAGCCGGCCGCGATCGCGTTGTGGCCGTTCGCCTCCTCGCCGTATCCCATCTCAGCGAGTCTGGGATTGCCGACCATCAGGTCGCGCGCGATCAGCGTCATCTTGACGACGCTCTGCCAGTCCGCGTCCTTCTGTTCTCGGCTGCGCTGCCGGTCCTTCTCGTTGGGGTCCGGACCCTCGGGGCAGTTCTGCTTCACCCAATCGAGCGCGCGCGCATATTCGTCCTTGTCGTAGATTCCCTCGTTCATCCTGCGGATGAACTCGCTCATATCGACGTACTCGTTGCGCATCCCCAGGTACCGCTTGTAGAACGGTTCGGTCACATAGCAGCCGGCTATGCCCATTGAGACGCCGCCCATGGACAGATAGCTCTTGCCGCGCATCGTCGCGACTGCAAGTCCGGCCCGGGCGAACCGCAGGAGCCTCTCCTGGACGTCCTGCGGGATCGACTCGTCGTCGGCATCCTGCACGTCCCTGCCGTAGATGCCGAAGGCCGGCATGCCTTTCTGGGCGTGGCCCGCGAGCACCGCCGCGAGGTAGACGGCTCCGGGGCGTTCGGTACCGTTGAACCCCCAGACCGCCTTCGGGATACTCGGCGTCATGTCCATCGTCTCCGACCCGTAGCACCAGCACGGGGTCACCGTGATCGACACACCGACGCCTTCGCGCTCGAACTTCTCCTGGCACGCGGCCGCCTCGGCAACACCGCCGATCGTCGTGTCCGCGATCACGACCTCGACCGGCAGCCCGCAGGCGTGCCGCAGGCGCTCCTCGAGGAAGGCCTTCGCGCTCTGCGCCATGCGCATCGTCTGGTCTTCGAGGCTCTCGCGGACCCCACCCAGACGCCCGTCGATCGTCGGTCGGATGCCGATCCTGGGGAGGTTCCCCCGCAGTCGGTTCGTCGGTTCATTCATCTTCAACTCGGTTGTATCGGCCATTGTCGCTCCTTCTTTTCGTCATGCCATCATAATACCGATCCCTCTCGCTGGGAAGCTCGACAAGCCTCGAGGCTCCCATCCTTCAGGCGCTTACTTGACACCCCAGATGGCAGTTGGTACCTTTCGCGCTACTCGCCCCTGTAGCTCAGTTGGCAGAGCACATCCATGGTAAGGATGGGGTCATCGGTTCAAATCCGATCGGGGGCTCGAGTGATGCAAGAAGTGTACCCACGGCCGCCTGTCTTGACTTTTTTGTGAGTCGGTCTTAGGCTAAGGTGCGGTTTTCTACCGAAAGAAGAGGGACGGGTATGGCGAAAGCAAAGAAGGGAGCGGTGGAGCTGATCGCGCTTCAATGTACGGAGTGCGACCGGCGCAACTATACGACGAAGAAGAACAGACGCAACACACAGGGCAAGCTCGAGCTGAAGAAGTATTGCTCGCACGATCGCAAGCATACCCTGCACCGCGAGACCAAAGTCAAGTAGTATTCTCAGGCCAGTAGCTCCAATTGGTAGAGCGTCGGTCTCCAAAACCGAATGTTCCAGGTTCGAATCCTGGCTGGCCTGCTATCCTTCGTGGCAGGAGGGGTGATGCATGAAGAGAGTGATCCAGTTTTTCAAGGACAGTTACGCCGAGCTCAGGAAGGTGCAGTGGCCTTCGCGCGAAGAGGTCGGATCCAACACGAAGGTGGTGCTCGTCTCCGTGCTCATTTTTGCCACCGTGTACGGTATCGTGGATTTCCTGTTGCTGCAGGGCATCGAGCTGATCTTCTGATGGCACGGTAGAGAGGCGAGATGGCCAAAGGCTGGTACGTACTACACACCTATACCGGGTACGAGAACAAAATAGAGAAGACCATCAGGATCATGATGTCCGAAGGTCAGCTCGGTGAGGTCGTGAGCGACATCAAAGTGCCCGCCGAGCAGGTCGTGGAAGTCAAGGACGGCAAGAAGAAGGTAAGCAGCAAGAAGTTTCTGCCCGGGTACATCCTGCTCGAGATGGATCTGCCGGACATCGGCTGGAAGACTCCTTGTTCGTTGATCCGCCGGATCAACGGGGTGACCGGCTTCGTCGGTTCGAGCCCCGGGATGAAGCCGCAGCCGATCAGCCAGGAAGAGGCGAGGTCGATCCTGCAGAAGACCGGCGATGTGAAGGGCGAGAAGACCGCGAAGCCCAAGGAGTCGTTCGCCGTCGGCGAGAGCGTGCGGATCGTCGATGGCCCGTTTGACTCGTTCACCGGGCAGGTTGAGGAAGTCAACACGGAGAAGGGGAAGCTGCGGGTGATGGTCGGCATATTCGGCCGCGCCACGCCGGTGGAAGTCGACTTCCTCCAGGTCGAGAAGGTTTAGGAGCATTGTGGGAGTCCGGTGGATCCCGGACGCCTGAACCACGAAGGAGTGTCTATGGCCAAGAAGAAGGTGGCTGCAATCGTCAAGCTGCAGGTGCCCGCCGCCAAGGCGACGCCGGCCCCGCCGGTCGGTCCGGCTCTCGGACCCCATGGCGTCAGCGCGCCGCAGTTCGTGCAGCAGTTCAACGACGTGACCAGGGATATCGAGCCCGGGCTGCTCATTCCGGTCGTGATCACGGTCTACGCAGACCGGTCGTTCTCGTTCATTACGAAGACTCCTCCGGCCGCTGTCCTGATCAAGAAGGCGATCGGCCTTGAAAAAGGGTCTCCGGAAAGCAACAAGGAGAAGGTCGGCAAGATCACCACGGCCCAGATCCGCGCCATCGCCGAGCAGAAGATGCCGGACCTCAACGCCAATGACGTGGAGGCCGCAATGAAGATCGTCGCGGGTACCGCTCGCAGCATGGGCGTCCAGGTGGAGGCGTAGATGAAGCGGGGCAAGAAATATCAGGAAGCGCTGGCGAAGATCGACCGGCAACGACGGTACGACCCGTTGGAGGCGATCCGTCTCGTCAAGCAGCTGTCGTTCGCGAAGTTCGATGAGACCGTCGAGCTTTCGATGAATCTCAATCTGAAGAAGAGCGCCACCGTGCGTGACACCCTCGTTCTGCCGCATCAGTTCAGCGCCGAGAAGCGGATCCTTGTGTTCGCGAAGGGGGAGAAGGCTGAAGAGGCGCGCCAGGCCGGGGCGGCACATGTGGGCGACGACGATCTGATCGAGAAGATCCGCGAGGGATGGCTCGATTTCGACGTCGCGGTGGCAACTCCGGACATGATGAAGGATGTAGGACGACTCGGTCCTATCCTCGGCCGACGCGGGTTGATGCCGAACCCGAAGACGCAGACCGTCACCTTCGATCTCACAGCCGCGATCGCCGAGCTGAGACAGGGGCGCGTGGAGTTCCGGTCGGATAAGACCGGCGTCGTGCACCTGGCCGTTGGCCGGGTATCGATGGAGCCGGAGCAGATCGCCGAGAACGTCAAGTCAGTCGTGGGTGAGGTGGAGAAGCGGCGTCCGGCGGACACCAAGGGCGAGTTCGTCCAGACGGTGGCCGTCTCCTCCACGATGGGTCCGGGCGTGAAGATCGCCGTCGGCGCGGAGCAGGGGTGAGGTCATGGCTGAACACGTAACAAAGGTGCAACAACACAAAGTCGATTCGGTCGACGCGATCAAGGCAACGCTGTCGGAGAACAAGGATTACATCTTCACCGACTATCGAGGGCTGTCGGTGTCGCAGATCACTGTGCTGCGACAACGTCTGCGCGAGAAACACGCCGATTACAGGGTCGTGAAGAACCGGTACGCGAAGCTGGCCTTTCGGCAGCTCGAGATGCCGGACGTGTCGGACCTGCTCGTCGGGCCAACCGCACTCGCCCTGCTGAAGGACGAAGCAGGCGCGGTCGCGAAGATCCTCTTCGAGTACGCGAAGGACACCCCGGTCGAGGTGAAGGGCGCGATCGTGGACGGTCGCGTCTTCGACGGGCCGCAGACCGAGGCTTTCAGCAAGTTGCCGACCCGGGACGAGTTGCTCGCGCAGCTCATGAGCACCATGAACGCGCCGCTGCAGAACCTGGTGTATGCGATGAACGGGGTGACTCAGAAGCTCGTTCGGGTGCTGCAGGCCGTCGCGGATCAGAAGGCGGAGCAATAGTATTCTACACCCGGTCATGGACCGGTATTGATAGAAGACGCGGCGTTAGTCTTCGTGCGAAGTGTTGCATGCTATCGCCGCGAACGAAGCAAGGAGGAAGATAATATGGCGACACTGGCGAAAGAGGACATTCTGGAAGCCGTTGCGAACATGAGCGTGCTGGAAGTCAGCGAGCTCGTGAAGGCGATGGAGGAGAAGTTCGGCGTGACGGCCGCGGCCCCTGTGGCGGTCGCGGCACCCGGAGCTGCTCCGGCGGCCGGCGCAGACGCCGGGGAAGAGGAGCAGTCGGAGTTCAACGTGATCCTCGCGAGCTTTGACGATGGCAAGAAGATTCCTGTTATCAAGGAAGTTCGCGCCATCACCGGGCTGGGGCTGAAGGAAGCGAAGGAACTCGTCGAAGCCGGAGGTAAGGCTGTTAAGGAAAGCGTATCCAAGGACGAGGCCGCCTCGATCAAGGAGAAGCTCGAGGCGGCCGGCGCCAAGGTTGAGATCAAGTAAGCATCGACACCGGGCTTACACAGATCATCGTACTCACCATTGGGGATGGGCCGGTCGTCCAGCCCCAATGGTGTCTTCATCTCTGCGGCGTGAACGGTATGCGTCGTACCGAATGTCGTGCCGAACGCCGTACCGCACTGGGGGGGGCATATGCTTGATCGAACCACACACATCGAACGGACCACCGTTGGACAGCAGTCCACGCAGGTGATGGATCTTCCCGACCTGGTCGGGGTCCAAATCGCCTCGTTTGAGAGATTCCTCCAGCGGGAGACCATGAAGCGCGGCGAGCCGATCGACGAACAGGGTCTTGAAGAGGTCTTCCAGTCCATATTCCCGATCGAGAGTCAGAACGGCGACATGCGGCTGGAGTACGATCACTACGTGCTCGACGAGGAGAACATCAAGCTCAGCGAACCGGAGTGCAAGCAGAAGGGTCTGACCTACGCGATTCCGGTCAAGGCCCGCATCAACCTGGTCTTCCTGGAGACCGGTGAGATTCGCCAGAAAGACATCTACATGGGCGACATTCCGCTCATGACCGATCGTGGGACCTTCATTGTCAACGGGGCCGAACGGGTGGTCGTCAGCCAGATTCACCGATCGCCCGGCGTCATCTTCTCCCACGAGAAGGGAGTGTACAGTTCGCGCATCATCCCCTACCGCGGAAGCTGGCTCGAGTTCGAGATCGATCAGAAGAAGGAGCTGATCTACGCGAAGATCGACCGGAAGAAACGAATCCTCGGGACGCTCTTCCTTCGGGCCCTCGGGTTCGACACACGCGAGAAGATCATCGACGTCTTCTACCGAACGACCACCATGAAAGTCTCGGACAAACGCGAGACGGTGGAGGCGCTCAACGGGCAGGTGCTCGCGCGCGCCGTCTACGCGTCGGATCAGACGTCGAACGGAGAGGGCGAGGCGCGACGGCGCTACAGGGCGGGAGAGAAGATCCATCCGCATGACATCGACGAGCTGATTCACTCCGGTGTGACTGAGATCGAGGTCATCGACATGGCGGACCCGGAGAGTCTCCACTCGGAGATCATCCTGAACTGCTTCGAGCGCGAGGAGAACAAGAGCACGCGGGATGATCCGGAATCCGACGAACCGTCGCGCGAGGACGCCCTCTCGGCCGTCTACGCGGTCCTGCTTCCCGGTGAGCCGATCACGGTGGACGGCGCCGAGAAAGACTTCAACAGCATGTTCTTCACGCCGCGGCGCTACGATCTCGGCCGGGTCGGGCGGTACAAGCTGAACAAGAAGTTCGACTACGCGGATCCGGTCGACAGCCACGTGCTGACGAAGGACGACATCGTGAACACGATGGCCTATCTCATCAACGTCTACATCGGCGAGGCGAATGTCGACGACATAGACCACCTCGGGAATCGCCGTATACGCAGCGTCGGCGAGCTCCTGGGCAACAGCCTGAAGACGGCCTTCACCCGCATGGAACGGATTGCCAAGGAACGGATGAGTCTCAAGGAGACTGATACGATCAAGCCGCAGGACCTGATCTCGATCAAACCGGTCGTGGCGGCGATCAAGGAGTTCTTCGGATCCTCGCAACTGTCGCAGTTCATGGATCAGGTCAACCCGCTTTCGGAGCTGACCCACAAGCGTCGACTGAACGCGCTCGGTCCCGGGGGGCTCTCGCGCGACCGTGCGAGCTTCGAGGTTCGCGACGTCCACTACACCCACTACGGCCGGATGTGCCCGATCGAGACGCCTGAAGGACCGAATATCGGGCTCATCGTGAGTCTCGCGAACTACACCCGGGTCAACGACTACGGCTTCCTGGAGACACCGTACCGCCGGGTCGCCGACGGGAAGGCAACGAAGGACATTGAGTATCTCTCCGCGATGGACGAGGAGAAATACTACATTGCGCAGGCGAACGCGCAGCTCGATCCGAAGTCGGGGAAGTTTCTGACTCCGCTGGTGAGCGTGCGGCGCAGCGGCGACTACACGACGAAGCCGCCGGAGCAGATCCAGTACATGGACGTCTCGCCGAAACAGGTGATCAGCGTCTCCGCATCGCTCATCCCCTTCCTCGAGCACGACGATGCGAACCGCGCGCTTATGGGAAGCAACATGCAGCGACAGGCGGTGCCGCTTGTCTTCCCGGAGCCGCCCCGTGTCGGCACCGGGATGGAGCTCAAGTGCGCCTATGACTCCGGGGTGCTCGTGAAGGCGAAGCGAGCCGGTGAGGTGGTTCTCGTTACGTCGCAGTCGGTTCAGGTCAGACCGACCGACGCGAAGAGCGAGGTCGACACCTATCTGCTGATCAAGTACCAGCGGACGAATCAGGACACATGCTTCATCCAGAAACCGGTTGTCGAGGTGGGGCAGAAGGTCAAGGCCGGCGACGTGATCGCTGACGGCCCGGCGACGCATCAGGGAGAGCTCTCTCTGGGGAGAAACGTGCTCGTCGGCTTTGTGCCGTGGAACGGCTACAACTACGAAGATGCGATCCTCGTCTCCGAGAAGATCGTGAAAGAAGACATCTTCACGAGCATCCACATCAAAGAGTTCACGGTTGACGTGCGTGAGACCAAGCTCGGTCCTGAGAAGATTACCCGCGACATACCGAACACGAGCGAGAAGGCTCTTGACCAGCTCGATGAAGAGGGAATCGTGCGGATCGGAGCAAAGGTTGGCAGCGGATACATTCTCGTCGGTAAAGTGACGCCGAAGAGCGAAACCGAGACGACGCCGGAGTTCAAGCTCCTGAACTCGATATTCGGGGAGAAGGCGAAGGAGGTGCGCGACACCTCGTTGAGAATACCGCACGGTGTCGAGGGCACCGTCATCGATGTCCAGCGACTGAAGCGCAGCGAGGGAGACGATCTGTCGCCAGGAGTCGACGAGGTGGTCAAGGTGCTCGTCGCGACCAAGCGGAAGCTGCAGGAGGGCGACAAGATGGCCGGCCGTCACGGCAATAAGGGGGTCATCGCCCGCGTCCTCCCGGAGGAGGACATGCCGTACCTGACCGACGGAACGCCGCTGGATGTGTGCCTGAACCCGCTCGGTGTGCCGAGCCGCATGAACCTCGGTCAGATACTCGAATGCGAGCTCGGTTGGGCCGGATCAATCCTCAACGAATGGTATTCGACTCCGGTTTTCGAGTCGGCGAGCAACGGACAGATAGAAGAGAAGCTCAAAGCGGCCGGCTTGCCGACGAACTCGAAGGCCGTGCTGTACGACGGCCGCACGGGCGAGCCGTTCGAGAATGAGGTCACCGTCGGGCAGATGTACATGCTCAAGCTGCACCACCTGGTTGACGACAAGATGCACGCGCGGTCGACCGGACCGTACTCGCTGGTCACGCAGCAACCACTCGGCGGCAAGGCTCAGTTCGGCGGGCAGCGTCTTGGTGAGATGGAGGTCTGGGCGCTTGAAGCATACGGCGCGGCGAACACGCTGCAGGAGCTCCTGACGATCAAGAGCGACGACATGAACGGTCGCGCCAAGATTTACGAGAGCATCGTGAAGGGCGAGCCGTCCACCAGCGCGGGCGTTCCGGAGAGCTTCAACGTCCTGGTGCAGGAGCTGCGCGGACTTGCGCTCGACATCTCGATCTGGGACGGGAAGGGCAAGCAGATTCCGCTGACCGAGCGGGATGAGGAGCTCATCAACCGTCAGGGCAGCAACTTCTAATCGGAGGAATCATGAGAGACATTCAGGACTTCGACAATATCATGATCAAGCTGGCTTCACCGGATCAGATACGTGCGTGGAGCTACGGCGAGGTCAAGAAGCCTGAGACGATCAACTACCGGACGCTGCGCCCTGAGAAGGACGGGCTCTTCTGCGAGCGGATCTTCGGCACGACCAAGGAGTGGGAGTGCTACTGCGGGAAGTTCAAGAGCATCCGGTACAAGGGCGTGATCTGCGACCGGTGCGGTGTCGAAGTGACTCACTTCAAGGTGCGCCGCGAACGGATGGGGCACATAGAGCTTGCCAGCCCCGTCTCTCACATATGGTACTATCGCTCGGTTCCCAGCCGCATGGGGCTTCTCCTCGATCTGACGATCGCGGCTCTGCGGTCCATCCTTTACTACGAGAAGTACATCGTAATCGACCAGGGCGATACCGAGCTCAAGCCCATGGAACTTCTCACGGAAGAGGAGTTCATGGACGCGAAAGAACGCTACGGCATGAGCTTCTCCGCAGGTATCGGCGCTGAGGCGGTTCGCACGCTCCTTGAGAACCTCGATCTCGAAGCGTTGTCGGTCGATCTGCGAGAGCAGATGATCGAAAAGGGCGCGAAGGCGGACAAACGGCTGCTGAAGCGCATCGAGATCGTGGAGAACTTCCGCGATTCCGGGAATCGTCCCGAGTGGATGATCCTTGATGTCATCCCGGTCATTCCGCCGGAGCTGCGGCCGATGGTGCAGCTCGACGGAGGACGGTTCGCGACGAGCGACCTCAACGACCTGTACCGTCGCGTGATCAACCGGAACAACCGACTCAAGCGCCTGATGGCACTCAACGCCCCCGACATAATCATCCGCAACGAGAAGCGGATGCTGCAGGAGGCGGTCGACGCCCTGTTCGACAACAGCAAGAAGAAGCGCGTCGTCAAAGGAGCGAGCAACCGCCCGTTGAAGAGTCTTTCGGATATGCTGAAGGGAAAGCAGGGGCGGTTCAGGCAGAACCTGCTCGGCAAACGCGTTGACTACTCGGGGCGGTCGGTCATCGTCGTGGGCCCCGAGCTCAGGCTGCATCAATGCGGTCTGCCGACCAAGATGGCGCTCGAGCTCTACAAGCCGTTCATCATGAAGAAGCTCGTCGAGAAGGACGTGGTCTACAACATCAAGAAGGCCAAGACCCTCGTCGAACAGGAGACGCCGGAGGTGTGGGCGGTGCTCGACGAGGTCGTGCGTGAGCACCCCGTGCTTCTGAACCGGGCGCCGACGCTGCACCGACTTGGAATCCAGGCGTTCGAGCCCGTGCTCGTGGGCGGGAAGGCAATTCGACTGCATCCCCTGGTCTGCCACGCCTTCAACGCCGACTTCGACGGTGACCAGATGGCGGTGCATGTGCCCTTGACACAAGCCGCGCAGATCGAGTGCTGGACGCTCATGCTGAGCTCGCGGAATCTGCTGAACCCGGCCAACGGCCTGCCGATCGTCTTTCCGAGCCAGGACATGGTGCTCGGGATCAACTACCTCACGCGGCACCGGGAGGGCGGCCGTGGCGAGGGCAAGCGCTTCAGCAGTCCGGATGAGGTGCTTCTCGCGCTCGACGCGCGCAGCATCGAGTACGCATCGCTGGTCAAGGTGCCGTACGAAGGTCGACCGTACAACGGTGAGGTGATCGAGACGACCGCCGGGCGCCTGATCTTCAACCTGGACATGCCCGAGGAGCTTGACTATATCAACGACGTTCTTGGCGACAAGGAACTGCGGACGCTCATATCGCGGGTCTATGCGGAGCAGGGCCCTCACGTAACGGTGAAGATGCTCGACGCGATCAAGCGCCTTGGCTTCCGGTATGCCACGCTGTTCGGCGCGACGATCGGCATTGACGATATCAAGGTTCCGACCAACAAGCCGAAGATGATCGAGGCCGCGAACAACGAAGTCAACGCGATACAGAACCAGTATCTGCAGGGGCACATCACCAATGAAGAGCGGTACAACCGCGTGGTCGAGGTCTGGAGCAAGACGAACGAGGACCTGACCAATGTGATGATGAAGAACCTGCGGGAGGACAATTTCGGGTTCAACCCGGTCTACATGATGGCCACCTCCGGTGCGCGCGGGAGTCGCAGCCAGATTCGCCAGCTCGCCGGAATGCGAGGTCTGATGGCCAAGCCGTCAGGCGATATCATCGAGTTGCCGATCCGAAGCAACTTCAAGGAGGGGTTGTCGGTCATCGAGTTCTTTATCTCGACGAACGGGGCCCGAAAGGGGCTCGCGGATACGGCGCTGAAGACGGCTGATGCCGGGTATCTGACCAGGCGGCTTGTTGACATCGCGCAGGACGTCGTCGTCAGTGAAGACGACTGCGGAACCATCAACGGCATTGATACGATTGCGCTGAAGGACGGTGAAGAGGTCGTTGAAACGCTCAGCGACCGGATATCGGGCAGATACACGCTCGAGCGCGTCAAGCATCCGATCACCGGTGAGATCATCGTGGACGTGAACGAAGAGATCACCGACGGGAAAGCGGCGGAGATTGAACAGGCCGGTATAGAAGGCGTGCGAATTCGCACCGTTCTCACGTGCGAGGCGAGTCACGGTGTCTGTCGCCGCTGTTACGGACGAAACCTTGCCACGAATCGCCCGGTGGAGATCGGTGAGGCGGTAGGAATCATCGCGGCCCAGAGCATTGGTCAGCCCGGTACGCAGCTGACGATGCGGACCTTCCATATTGGCGGTGCTGCAACAAAGACGAGCGAGGAGAATCGGACTTACCTGCGCTATCCGGCGATCGTGCGGGACATTCAGGGCAGTCTCGTCGAGATCTCGCCCGGAGTGAAGCTCTTCACCCGCAAGGGGTATGTCACGGTGGCGCGCATACTCGATGAGGTCGTGATCGAGAAGAACGACAAGCTCCAGGTTTCCGACGGAGATCGAGTCTCCACGGGGCAGGTTGTGATCAAGCGGGGCAGACAGCAGATCACTGCGGACGCGAACGCCTACGCGGCGCTGCGCGAGGCCGATGGGCTTCTGCTCTTCGTCGCCCAGGACCAGACGATCGAGGTTCGAAACGGCGCCGAGGTGCTCGTCGAGGCCGGCGGCGTAGTGGCCGCCGAGGAACCGATCGCGGTGTTCGACCCGTTCAGCGAACCGATCATCTGCGAGTTCAACGGAACCGCCGAGTTCAAGGACGTCGTGCAGGGGACGACCCTCAAGGAAGAGATCAACGAAGATACCGGCAATGTGGAGAAGAAGATAACCGAGTTCACCCTCGAAAGCCTGCAGCCGAGGGTCATCATACGGGACGATTCCGGAGAGGAGCTGACGACCTACTATCTGCCCGGGTCAGCCTACCTGAACGTTGAGGACGGTGAGAAGGTGAAGGCCGGCCGGATTCTCGCGAAGCTCCTGAGGGAGAGCGTGAAGACACGCGACATAACCGGTGGTCTGCCCCGTGTGGGCGAGCTCTTTGAGGCTCGGCGACCCAAGACGGCGTCTGTCCTCGCGCAGGTGAGCGGCACGGTGGATTTCCGGCCCATCGTGAAGGGCAAGCGGGTCATCATCGTCGAAGACGAGCACGGAAAGGAGTTCAAGCATCTCGTTCCAATGGGCAAGCACCTGTTCGTCAGGCAGGGAGACACCGTCCGGGCGGGCGAAATGCTCTGCGAAGGCACCGTGGATCCGCACGATATCCTGCAGATTCTCGGCGAGAACGCGCTGCAGTCGTTCCTGGTCAATGAGGTCCAGGAGGTCTACCGGCTCCAGGGCGTTAACATCAACGATAAACACATCGGCGTGATCATCCGTCAGATGATGCGCAAGGTGGAGATTGTGGGCGTTGGCGACACGAACTTCATCTTCGGACAGCAGGTCGACAAGTACCGGTTCCACGAGGAGAACCGGAAGGTCATGCGCGAGGGCGGGCAGCCTGCGATCGCGCGGCCGCTGCTGCTCGGCATCACCCGTGCCAGCCTCAACATCGACAGCTTCATCTCGGCGGCGAGCTTCCAGGAGACGACACGAGTGCTCACGAATGCGGCCATAGCCGGCTCGACCGATCTGCTTCGCGGGCTGAAGGAGAACGTCATAATCGGGCACCTGATCCCCGCGGGAACCGGAATCCGGGACTACCGCAACATACGGCTCTTCGACGAGCATCGTGACGACCTTGACGAGCACATGCAGCAGATCCTCGAGCAGCGAGCCCGCGAGCGGGAGCTCGAGGAGCAGCAGGCCAAGGAAGAAGCCGAGATGCTGGAGTAGAGACGACTGGGGAGAATGGGTCCCGGTACGCGTGCAGAATCGGCTCTGCCGATTCTGCTCAGACGACTGGGGAGAATGGGTCCCAGTCGTCTTGACACCCAATAGGCCTGTTGGTACATTACGGGCTCACGTACGGAAAAAGGGAGTATTCAGAAAGCATGCCAACTATCAACCAGTTGGTCCGAAATGGCCGAAAGACATTGAAGAAGGGGACGAAGTCTCCCGCGCTCCAGTCTTGCCCGCAGAAGCGGGGCGTCTGTACGCGCGTGATGACGATTACCCCCAAGAAGCCGAACTCCGCGCTTCGCAAAGTTGCGCGTGTTCGGCTCACCAACGGGATCGAGGTGACCGCCTATATTCCGGGGATCGGCCACAATCTGCAGGAGCACTCGGTAGTGCTTCTGAGGGGCGGACGCGTGAAGGACCTGCCCGGCGTGCGGTACCACATCGTTCGCGGCGCGAAGGATACCCTTGGCGTCGACGATCGACGTAAGGCGCGTTCGAAGTATGGGACGAAGCGGCCAAAGGCGTAGGTAGCGAGATGCCGAGACGACACATTGTACCGCGGAAACAAGCAGTGCCGGATCCTCGATACGGAAGCACGGTCGTTGCAAAGTTCGTTGCACGCATGATGCTCGACGGCAAGAAGTCGGTCGCCCAGGGTGTCTTCTACGGTGCGATGGACGAGATCGAGAAGAAGGGTGATGCCAAGGCGCTTGATGTCTTCCTGAAAGCGATCGAGAATGTGCGGCCGGCGGTGGAAGTCAAGAGCCGGCGGGTCGGCGGATCTACCTACCAGGTCCCTGTCGAAGTGCGTGAGAACCGGCGCGAGGCGCTTGCAATGCGCTGGCTGATTGCCGCGGCTCGCAGCCGCAGCGGGCGAAGCATGAGTCAGAAGCTCAGCGGCGAGCTGTTGGACGCCGCGAATCAGTCCGGGAATGCCTTCAAGAAGAAGGAAGACACGCACAGAATGGCCGAGGCTAACAAGGCCTTCTCGCATTACAGGTGGTAGTCCACCTGTAATGCCGCAGAAGCCCGTAAGGGCTTCTGCACGCACCTACAGGTGGTAGTCCACCTGTAATGCCGCAGAAGCTGCAGGACAGCTTCTGCGCTGATCTTTTACAGCTCGGCTCAAGGTTTTCTTGAGCAGTGCAGACCAAACCGGTCGTCTCTTTCGCTGGAGAGCTGGTTGGCAGGATCGTTCGGCACGCGGTCCCGCAGAGTACGAGTGCCGCGGGATGGCAAGGTGGTCGCGATTCTACGGGTGCAAAGGCACTCGTCTCGCGCTTGTCCGGTCCGGCCGGACCCACCTTACATGACATTGTTCGCAATCGATCCAACCGCAGGAATATCCAGCGGTTGGATCGCGAAGTACAGAATCAGGAACGGACCACGGGTTCGTGGCAAGACCCAAGGAGGGCGGAATGGCTAAGGAGAAGTTTGCGAGGACCAAGCCCCATATCAACGTCGGCACCATAGGCCACGTCGACCATGGCAAGACGACGCTGACCGCGGCGATCACGATGATCAGCTCCGCGCGGATGGGCTCCGGCAAGATCATGAGCTATGAGGAGATCGACAATGCTCCTGAGGAAAAGGCTCGTGGCATCACGATCAACACTCGGCACGTTGAGTACGAGTCAGAGAAACGGCACTACGCTCATGTCGACTGCCCGGGGCACGCGGACTACATCAAGAACATGATCACCGGCGCGGCTCAGATGGACGGGGCGGTTCTCGTGGTATCGGCTCCGGATTCGGTCATGCCGCAGACGAGAGAGCACATCCTGCTCGCGCGACAGGTCGGCGTTCCTGCGATCATCGTGTTCCTGAACAAGACCGATCAGGTTGATGATCCCGAGCTCATTGAGCTGGTAGAGGAAGAGGTGCGCGAGGTGCTGAACGAGTATGAGTTCCCCGGCGACGAGATTCCGATCATCAAGGGAAGCGCCTTTGAGGCGATGAACAATCCGGCCGACGAGGAGAAGATCAAGCCCGTCCTCGAGCTCATGGAGGCGATGGACACCTACTTTCCGCTTCCCGAGCGTGCGGTGGATCTCGATTTCCTGATGCCGATTGAGGACATCTTCTCCATCCAGGGCCGCGGCACGGTCGTCACCGGACGTATTGAGCGCGGTATCGTCCATGTGAACGATAAGGTACAGATCGTGGGGATCCGCGACACGAAGGAAACGGTCGTGACTGGCGTTGAGATGTTCAACAAGCTGCTCGACGAGGGGCAGGCCGGAGACAACATCGGTGCGCTGCTGCGTGGGATCGACAAGAACGAGGTCGAGCGTGGACAGGTTCTCGCGAAGCCCGGCTCGATCACTCCGCACACCAAGTTCAAGGGAACGATCTACGCCCTGAGCAAGGAAGAGGGCGGTCGCCACAGTCCGTTCTTCACCGGGTACCGTCCGCAGTTTTACTTCCGGACGACCGACATCACGGGCACGGTTGCACTCCCTGAGGGCAAGGAAATGGTCATGCCCGGCGACAACACCGAGATCATCTGCGAGTTGATCCACCCGATCGCCATGGACAGGGGGCTTCGGTTCGCTATCCGGGAGGGTGGCCGGACGGTTGCGTCCGGTCAGGTTATCGAGATTGTTGAGTAAGGCGGGAGGAGCCTCACCCTGGGGTGAGGCTCCTTGCGATTGGAGGCGGCATGGCTAACGACAGGATACGGGTTCGACTGCGGGGCTTCGACACGGAACTGGTGGACCAGAGCGCGAAGTCCATCGTGCAGACAGTGCAGAAGTCGGGGGCAAAGGTGTCCGGCCCGATTCCGCTGCCCACACGTATCAGCAAGTTCACCGTCCTGCGCTCTCCGCACGTGAACAAGAAAGCGCGTGAGCAGTTCGAGATGCGTACGCACAAGCGGTTGATCGATATCATGGAACCGACGTCGGTGGTCATGGATGCACTGATGAAGCTCGAGCTGCCGGCCGGGGTTGACGTCGAGATCAAGCAGTAGGGCCTTCGCGGCCCGGCTTACAGGAAGACACATGCTTGGGTTGATTGGGAAGAAAGTTGGGATGACGCAGATCTTCAATGATTACGGGGAACTGATGCCGGTTACCGTGATCAGGATCGAGCCGAATCTCGTGGTGGACCGACGCACCGTCGATCGCAACGGGTACGATGCCGTCGTGCTTGGCGCGTCCGATGCGAAACCGTCGCGGCTCACTGCCCCGGTGCTCGGGCAGTTCAAGAAGAACGGCCTGGAGCCGAAGCGTCGCCTCGTCGAGATGCGGGACTTTGACCGCGAGTGCGCGATCGGGGACACCCTGGGCGTAGAGGTCTTCGAGAACTCCGCCTTCGTTGACGTCACCGGTACGTCGAAGGGAAAGGGCTACCAGGGAGTGATGAAGCGCCACGGGTTCGGCGGTGGTCGCAAGACGCATGGCAGCAAGTTTCACCGGGCAGGCGGGTCGACCGGAATGGCCGCATGGCCGTCCAAGGTACAGAAGGGCACGAAGATGGCCGGTCGTATGGGCGGCGTTCAGCGCACGGCCCAGAACCTGCGGATCGTCAGTATTGACGCGGAGCGGCAGATGCTGCTCGTCAATGGAGCCATTCCCGGAGCCCGTGACGGATACGTCATTGTTCGTACTGCCAGGAAGAAGGATTAGAAGATGGACACAAAGGTCCTGTCGACAGCGGGCAAGGAACTGCGCTCCATTACACTCGCCGACGAGGTGTTCGGGCGAAAGGTATCGGACGGTGTGATCTACCACGCAATCCGGAACGAGCTCGCCAATGCGCGGGTGGGTACCGCGAAGACCAAGACCCGCAGCGAAGTGGCGGGCAGTCATCGAAAGCCGTGGCGACAGAAAGGCACGGGGCGCGCGCGCGCCGGTACGTACCAGAGCCCCGTGCGCGTCGGTGGCGGCGTTGCGTTTGGACCGCGGCCGCGGGATTATTCCTACCGGATGCCGAAGAAGATGAAGCGTGCGGCGATGATGTCGCTCTTGAGCCAGAAGGTCAGCGAGGAGCGGCTTCTGGTGGTGGAGGACTTCACCGTCGAGGACGGCAAGACGAAGAAGCTCGCTGAGATCATGAGCGCCCTCACCGCGCAGGAGCGCACCGTGCTGATACTCGGCGACGACGATGCGATGATCAAAAGGGCCGGTCGGAATATCCCGTGGCTGAGGTACCTGTCGTACAACAGGCTGCGGGCGCACGACCTCTTCTACGGACAGCGCATTGTGCTGACCGAAAGCGCAGCACAGAAGTTGAACGAGTTCTACGGCGGTGAGGAGTGAGTATGGACGCTGACCAGGTCATCATAGAGCCGCTGCTCACAGAGAAGACCACCCGTATGAGGGAGACGCACACGTATGCCTTCCGCGTTGACTCGCGTGCGAACAAGCTCGAGGTGAAGGACGCCCTGGAGGCGATGTTCGGTGTGCATCCTCTCGCCTGCCGTATCCTCAACGTGAAGGGGAAGCCGAAGCGGGTGCGGTACCGAAAGGGGTATACGTCCCGCTGGAAGAAGGCGATCGTGACACTTCCGCCGGGTGAGACGATCGCTATCTTCGAGGGAGCCTGATATGGGATTGAAGGAGTACAATCCGAAGACGCCGGGGCTTCGCTATCGGACGACGCTGGACTACAGCGATCTGGACAAGCGGGATTCCCAGAAGGCGCTGACAAAAGGCGCCGGCTTCGCTGCCGGACGAGATTCGGCCGGTAGAATCAGTGTCCGACGCAAGGGCGGCCGACACAAGCGGCTCTACCGTACGGTCGACTTCCGGCGCGACAAGATGAACGTGCCGGGCAGAGTCGACTCGATCGAATACGATCCGAATCGTAGCGCGAATATCGCGCTCGTGGTCTATGCCGACGGGGAGAAGCGGTACATTCTCGCTCCCCGGGGGCTGCAGCGAGGAATGTCGGTTGTTGCGGCGGACAACGCCGCGCCGACCGTAGGCAACTGCCTGCCGCTCGAGAGCGTTCCGCTCGGAACCACGGTGCATAACGTTGAGCTGCAGTATGGCCGCGGCGGACAGCTGGCGCGATCGGCCGGGACCGGCGCAGTGGTGGTGGCACGTGACAAGGATTACGTGACGCTCAAGCTCCCGTCCGGTGAGATGCGCCTTGTGTTTCGCAGGTGTCGAGCCACAATCGGGGCGGTGGGTAATGAGGACCACATGAACGTCAGCCTCGGGAAGGCCGGTCGTTCTCGTCATCTGGGTCGCCGGCCAAAGGTTCGCGGAGTGGTGATGAACCCCGTCGACCATCCGCATGGTGGCGGTGAGGGCCGTACTTCGGGCGGACGACATCCGGTGAGTCCGTGGGGTCAGCAGGCGAAAGGTCACAAGACGCGGAAGAAGCGGAAGCAGTCGAGCAAGTTCATCGTCAAGCGACGGAAATAGGAGCGCGGCGTGTCACGATCGGTCAAGAAGGGCCCGTTCATAGAGAAGAGCCTCTATTCGCGGGTGGTGGATATGAGCAAGAGCGGTCAGAAGAAGATGATCAAGACGTATTCTCGGACGAGTACGATCATCCCCGAGATGGTTGGTCTGACGATCAGCGTCTACAACGGGAAGACCTGGGTTCCCGTGTATGTGACGGAGAACCTTGTGGGGCACAAGCTCGGTGAGTTTGCTCCGACGAGGTTGTTCCGCGGCCATGCGGGAAGCGACCGAAAGGCGAGGAGGTAAGGATGGCGAGCACCACCGGGTACCGTGCGGTTGCACGCTATCTGCTTGTCTCACCGTTCAAGGTAAGACCGGTAGCGGACGCTGTACGCCGTCGTCCGTACTCTGAAGCGGTTGCGATCCTCGATCATCTTCCCCAGAAGGGCGCCGGCTTGATCAAGAAAGTTCTCAAGTCAGCGGCGGCGAACGCGCTGGTTCAGAACAAGAATTTGGACGAGGACATGCTCTACGTGAAGGAACTGCGGGTTGATGAAGGCCCGCGTCTGCGTCGGGTGTGGTTTCGCGCCCGTGGACGGGCGGATCTGCTTCACAAGCGTATGAGCCATATCACGGCGGTTGTGGACGAGATCGGGCGATCGGGGGACTAGATGGGACAGAAGGTTAATCCGTACGGCATGCGCCTGGGCATCAACAAGGGCTGGAGATCCAAGTGGTACGTGGATCCGCGCGAGTACGCGAACACGCTGCACGAGGACCTCAAGCTCCGTCGCATTCTGGAGGAGCTGCCGGAGACGCGAAACGCGGAGATCTCGGAAGTCGAGATAATCCGACATCCGCAACGGATCACGCTGATGATCCAGACCTCCCGCCCCGGGGTGATCATTGGCACGAAGGGATCGAATATCGAGAAGATAGGTTCGGCGCTGCAGAAGGCTGCCGGGAAGAAGATCCAGATCAAGATCAAGGAGATCAAGCGCCCGGAGACGAATGCGCAGGTTGTCGCATTGAACGTGGCGCGACAGCTGCGCACTCGCAGCTCGTTCCGCCGGACCCTGAAGATGGCGATCAGCAGTGCGATCAAGGGCGGGGTGCCAGGTATCAAGATCCGTATTGCCGGTCGACTTGGTGGTGCTGAGATGTCACGGGTCGAGACCCAGAAGTCGGGTCGAATTCCTCTCCATACCTTGCGGGCGGATATCGACTACGGATTCGCGACCGCGAACACCACGTTCGGCTCGATCGGGGTGAAGGTGTGGATCTTCAACGGTGAGGTTCTCCGCAAGGACACCAAGGAGGACGCCGGTCTGTTGCTTCGAAAGGGTCGTGAAACCCGCGAACGTGCCGGGGCAAGGAGCGAGTAATGCTGAGTCCGAAGCGAACAAGATACCGCAAGAAGCAGCGGCGGGTGAAACGCAGTATACTCGGTGCCGCAACTCGCGGGAACGAGCTGTCCTTTGGCGACCACGGGCTGGTCTCGACGGATAGCGGCTGGATCACCAACCGGCAGATCGAAGCTGCGCGTATTGCGATGACCAGACACATCAAGCGTGGAGGCAAAGTCTGGATCCGGATCTTCCCGGACATTCCGTATACCAAGAAGCCTGCGGAAACGCGTATGGGGAAAGGGAAGGGCTCGCCCGAGCATTGGGTTGCCGCCGTGCATCCGGGAACCGTGATGTTTGAGATAGCGGGCGTGCATAATGAGCTTGCCGAGTCGGCGATGAAGCTCGCGTCCAGCAAACTGCCGATCAGAACGAAGTTCGTTTCACGGAGGGGGCTGGTCGATGCGTGATTCGTTCAAAGAACTGACCTTCGAGGAACTGCTTCAAAGGCGCGAACAGCTGAAGAAGCGGTATCGCGAGCTGCGGTTCAACATGGTCGTGGGTCATGTGGACAATCCGCTTGAGAAGCGGACGCTGCGACGCAAGATCGCTCGTCTCAACACGCTCATTTACAACCATGCTGACGTTGCCGGGGTGACGGAGGAGTGATGATGGCTGATAGCGAAAGCACGGGCAACGTCGCGCCCGGACGGGCAAAGCTCGTCTACCAGGGGCGCGTTGTCAGCGACAAGATGGACAAGACGATCGTGGTCGAAGTGACCAATCGCACCGTTCATCGGCTTTACAAGAAGTATGTGACGCTGAGCAAACGCCTGAAGGCTCATGATGAGCGGAACGAGGCGCATGAGGGCGACACGGTGCGCATCGAGGCGGCGCGTCCGATCAGCAAGGACAAGCGATGGCGACTCCTCGAGATCGTTGAGCGGGCGAGATAAGAGGGTGGCGCAATGATCCAGATGAACACGTACTTGAACGTTGCGGACAACAGCGGCGCCAAACGCGTCCAGTGTATCAAGGTACTCGGGGGCTCCAAGCGGAAGTACGCCGGCGTGGGAGACATCGTTGTCGTCGCCGTCAAGGATGCGCTTCCTGGTGCTCCGGTCAAGAAGGGCAACGTGGAGCGTGCCGTGATAGTTCGCACACGCAAGGAGTACAAACGGCTGGACGGCACGTACATCCGGTTCGATGACAATGCGTGCGTGATCGTCGATGCTGCCGAGAACCCGAAGGGCAAGCGCATCTTCGGGCCGGTCGCTCGCGAGCTACGGGACGGCGACTTCATGAAGATCGTATCGCTCGCGCCCGAGGTGCTGTAGAGGAGCTGGAAGCATGGCGAAGTATCGAATCAAAAAAAACGATCAGGTCAGAGTCATCGCAGGAAAGGACAAGGGAAAGGAAGGTCGGGTACTGCGGGTCGACCGTGATGCGGCTCGGGTCCTCGTGGAAGGCGTGAATCTCGCGAAGAAAGCGATGCGAAAGAAGCGCCAGGAAGACCGGGGCGGCATCATCGATATAGAGATGCCCATTCATATCTCCAACGTGATGCTCATGACGAAAGGCGGGGATCCCACCAGGGTCGGCACGAAGATTGAGAAAGGGACGAAGACGCGCATTGCTCGCAAGAGCGGTGAGGCGGTATAGGTGAAGATCTGATGGCAGACATGAAGTACGTATCAAAACTGAGGCAGGTGTACCTGGACCAGATCGTTCCGGAGCTGATGGAGGAGTTCGGGTACAAGACCCCCATGCAGCTACCGAGGCTTGAGAAGATTGTGCTGAGCATGGGCGTCGGCGAAGCCATTCAGAACAAGAAGCTTCTCGACTCGGCGGTGGTCGAGCTCGGGATGATCGCGGGGCAGCGCGCGGTGAAGACGAAGGCGCGGAAGTCTGTCGCCAATTTCAAGGTCCGACAGGGTATGGAGATCGGGGCCCGCGTCACGCTGCGGGGAACCAGAATGTGGGATTTCCTGTATAGGCTCGTGAATGTAGCGCTTCCCCGGGTCAAGGACTTCCGGGGGGTGAACCCGAACTCGTTTGACGGGCACGGCAATTACGCGCTCGGAGTCACAGAGCAGATCATCTTCCCTGAGATCGACTACGACAAGATCGAGCGCGTCAGCGGGCTGAATATCGCGATCTGCACGACTGCGAAGACCGATCAGGAAGCGAAGCGGCTGCTGGACAAGCTCGGCATGCCGTTCAGGAAGTAGGAGGCGATTCAACCGATGGCCAAGAAGTCAATGATCATCAAGGCACAGCGCCCACCAAAATACAGCACACGGCTCGTACGACGGTGCAGAGTGTGCGGGCGACCTCGAGGATACATGCGAACGTTCCAGATGTGCCGTGTCTGCTTCAGGAAGTATGCCAGTGAGGGCATGATTCCCGGCGTGACAAAGTCGAGCTGGTAGGAGAGGTGTATGAGCGTTTCTGATCCTGTAGCGGATATGCTGACGAAGATACGGAATGCAGCCCTCGCGAAGTTCGAGAAGGTCGATATTCCAACGTCGAAGTTGAAGCTTGAGATCGTCAAGATCCTGAAGAACGAAGGGTACATCAAGAATTTCAAGAAGGTGACGGAGGGCAACCTCACCGTCATCCGGATCTTCCTGAAATATGACGATTCCGGGAGTCCGATCATCAAGGGCCTTCAGAAGGTGTCGACGCCGGGACGCCGAGTCTACACAGGGTACAAGAAGATGCCACGGGTCTACAGCGGCTATGGTACGCTTATCGTATCCACATCTGAGGGCGTGACCACGGGACGAAAGGCGCTTGAGCGGAAGGTCGGTGGTGAGCTGATCTGCTCGGTCTGGTAGGAGAAGAGTATGTCACGAATTGGAGTCTTGCCGATTCCCCTGCCGAAGGGCGTGACGGTTGAGGTGAAACCGGAAGAGGTTGCCGTTAAAGGTCCGCGCGGCGAGCTTTCACAGAAGTACTCTCGTGACGTATCCGTTGAGGTGAACGATGACGTCGTGGTGGTGCGCAGAAGGGACGACACAAAGATCTCCAAGAGCATGCACGGTCTGTATCGTAATCTGATACGAAACATGGTGACGGGAGTATCCGAGGGGTTCACCAGAACCCTTCTGATCAACGGGGTCGGGTATCGCGCGGAGGTACAGGGCAACATCCTCGTCCTGAATCTCGGCTACTCGAACCCGGTGGAGTATCCTATACCGGAGGAACTGTCGATTGCATGCGATGGTCCTACGAAGATCATTGTCAGCGGGAACAGCAAACAACAGGTGGGTCAGGTTGCGGCGGAGATCCGGTCAGTCCGTCCTCCCGAGCCGTATAAGGGGAAGGGAGTTCGCTATGAGGACGAGTACGTGCGCCGCAAGGTCGGGAAAGCCGGCGTCAAGTAGGGTGGAGCGATGAAGCGACTGATAGAGAAGCGGGCGAGGCGGAAGCGGCGCAAGATGTCGATCCGGCGGAAGATTGTGGGTACGCCGGAGCGGCCGCGACTGACCGTGTTCAAGAGCAACAGGCACCTCTATGCGCAGGTGATCGATGATTCTGACGGGAAGACCGTCGTCTCGGTCTCCAGCAGGAGCGGCGACACCAAGGGCCTGAAGCCGACCGTCGCAGATGGGGCAAAGCTGGGCGAAGCGATTGGGGCCAGGATGAAGGAGCACAAGATCTCCGAAGCGGTGTTCGATCGTAACGGGCATCTCTACCATGGGGTCGTCAAGGCAGTGGCTGACGGTGCCCGGAAAGCGGGAATCACGTTGTAGGAGGCGGTCGTGGACCAGGACAGAGAGTTAACTGAGAAGCTGATAAAACTGAACCGCGTCGCCAAAGTCGTCAAGGGTGGCCGCCGATTCTCGTTTTCCGCTCTGATCGTCGTGGGCGACAGAAACGGGCGGGTTGGATACGGCTACGGCAAGGCAAATGACGTGGCCGAGGCGATCCGCAAGGGTGTAGAGCGCGCGAAGAACCACATGGTGGCGGTGCCGATGAAGCAGGCGACGATCCCGCACTGGATACAGGGCGAGTTCAAGAGTGCGAAGGTGCTCATGAAGCCGGCGGCACCCGGAACCGGTATCATCGCAGGCGGACCGGTGCGTGCCGTCATGGAAGTCGCCGGGATCAACGACGTGCTCAGCAAGTCCCTCGGCAGTCAGAACGCCGTGAACATCGTGAAGGCGGTCTTTGCCGGGCTCGAGGGCCTGATGGACGCGCGCACAGTGGCGCGCGGACGCGGCAAGACGATCAAGGACATGTGGGGTTGAGTATGGCACGGTTGCGAATCACGCTCGTCAGGAGTCCTATTGGCACTCTTCCAAGGCACCGCAAGACGGTTCGCGCGCTCGGCCTTCGAAAGATGCACCAGACGGTCGAGAAGAACGACGACCCTGCTATCCGCGGGATGGTTCACGCCGTGAACCACATGGTGCGGCTGGAGGAGATTGACTGATGGCACTCTTGAAGCGTCCGGACGGGGCGCAGCGACAGCGGAAGAGACTCGGCCGGGGACCCGGCAGCGGTCACGGTACAACGGCCGGGAAAGGGACAAAGGGGCAGAACTCGCGTTCCGGCGGCGGTGTGCGGCCCGGATTCGAGGGCGGCCAGATGCCCCTGTACCGTCGGATCGCTCGGCGGGGATTCTCCAACTATCGCCACAAGATCAGCTACACCACCGTCAGTGTGGGCACGCTTGGCGAGCGATTCGAGGCCGGCGCCACGGTGAGTCTGGAGACGCTGCGCGACCATCGGCTCGTCGGCGGGAATGACCGGTACGTGAAGGTCCTCGGTGACGGTACCCTCTCGAAGAAACTGAACGTAGTGGGGCTCAAGCTCTCGGCGTCGGCTCGACAGAAGATCGAGGCCGCCGGTGGGACCGTTCAGGAGCGTGCAGATTCCAATAACGAGGACAACGAATAGGTATGGCGAGTAATCCGCTGGCTGACATCTTCCGCATCCGGGAGCTTCGTGACCGTATTCTGTTCACGGTAGGCATTCTCCTGATCCACCGTCTGGGCTCTCATCTGCCCATACCCGGCATCAACGTGAATGCGCTCCAGGCGTATTTCCTGGCCCAGACCGCACAGAACGGACTGACGATTACCGACTACCTCGATTTCTTCTCCGGAGGGGCTTTCTCCCAGTTCTCGGTTTTCATGCTCGGGATCATGCCGTACATCAGCATGACAATCATCATGCAGCTGCTGCTGCTGGTCTTTCCGAAGCTGAAGAAGATCTCACAGGAAGAGGGTGGGCGCAAGCGGATTCAGCGGTACAACCGGTACGGGACCGTGGTTATCTGTCTGATCCAGGGATTCGCCGTGACGGTCTATGCGGACAGCATTCCGAATGCGATCACGATGTCGCGGGGGCTCTATACCTTCGTCTCGCTGCTGACGGTTACCACCGGGACGGTCTTCCTGATGTGGCTCGGCGAGCAGATCAACCAGCGCGGCATCGGGAACGGTATATCGCTCATCATCTTCACGGGAATAGTGGCTCGCATGCCGCGTGCGGTCTGGAGCCTCATCCAGGCGGTTCAGCGCGACGAGCTGAATCCGGTTTTCGTGATCGTCGTCCTGGGCATGTTCGTCGGCGTGGTGGCGCTCGTCATCTACGAGCAGCGGGGCCAACGGAAGATTCCCGTTCACTACGCAAAGCGTGTGGTCGGTCGGCGGATGTACGGTGCGCAGAACACGTACGTCCCGTTCAAGATCAACCCCTCGGGCGTCATTCCCGTGATCTTTGCGAGCTCGATTATGGTGTTTCCTCTGCAGATCGCGGAGAGCCTCGGACAGAACGTGCCGTGGTTGGCGAACTTCGCCCGGTGGTTGCGGCCCGGCGGTGCGCCGTATCTGATCATCTACACTTTGATGATCATCTTCTTCGCGTATTTCTACACGCAGGTCACGCTCAACCCGGTTGAGATATCGAAGAATATCCGGGAGAACGGGGGCTCAATCCCGGGGATCAGACCGGAGAAGATGGAAGAGTACTTCACTCGCATACTGAATCGGATTATCTTGCCGGGATCGCTGTTCCTGGCCTTCATTGCGGTGATTCCGACGATTCTTCAACGGTTGTTCGGTTTCCCGCAGGATGTGGCCTTCCTGATGGGCGGCACGTCGCTGCTTATCATGGTCGGCGTTGATCTCGATCTCATGTCTCAGATCGAGGGGTCGCTTCGGATGCACCACCACGAGGGTCTGACCAAGCGGGGCCGGATCCGTTCCCGGAATCTGTAGGAGTTGACGTATGAAAGTTCGAGTGAGCGTCAGGCCGATGTGCGACAAATGCCAGGTCATTCGTCGTCGCGGAGTTGTGCGCATCATATGCAGCAACCCGAAGCATAAACAGCGACAGCGATAAGAGAAGGAGTGCGATGTGGCTCGTATAGCTGGAATCGACCTGCCCAACAAGCCGGTGGCGATAGCCCTGACCTACATCTATGGAATCGGGCGTTCGAGCGCCGAGGCCATCTGTGACAAGACCGGCGTTGCGAAGGGCGCCCGTATGAACGAGATCAGCGCTGAGGATGTCAACAAGCTGCGCAATGTGATCGAGAACGACTACAAGGTGGAGGGGCGTCTTCGGACGGAGTCTTCGCTGAACGTGAAGCGGCTCATGGACATCGGCTGCTATCGCGGTCTGCGTCATCGTCGCGGGCTACCTGTCCGCGGACAGCGCACCAGGACGAACGCACGCACCCGAAAGGGGCGCAAGAAGACCGTTGCCGGGAAGAAACGAGCCGTCTAAGGAGTAGACAATGGCGAAGACTACACGGAAGAAGAAGGAAAAGCGATCAGTATTCGAGGGGAACGTCTATATTCAGGCGACCTTCAATAATACCATTGTCACCATCACCGACCTGACCGGAAACGGCATTTCCTGGGCCAGCGCAGGTTCGCTCGGGTTTCGAGGCGCGAAGAAATCGACGCCGTACGCGGCTCAGACGACGGCAGAGACCGCTGCACGCAAGGCGATCGATCTTGGGCTTCACGAGGTACACGTATACGTCAAGGGTCCCGGCGTGGGGCGGGAGTCCGCGATACGCAGTCTGGGGAACCTCGGTCTCTGGGTGAAGAGCATCCGGGATGTCACCCCGATTCCTCACAACGGATGTCGCCCGCGCAAGAGTCGTCGCGTCTGATCTGAAGAGGAGTATCTATGGCACGCAAGAACTTGCTGAAGGGCTTCAAGCGCCCCAAAGGGATTACCTTTGAGCACAGCGAGGTGAATCCTTTCTACGGGAAGTTCGTGGCGTATCCGTTTGAGCGCGGCTACGGAACAACGGTCGGCAACACACTGCGTCGCGTTCTGTTGTCGTCCATTCAGGGCTACGCGGTCACGGCGATCAGAATCACCACCTATGATGCGGAAGGCACCGCGCATGTCCTGTCCAGTGAATATGAGTCGATTCCGTCCGTGGTCGAGGATACCCCGGATATCATCAACAGACTGAAGCAGCTTCAGATCGCACTTCCGTCGGACGTTGAGCAGAAGACAATCGTCATCGAGGCAAAGGGAAAGGGAGTGATCACCGGGGCGGCGCTCGAAGCGGACTCGTCGGTACAGGTGAAGAACCGGGACATGACCATCATGACGATGATGGACGATGCCAATGTCGAAATTGAGCTTCAGATCGATCTCGGGCGGGGTTATGTTCCGGCTGAGATGAACGAGAAGTACATCGAGGTGATCGGGACCATCGCGGTCGATGCGATCTTCTCCCCGATCCGACGGGCGCGCTACGAGGTTGAGAGCACCCGCGTCGGGCAACGAACCGATTATGACAAGCTTTTCCTGGAGATCTGGACCGACGGTACGGTTCGGCCCGAAGACGCGCTTGCGGAAGCCGCGAAGATAGCCAAGGACCATTTCACCATCTTCATCAACTTCGACGAGGATGACATCCTTGGCGATGATGACGTGGATGAGGAAGAAGAGCGCATACGTCAGCTCCTCGAAACGCCGGTCGAGGAGCTTGAGCTCAGTGTTCGCTCGAGTAACTGCCTGAAGAACGCCAATATACGATCCATCGGCGATCTGACGGCGCGGACTGAAGAGGACATCGCCAAGACTCGGAACTTCGGGAAGAAGTCACTCCAGGAGATCAAGGAGAAGCTCAACGAGTGGAATCTGAGCCTCGGCATGACCGACTACGGCCAGCTGCGACAGGCAGTCCGGATGAAGAAGAAGAAGGACGAAGAGAATGAAGCATAGAGTTGGGTTCAACCGCCTCGGACGGAAGCCGGCGCATCGTAAGGCGCTGCACCGCAACATGGTCACTTCGCTCTTCAGGCACGAGCGTATCCGGACCACGAAGGCCAAGGCACGGGAGATCCGGCGTACTGCAGAGAAGATGATCACCCGGGCGAAAGTCGATAGCGTTCACAATCGGAGGATGGTGGGGCGCGACGTCAAGGATCAGGAGATCCTCGCGAAACTGTTCGTTGATATCGCCCCGCGGTTCGTCAGCCGTCCGGGTGGGTATACGCGCATGCTGAAGATTGGTCGCCGTTCCGGTGATGCGAGCGAAATGGTGATCCTCGAGCTGGTACGCGAAGAGTTGCCGGAGACGAAGGCCGGCAAGCCGAAGAGACGCAAGAGCGCGGCTTCTGCTCCGGAGACGGCTGCCAGGAAGAGGCGCGGCCCTGCGGCGGAGAAGACTCCTGTGGCCGAAGAGAAGGCACCGGCCGCACCGCAGCCGCCGGCGGAAGCGGAAGCCGAAGCGGTGGGTCAGGACGACGACCGGAGAGAGAAGGAAGACGAGGAGTCGTGAGTCGTTCCTCCCGGACAGATGAGCCTCGCCGCTACGGCGGGGCCTTTTTTTTCCGGACCCGCCGCACCTGGTCACAGGAGTTGTCCATTGAGCCGATACTCAATAGGATGGGTTGTGTAGTGGTGTGTCCCCGGGTATGAGTGGAGCGCAGAAGGTATCGCTCAGTCTTCTCGTTTCTGTTCTCGTGTTCAGCATGCTCGCGGTACTGGCGTTCGCCGACGGGTTCCAGCTGCTTGAGACCCGGTTCTACATTCCACGGGTAGACGAGAGTGTGCGGCTGAGGGCCGCAACGACCGCGGATCTGTATGATCGGTTTCACCGGACAAACATCGCGCGGTTTCAGGAGTTCACGCTCGAGCCGGGGGTTCGGGCTGCCTTTCGGATCAACGCCTCAGCGGCGGAGATCCGGGAACGACGCAACCGGCTGGATGTCCTCGAGCAGGAACTCCCGTCACTGGACTTGGTGCGAATCATTGATGTAGCAGCAACCGCGCTGCACTACAGCTCGGACCCGGCGGACTACACAGAGATCGGCACTCAACGCACCTATCTTCGTCCGGATCAGGTTTCTGCGAACGAGCCGGTCTCTCTAGCGTCTCTCGCCTACTACGAGAGCCTTCCGGACGTGGGCTCTCTACCTTCAGGAGAGGCGCTTCCCGGGCCAGAGGTATTCCTCGAGCCGACGCGGAACCAGTTCATCTACCGACTACCCGCCGTGGACAGCGGCGGCGTCATGCAGGGGATCATCCTCTTCTACGTGAACACTCTCAACCTTCGAACCGCGATTCTTCGAGCCGGGTTGATGGGCGTCGGAGACGTGGTGCGAGTCGTGAACTCGGACGGTCTGATCGCCAATGCACCAATGCGTTTTGCCGATCAGCTGGCCGAAGCCGCGCGGGCGGACTGGGCCGCCATTGCCGTGGTGGATGGAAGGCGGACACTCACGGGTGCGATCACCGCCGAGGATGATCCGGGACCGGCCGAACCGGTGCGGGCGTCATACGAGGCGTACGGAGTGCAGAGCGAGACCGCCGGGATTCTGGTTTTCCTTGAACCGTCAGCGTCGCTCGAGATGCCGGTTCTCCTGCGCTACACGCTGTCTGCCGCAGTGTTTCTGACGATGTTTCTCGTCGTCTTCCTGCTGCTCAACCTCAGGCAGGATGCGATCGTCGTCATATCGGATCGGGTCAAACGCTTCCAGATCGCACTGTTGCGCGAATACATGGAGAACCGCCGGGAGGTCGATTTCCGTCGGTGGAAAGCCGAGCTCGAGGATCGGCGCGAGGAAGTTCAGCGGCAGATCCGAAGAGGAATCGGGCGCGTCAAGCCTTCGCAGGAGGAAGAGGTCGACCGGCTGATCAACCAGAGCTGGGATGAGATCATCGCCGTGTTGAGCAGTCGAGCCGAGGAGCGACCAACCGCGTCGATCGACGTCGACAGGATCGAAGAGATTGTGAGACAGCTCACCGCCCGGTTCTCTCAGATGACGACCGCTTCCGCAGGCCCGCCCGTGGCCCTCCAGTCCCGGCCGAGCACCGCACCACGCCCGATCGAGGTTGAAGAGGTTCCCGAGGAGGAGGTCGAGGAGGTCGAGGAAGCAGACGAGCTCGAGGAGGTCGACGAGGTCGAGGAGG
>SKQU01000089.1 GCA_007118855.1 Spirochaetaceae bacterium
CGGATCATCATCGTCACCGGCGCCTCGAGCGGGCTCGGCCGAGCGATCGCGCTGCGCCTTGCGCGTGAGGGGGCCGACGTCATACTCGCCGCTCGCCGGCGCGAGCGCCTTGAGGCAACCGCCGAGGAGATCCGCCGCGGCGGCCGACGGGCCTGGGTGTGCGAGGTCGACCTTGCTGCTCCGGGCGGACCGGCGCTCCTCATCGAAGGGGCCAACGAGATCGCCGCGCAGGCCACCGCGGCTGCAGGCGCCGACCCCGGCGAGCCTCATCCGCGGCCCTTCGGACTCGTGAACTGCGCGGGTATCACCTACTACGGGCCCGTCACGGGCATGACGAGCGAGACGCTGCACTCGGTCCTCGATCTCAACGCGACCGCCACGATCGACCTGACCCTCCGGTTCGTCGCCTCGCTCGGCGCCGGCACGGCAGCGGCGCGCACGGCGGCGGCCGTGCTGACCATCACGAGCGTCGTCTCCTACCTTCCCGTAGCCTACCAGGCGGTCTATACCGCGAGCAAGCACGCGCTACGCGCGTTCAACGCCTCGCTCGTCGCGGAATCGCGCGCGGCTCGCCGGCGCGGCGCCGCGGGCGAGCCGGGCGCGAAGCGTGGTCCGCGCGCGGCGAAACTCGTCGTGACGACGTTCGCGCCCGGGGGGATCGCGACCGAGCTCGTCGAGGCATCCGGGCTCGACCGCAAATTCTCCGGCTCGGCCTTTCTCGCGAGCCCCGACCGGGTGGCGCGCCTTGCCGTCCGCGCATGGAAAGCCGAGCGACGCGAGTGCGTCGGCGGGTTCCTGAACCGCGTAATCGCCTTCGGCGGGCGCCATCTGCCCTGGACGCTGGTGGGTCGCCTCGCCGAGCGGCTCTACCGTCCGTAGGCCGGTCAACAATTCCGGCATCACTTCATGTCCTGCGGGCTGTTCACGGGCCGCAACCCGATCGACGCGGCAGCTTCCCCGGGCTGAGTGAGTGTGTTACTATCGTGCCATGGCACCAACCGCCGGCGGCAAACCGTTGCGACTCGTCGTCTCGACACATGATGCCCAGGATCGAGAGGACCGCGAGTACTGGCGGAATCGATCGCCAGAGGAGCGGCTTGATGCGGTCGAACTGCTGCGCATCCAATCTGGCCAACTACTCTATGACTACCCAGCAAGACTTCGAAGAACTGTTACGGTTACTCGAAAAGCACAAAGTTGACTACATGATCGTCGGCGGATACGCGGTCGCGTTCCACGGGTATCCGCGCTTCACGAAGGACATCGACCTGTTCTACGACGTGTCAACGGACAATCTGGAGCGTCTCCGATGCGCACTGATGGAGTTCGGCTTTCAGCCGGCACAACTCGCGACCGAGACGTTCACCAACGCGGGCGGTGTGGTCACGTTCGGTGTTGCGCCGGTCCGCCGTATTGGCGACCATCAATTGAGGTGGTACTCTGGAAGTGTCGTGCGGGAGGACCTCATGGCAGACGAAGTCGGCAGGATCACAATCAACCCCGAGCAGTGTGGTGGGCGCCCCTGCATCCGCGGGATGCGAATCCGGGTCGTCGACATCACTCCCGCCCTCCTATACGCTTCGAGACGACTCGATCGCCCGGTGATCGCCGCTTGACGCTCTGGCTCGACGCGCACCTCTCGCCATCCCTTGCTCGGTGGCTATCGGAGACGTTCGATGTCGGTGCGGTGCGTGATCTTGACTTGCGGGACGCATCCGATGCCTCGATCTTCGCGGCGCCGCGGGCGAGCCGGGCGCGAAGCTGGGCGTGACGACGTTCGCGCATGGAAAGCCGAGCGGCTCTATCGTCCGTAGGCCGGTCAACAATTCCGGCACCACTTCAGTATCTTGCGTCCTATGCCCCGTGCGAACAGTACACAACCAGGCCTGAGCCGCTGGGACGAACGCTATGCCGGCGAGGAGTACGTCTTCGGGACCGAACCGAACGGCTTTCTTGCGACAGTCGCTCCCCGGCTCGAGCGAGGCCGTGCGCTCTGCATCGCCGACGGCGAGGGGCGCAACTCGGTCTATCTCGCCGAGCTGGGTTTCCGGGTGACGGCGATGGATGCGTCGGCCGTCGGCATGCAGAAAGCCTCGCGTCTGGCGCTCGAGCGCAACGTACCGCTCACCACGGTCGTTGCGGATCTGCGCGACTATTCGTTCGGACGCGAACGCTGGGATCTCATCGTCTCCATATTCTGTCATCTGCCGCCGGAACTCCGGCGCGACGTGTACCGGCGCGCGGTCGACGGTCTGCGGCGCGACGGTGCGATCGTTGTGGAGGCCTACACTCCGCGGCAGCTCGAGTACGGCACCGGAGGGCCGTCGTCGGAGGATCTCCTGGTGCGGCTCGACGACCTTCGCGTCGATCTGGAAGGGCTGAGGCTCAGGACCGCCCGGGAGACCGTGCGGCCCGTCATCGAGGGTCGCGGGCACACCGGAGAGGCGGCGGTCGTACAGGTCGTCGGCTTCAAGCAGTCATCATCGTAGCGGCGGCCGTGGTATACTCGCGCGCGTGGCGAACGAGCGAGAGGTGACAGTCGTCCAGGGTGATCCGCGGCTCGACGGGCTGCCCGCGATCGCGATGTTCGGCGAGGCGAGGCACCGAAGCGCGGAGCAGCAGCTTGCTCCTCACTACAACCCCGGGATCGAGATCTGCCTCTGCCGCTCCGGAGTGTACCGTTGGGTCGTGGAAGGTCGGGTCGTGGAGATCAAGCCGGGAGAGCTCTCGGTCACGCGGCCATGGGAGCGACACTCGGGACAGAACAATGTCCTTGGTCCGGGACGTCTCATGTGGATCGTGCTCGCCGCCGCTGCGGCACCTGCCGGTGCGGCACCTGCCGCGCAGGCGCTCGCCGCGCCGTTGCTGACGGCCGAGCTCGGCGTGGACTCGACGTGGGTTCTTTCCACGATCGCAGCCGCGCCCACATCGTACCTTGGAACGATCGCCGATGCGCTTGCGCTGTTCGACCGCATGGCCGCCGAGCTTCGATGTGCCCGGCCCGCCGGGAAGGCGATCGTGCGCTCGGCGTACCTGACGCTCCTCGCGCTCGTGGCCAGGCGGCTCTCCGAGCGAGAGGGTGCGGACGATGCAGAGGACTCGGAGCAGGTTCCCGCGGAGGTGCTCCTGGTGCTGAACGAGGTGGCGCGGCGGCCGCAGAGCGATTGGACGTCGACCGCGATGGCTGACGGCGCCGGGCTCGGGCTCACCGCCTTCACCGAGTGGTGCCGCCGCGCAACCGGCCGATCACCGCGGTGGTACCTGCTCGAGCAGCGGCTGACCCTCGCGCGCGAGCGGCTCGCCGAAGGGGTGAGCGTCACCGATGCGGCACTCGAGGCGGGTTTCTCTTCGTCGCAGCACTTCTCCGCGACCTTTCGCAAGCTCCACGGGGAGACCCCCACGGCCTACCGCCGCCGGATCAGCTCGCAGGAAGATCCACGGCCGGATTCGGCACCTGCGGGATGAACTGATACGCCGGGTCCTCGTTCTGTCGCCTGAGGATTGAGATGATCTGGCGCCAGGTCGCGACGAGGCCCCGCGGGCATTCGGGCAGCTCATGGCGCACCATCCTGTGCAGCCGGTGGAGCCGGTAGCACGGGACCGCGGCGTACATGTGGTGCTCGGTATGGTAGTTCATGTGCCAGTAGAGAAACCGGACGAGCGGGTTGACGGTGAAGGTCCGGCAGCACAGCCGGAAGTCCGGTACATTGTCCACCAGTCCGACGTGCTGGGTCTCGTTGCACAGGAACTCGAGCCACCGACCGTAGTGCGGCGCGAGGGTGACGAGCACGATGAGCTGCCAGGTCTGCGTGGCGACCGCGGCCGCGATGATCGCCGCCTGCCCGAGCAGGAAGAAACGGCTGAACCGGACGAGCGCCTTCCGTGTCTTCGGGCCGTCCTCTTCGATGATCTCCTGCTGCCAGTCTCCGTTGTACTTCCCGAGCGCCGTCCGGACGAAGGCGCGGGCGCGGTGGTAGAGGCCGAGCGGGTCAACCACGGCGACGCGCAGGTAGTTCCGCAGACGCATCCGGATGGGAAGCTGCACCTCCCGGTCCTTCGGCGGATGGAGCGTATAGAGGTGGTGCCGCTTGTGGCTTGCCTTGAAGAAGACCGGGTCGAACCAGCCGAGGAAGCTGTAGAGGTAGAGAAAGAGCGTCCCGAGCCACCGCGATCGGAAGACCGTGTAGTGCACGAGCTCGTGGAACCCGTTCAACAGGAAGGCCCAGACGGTTCCGTGGAGAAACACCAGCGCCGCCACCGCCCAGACCGGAAAGGCTCCGGCGGCCGCAGCGTCCCAGGCGATCCACGCCGCCGCCGCGGTAGCCGTAACGGTCGCGAGAAACCCGACCGTCTGAAGGAGGGCGAGGGTGTCGCTCCTCGCGGTCAACCGCTTGAGCTCGTCCCGGGGAATGGGAACGCGATACCAGGCAATAGCGTCGCTCTTCTGCGCAGCCATGGGAACCTCCACCCGTAAAGTGTACCAAATATGTCGGATAAGCGTTCAGCTGTTCTCGGCGTGAGAAACTGTACACGGTGGCAAACCGGACGCAAGCGCTTGACCACGCACCGAATATCGGCTACTCGTGCAGAGGCGCTCGCATGTCGCTCAAGATTGTTCCCCTCCCCGAAATCTCGGTCTACGTGCATATCCCCTTCTGCAGGAGCCGGTGCAGTTACTGCGACTTCTACTTCGAGGTCGGGGCCGGGTCGAGTCTGGTAACTCAGACGCTCGACCGCATCCTCGAAGAGACCGCCTGGTTCGCCCGTCGGCTCGAACGGCCGCGCATCCGCACGATCTACCTGGGGGGCGGCACGCCGAG
>SKQU01000038.1 GCA_007118855.1 Spirochaetaceae bacterium
CTCCGCCGCGATCCGGCCCACACCGTAGGTCCATGCGCCGTCGGCCCGCCATCCGGAACGCTCGGCGCTGATGTCGACCGTGATGAGATCCCCCGGCCGCAGCTCGTACTCCGACGGACGACCATGGGCCGCAACGTTGTTCACCGACGTGCAGATCGGATGCGGATACCCGTCATACCCCTCCAGAACGCCGTTCAATCCGTGACGCGCGAACGCGAGTCTCGCGACCTGTTCGAGATCGCACGTCTGCACTCCGGGCTTGATTACCGTGGCCAGATCGGCCAGGACCCGCTCGAGTGCCTCTGCGGCCTGACGAAGACGCTCGGTCTCGAGGCTGGTCTTCAACGGCACATAGGGGTTCAAAGCGGCCTCACGATCGTCTCGAGCGCGCCTGCCACCGTCGCGATCAGACCGCCTGTGACCGTCGCGAACAGCCCGTAGAGCAGCCGCAGGATCATCCGGTGACGCCGGGTGATCATCCAGACGGTCAGCGTGACCACGTAGCAGAATCCGCTCGCAACACAGAGGACGCTGAAGACAGACAGGATACCAAGGAGCATGAGCTGGGTTTCATCGAGGAACTCCTGGTAGTTGCCGAGCACGAAGAGGCCGGCGATGAGCAGGAGGCTCATCAGGCAGAAGAGGTTCGCCGCTTCGAAAAGTCGCATGCTGCGATAGAGCACCGATCCTGTTGGATGTGAGCGCACCGGCAGAGCATACCATGAACTTCCTTGCAATCCAAATCGACTCTCCGTAGTATGAGCGTGAGGTTCACCATGAAAGGTTTCGCCGTCTTGCTGGTTTTTCTGCTCATCGTCGCCGCAACGGTGTTCTACTTCGGATGGATCCAGATCCGGATCCCTGCCGAAGGATACGGAGTAGTGTTCAGTCGGACCGACGGCTGGGAGGACGACGTAGTCGAGCCCGGCACCTTCGTGTGGCGATGGCAGCGGCTGATTCCCACGAATCTGACACTCCACATCTTCGAGCTCCGCCCGCATCGAACCGACGTGCATCTGAGCGGTTCGTTGCCCTCCGGGGAGGCCATCGAAGCGATTCTCGAAGGCGCCGTATCCTTCCCGTATGAGGTGCGCCTGACCGTTCAGACACGCATACGCGCCGGGATGCTTCCCATGCTCGCTCGCGAGCGCGGCCTGCGGCCGCAGCAACTGGACGAGTTCTACGACGAGATCGACGCGCGGATCTCCCGGACGGCTGTCGAGGCGATCATGGCGCTCATCGAAGCCCACCCCGAGCGGATCTCACTCCCCGACACGTACGAGATGGTCGCGGACCGCGTGACCGGGCGCATCGAAGAGCGTCTCGATCTGCTGGAGGTCGTCACCGTGACGCCCGAACGAATCGATCTGCCGGACCTGGAGCTGTACCTCACGGCCCGCGAGCTTGCCTCCGGCGTGCTCGAGGCGAGGGCCGAAGCCTTCAGCGACGCTGCCAGGCAGCTCGCTGTGGCGGACGCGTCGGCTGACCGGCAATTCTCCCTGCTCGAGCGGTACGGTGAAATACTCGAGCGCTACCCGTCGCTCATCGACTACTTCCGGGTCAGTCGGGAGATCGACGCGGATCCGCTGAACCTGGGTGAACTCGTTCCGTCGGCGCAATGAGCTACTTCTACAACTTCGACAAAATGGACTACGTCAAGGGTCCGCGTCCACCCGGATGTATCCTCTGCCTGGTCAGAGAACGCTCACCCCTCGTCGTCGACCTCACCGTGTTCTGCGATGATCTGTGCACCGTGAGCGTGAACCTCTACCCCTACAACCCGGGTCATCTGATGCTCTTTCCCAACCGTCACGTTGAGGACGTGCGCGACCTCTCGGAAGAGGAGGAGCGCCGGGTAACGGCTCTGACGCGTCGCCTACTCAACGTGCTCGAGGCGACGCATCAGCCGGCGGGGTTCAACATCGGGTACAACATGGGACCGAGTGCCGGCGCTTCGATCAACCACCTGCATCTGCACATCATCCCGCGGTACCCGCGGGAGATCGGCATAGCGGACCTGGTCGCGGGCAAGCGAGTGCTGATAGAGGATCCACGAGTCACACAACGACGACTCGTCGAGGCGTTCGATGCCTCCTGTGATTAGTACCCCTCCTCCATCGCGCGCACCTGACGCAGAAGCCTCACGAAACGGTCGAGCTTGACCTGCTGCTCCTCGAGCAGACGGTCGAGTCCGTCGATCGGATTGACCCGGGGATCCGAGTCCGAGTACCGCTCGCGCAACTGGTCGGTCAGCCCTTGAGCGATCGATGCGAAGACCCTGTGCAAGCCGGCCGCATGCTCGAGCGCCCGATCGACGAGCAGCGATGCCTGACGGTCGCGCTGCTGCACAAGGTTCCGGTATGAACGCTGCATGGTGGCGTCCTTCTCAACGCCGTACCGTACGCGGTAGAACGCCTTGCCGTCGTCGGATTCCGGAGAGAAGCTCTCGTCAAGATCCTCGATATCGGCAAGCGCCTCTTCTATTCCGGACACATGAGTAATCAGATCGCTTGACGAGTCCCGCTGGCGCACCGGAAGTATCCGGCTGAGGATGCGCACGGTGTCCTGCATCCTGCCGCGGTACATGAAACGAAGGAAATTGTAGGTTGTGGCGAGTGAGCGCAGGTGGATGAAAGTCGGAAGCCCGGCGGCCTCCGGCGTCAGCTGAACGCCGGGGCGGAAGTAGGTCATCGCCGGAGGCTCGCCGCCAAAGAGCACCGCGACCATGCGGTCGACAACGCCGCGGCGGATCTGCGGGAACTCGCCGTCGAGCTCGCTGAGAACGCGTATCATGAGATAGCTTCTGTAGAACTCCCGGAGCTTGAGCTCGGGGAGGCAGGCCTTGATCCGCAGCCATGGGTCCCGCCGGTAATACCGGATCAGGTCGGCGAACGGCACGTCGCGTGTGAGCCTGCGCGCAGCGGCATGCAGCGACGTGATCTGGTCGCGAAGCTCCTGCAGATGGATGCGCCGTCGCTGGTAGGCCTGTTCGGACGATTCATCATCGGTGCTTGCCTCGCCCTCCTTCATCTCCAGGTAGCGGTCGAGTATCTCGGTGTGCAGATAGAATCCCGGCTCGAGTTTGCCGGAGGCATGCAGCCCTGCGTACAGCGACTCAAGCACCCGAAGCGCCGCCGAGGTTGGGGCATCCTTGAACGCAGGCGTCTCTTCCGGCGGTGCGATGCCCGGGTCGAAGCCGAACACTTCAAAGAACTCGTTGTAGTCGACCAGACAGACGGGTCTGAGCAGATAGAACGGCATCAGGCCCTCTTCAAGGTGGTGGAACAGCTCATCCGGAATGCCGTCAAGATAGGCATCGAGGCGTTCGACCACGAGCTTGCGCACATCTCCCTTGAGCTCGTGCCCGAGAAAGGTCTCCTGGAGCTCATCGAGCGTCGCGAGGTCGTACAGATTGCTGCGAGCCGCTGGTATCCGCAAGGCCAGCAGATGCTCCACGGCTTCCTGGAGGTAGTTTCCTCGCTTCCACAGGTCGAGAAAGAGGGGTATCACCGTGTAGGCTGCGCGATAGAGCTCGAAGGTGTGTTCCGCGATTGCTGAACCGACGCTGTGATGCTCGATCGGCGCGAGCGCCGGGCAGACCGCGCGGGCCCGGCGCCGCAGCGATGCGATTCTGAACTCGATATACGCCTGCTCGTCACCGTGAGTGCTGAACAGACGGCGGATGAAGTAGCGAAGCCGATCCCAGAACCCCATCTCCCGCAGTTCCCTGCTGATGGTCTCGCTGCGGCCCCGATCGTCGGTGGCGCTGCGGTACTGCGCGGTATCCGCTCGCGGCGGCTTGAGGCTGAGAGACTGGGAGATCTGCCTGAGCAGCGATCGGCGTTCATCCTCGGTCAGCGCGAGCGCGAGATCCCGGAAGGTCGTGGACGGGTGCGAGGCGCTCGTCACTACGGGGCCCCCAGTGTGCGTATCATGAGCAGCCGTCCGCTTCGTATGGTGACGCGGACTTCCCGTTCAGCGAACTCGTTGCTGATCCCCAGGTCTCCCCTCCTCCACGTCAGTCCATCGAGCGGCCAGCGCAGCCCCCGCGACTCCATACGGCAGGCAACCGATCCGAGCGGCGCGAAGCTGATGCGCTCGCCCACTCGACCATGTTCGGTCGTGCGGTCGAGAATCGCGCTGACAATACCGGTGTCCGAGATCCATGCCCGAGGCGGATCAGGGCGCTCGAACAGCGCGACGAGACCGAGCAGATGGTCTATTCGACCACCGCCCCCGCCGATGATAATCAGCTCATCGCATCCCTCGTCCCGAGCGACGCGAAGCGCGAGCTCCGTGTCCGTGTGGTCTTTGTCCCGCGGAAACCGGCGTATCTGCTCCTCATCATACCCCACGAGGAGCCCATCGTCCGCGATACTGTCGAAGTCGCCCACCACGAACCCCGGCCGGACCCCGTACGCGTTCGCGGTATGGAGCCCCGCGTCGGCGGCGATGACAAGTGCCGCCCCCGCAAGCCATTGGCCGACCGCTTCCGCCGGAGGAGCCTCGCCGGCCGTGATAATCACGCCTCTCACGCAGGTGAGAATACCCCATTGTCCGCAGCGATGAAAAGCGGACCAGCGTCCCCTCCTGCTTTCAGAAAAATCTGCTCAACTCGCGTCACCAGAATCCGAGACTCAAAACGAGATCCGTGTCTGCTTCGCGCGCAGGCACGGGCAGTACCTGGAACACGGATGTTCCGGTAATCCATCAAGGAGGATCAGATGATCATCAACCACAACCTGAGCGCAATGTTCGCTCAGCGCCAGCAGAAGTTCAACGCGCTGGCGCTCGACTCCAACATCGAGAGCCTCTCC
>SKQU01000327.1 GCA_007118855.1 Spirochaetaceae bacterium
CGCTGATGAGGGCCGGAAGCAGCCGGTCCCGGGTTCGAACAGCTCGCCGCGCCGGCGAAGCCGGCGCAGTTCGCTCTGAGCTCAATTCCTGATCTCCGGTATATCCTCATCACCCACGAGATACATGCCCACGAGCTCTTCGATCACCCCACGATCGATGATAGCCTGCAGTGCCTCGTTGACCCAGGGCACGAGCGGGTTGTCCTTCTGGAACAGCAGCCCATGGCCCGTGTCGTTAGGATCAGCCGGCAGCAAGGCGGTGATGCGGGCCTCCGGAACCTGCACTGCCGTCGCGAAGAGCGCCGTGGGTAATGCGACGACGGTTGCGTCGATCAGTCCACCCTGCAGCGCCTGGAAGGTACCAGCCTGGTCATCGTAGACCGCAACGTTGCGGATCATGAGGATGTTCTCCAGGTAATCGAGATCGGTCGTGCCGATGGTAGCACCCCAGCGGGCGTTTCGAAGCTCGGCGAAGGTCGTGGCGCCGACCACCGGGCTGTCGGCAAGCGCGACGACTGCCTTGTCCGGCTGGAAGTAGACCATGGAGAAGTCAACGATTCGCTGGCGCTCAGCGGTCACGGAAATCTGCTGGATCGCGAAGTCGTAGGGCTTGGGTCCCGGCGCAATCGCCTGGTCAAAGGTCTGCCCGACCCACACTACGTCTTCACGCGCGAACCCCAGCTCTTCTGCGAGCGCATAGACGATGCCGTTCTCAAACCCCTCACCTCGTGCCGGATCGTTGTGAAGCATCCACGGCGGATAGACCGGATCGCCGGTTCCCACCGTCAGCTTTCCGGGCGTGACCAGTCGCGGATCGTCCGGAGTGCGCTCGAACGCGGTCGTGTCCTGCTCGCCTGCCTGCGCAGCGCCTCGAGCGAACAGAGGCCACGCGGCAACGGCGATCATTACCAACACCACTACTAAGACTCGTCTTGTCATGGAATCCCCCTTCGAAAAGTAAGTACAGACAATACCCGAACCGGGCAAGAAAGAAAAGCACCTTCCAGCGCCCGGACGTGCATAGGACGGGAGAACTGTACTGTGTGCGGGAGCGTCTGGGGAAGCGGCGGAGATTCAGAGCAGCCGAGATGGATTCTGTCTGGAGAGTCTCGCCCCCTGCGGCACGGTGGAGACGGACCGCGGGGGCGAGAGATGATCAGGCTCTGCGCTACTCGACGATGATCGCGTCGGCCGGGCAGTCGTCGGCGACTTCCCTGACCTGATCTTCGAGCTCAGCCGGAACCTCTGATACGGTCACTTCCGCGACATCGTCACCCATGCCGAAAACCTCGGGCACGGTGTCGACGCACATCATGCAAACGGTACACAGATCGGGATCGATCTTTGCTTTCATAGGTAGCTCCTTATGAGGCGTCTTGCGAGACTCCTCTCATGTAGGGATTGGGTATACGGTCAGAGTACGCGGGGTCGCCGCCGCATGTCAAGAACCGGCGCATCCCGATCAGCGAAGCCGGCCGATCAGCTCGATCTCGACCGCCGCTCCCAGAGGAAGCGTCGCCGTGCCCACGGCAGACCGCGCGTGGTTCCCCGCCTCGCCGAGGACGTCGAGGAAGAGCTGGGAGGCTCCGTTGACCACGAGGTGCGGCTCGGTGAAGGCGGGATCGCTGTTCACGAAGCCGGTGACCTTGACCAGGCGGTCGATCCGCGAGAGCGGCCCCACGTCCCGGGCGAAGACCCGCAGGAGATTCGCCGCGCAGAGCGCCGCCGCGGCGGTCGCGGCTTCAACGCTGACCTCTGACGGCACCTTGCCGCGCGCCGTGAGCCCGGAATCGTCCACGGGAACGGCTCCGGAAAGGTAGAAGGTCCCGTCGACCACCACGGCCGGTGTGTAGAGCCCGGCGGCCTTGGGGGCACCGTCGAGCGGGTATCCCCGGTCAACGAGCCGCTTTTCGCGTTCATCCATATCAACCTCCATCCGCCGGCAGATTCCGCCGGAAGTATCCAATCCAGTTCCCGTACATGATGCCGGCGATCTGGTCGTCCTGGTAGCCTCTGCCGCGGAGCATCTGCGGGACCTTCTGCAGATCACGAATCGATCGCAGGTCGTGGGGTGTCTGCTCCCACCCGAAGAGTCCGTCGAGATCGCTGCCTATGGCGACGTGATCGGCGTTCCCGGCAAGGTTGCATATATGATCCATGTGGTCAACGAGCGCTTCGAGCGAAACGACCTGCGGCTGTGTAACCCCCCGCTGCCATCCCGGGTAGAGCATCCACGCATCGCACGCTACACCGATCACGCCGCCGCGCTCCACGATCAGCCTGATCTGATCGTCCGAGAACTGGCGATCTCCGGGCACGAGGCTTCGGCAATTGTTGTGGCTCGCGAGGACCGGGCCGGAGAAGACCTCGAGCGCCTCGTGGAAGGCGGGTTCGGACAGATGCGTCAGGTCGAGGACGATCCCGAGCTCTTCGAAGGCGCGCAGCAGGTCGCGGCCCTCGGGCGTCACGCCGGCGGTTGATCCGGTGCCGCCGGCATACCGCCCCACGCCGTAGTGGACGAGGCTCGCGAAGCGCAGGCCGCGCTCCCACCAGAGCGCCGCCTGATCAGGCGAGAGTATGGGGTCGGCGCCTTCCATGCTCAGGATGCAGCCGGTCGGCGCGACCGAGTCCGACGGCGCGGAGCCGCTGTCGGCGAGGCCGACGGGCAGTTCGCGGGCGAAGGCGTCAAGCTCCTCCGCCGTGGTGATGATCGCAAGCTCGCCTCGCGCGGCGAGGAGCTCGTAGTAGGCGATCTGCGCGAGGCCCATCGCGTGCGCCGCTTCGCCGGTCACGTAGTCGATCGCCGATCGCGGTACCGCGGTGCCCCGGATCTGCGGACGAACGCGGGCGAGTACCGTCGGCGAGCAGAGTCGAACCCCCGCGCGTCTCATCTCCGGGAGGCTCACCGTGGGGTGTCCGCGGCAGGGCAGATCGTCCATGCCGCGCTCGCCCGCGGCAAGCTCCTCGAGCGGAAGGAGGAGGTCCCGGTCGAGAAAGAGCGCGTTCGAGGCGAGATCGAGATGGGAGTCGAAAATCGGCATCGTCACAAGTGCCCCCTCATTCACGTGACCGCCCGGTCGCGGGCGGCAATGGGCCAGCGCTCGGTCGTGGTGCCGTCGGCACCCACGACCACCGCTTGCGCGTGGAGCGCCACGCTCGGACAGATGTGGCGCGGGAGCACGTAGACCTCATCGCCCGGCGCCGGCACTCGACCGCCGTCGCCGCCGTCGAGCCGGAAGACCCAGTGCTCTTCGCTCTGCCCGAGCGGCTCGGCATGCGGAAGGTTGAGTATCGTGCCGCGCGGTCCGGCGGGGTCTGCGGCGATCGCCTTCGACCCCACGTCGATCGTGAAGAGGTGCTCGCCGGGCCGGCCGATGACCCGGCCCAGGATAAGCGCCGCCGGGAGGAACTCGAGATCGGGGTACCCTTCGAGATAGCCCCAGTCGTGCAGGAAACAGGTGCCGGGAGAGAGCTCGAACTCGGGTGCGTCGTCGGCATAACAGGGGAAGGTGGGCGTCCCTCCGGCGATGATCCGGGGGACCTCGATGCCGTCGGCCCGCAGCGCCTGCGCCATCGCGCGCACCGTCCTGATCGTGGGGGCCACGATCTCCCGGCGCCGCGGCAGGTCACGCTCGTGGACGTGGCCGTCGTAGGCGTGGATGCCGCCGGGACGCAGATTCGCGTCGGCCGCGATCCGCCGGTAGAGCTCGAGCGCCTTCTCAACCGACGAGACGCCCGTGCGGTGCATCCCCACGTCGAGGTCGAGCACCGCCTCCACGACGAGCCCGGCCTCCATGGCGGCAGTGCGAAGGAGCTCGAGCGTTGGCACGCTGTCAACCGTCGGCTTGAATGATACCCCGGAATAGCGTCGGCACAGGCCGGTAAAGATCGTCAGATTGGGACCGACGAGGGGATAGGCGATGAGGATGTCCTTCGCCCCGCTGTCCGCGAGCATCGCGGCCTCAGCGAGCGTGGCGCACTTGAACCGCGAGATCCCGTGGTCGCGCATGATCGAGACGACGTGCGGACACTTGTTGGTCTTCACGTGCGGCCGCAGCCGTTCCGGCGTACCCGCGACGCGAACCGCTTCGGCGGTGTTGGCGCGAATGCGCTCGGGGTAGAAGAGGAGCGTCGGCGAGGCAATGGAGCTGGCCGCGGCGACTGTGTACCAAGCGTCGGTATCGCTCATGTCGCATCGTATCGTGATTCGCGCCGCGGTTCAAACCGGTCTCTCGGCCGTGCTTGCGGCGGTGTACAGGGTCGGGTCGATCGACTATGCTTGGCAGCTCATGGGCACCGGAATCGTCATCAGCAAGGTCGAAAGCGGCACCGGTGAGGAGCGCGACTTCATCGCACTGCCGCACCGGATCTACGCGGGCTGTGAGTACTACGTGCCGTGGTTCGACGCGTCGATGCGGGCGATCATCGCGCGAAGGCACCCCTACTTCGAGCACTCCGACGCGCAGTTCTTTCTCGCACGGCGAGGCTCCACACCGGTGGGGCGCATCGCGATGCTCGAGCCGAAGCGGTTCAACGAGGTTCACGGGACCCTCGAGGCGCGGTTCTACTTCCTTGAAACGATTGACGACCAGGCGGTTGCCGACGCGCTGTTCGGCCACGCGGACGAATGGGCGCGGAACCGCGGACTCTCCGAGCTCGTCGGGCCGCAGGGGTTCTCGAGCTTCGCGGGAGCCGGCGTGCTGATACACGGGTATGACCGGACCGCCTCCATGACGATGATGCCCTACCATCATCCGTACTACCGCACACTCGTCGAGGCGGCCGGATTCGAGAAGCTCCGTGACTTTCTCAGCCC
>SKQU01000007.1 GCA_007118855.1 Spirochaetaceae bacterium
AAACCGGTTTTGAGTTGTTCCACAGGCGAGCTGAAGAGTCGGGCGAGTTCGGCTCTCTTTGCTTTCGAAGGCGGCAGACTCCTTCACGCAGGAATCCGTAGATGCGTCTGGACGATCCCCTCTACTCGCAAGACGCGGGAGCACTGCATAACTCTATCAAGGCCGGTGCCTAGCCCACGAAGATACTTGCGTACCGCCTCGTTCACGACATCTTGGCCCAGGGCACGGCGGAACCGAATCGCATCACAGATCCTCTTCTCCGGGTCGTAGATCCGGGTCTCGCTCCCGTCGATACGTTTCGTGGCAATGCCCAGACTGTAACGGTCTCCGCTGAACGTGAAGCGGCGAATCGGCGGAAAGCTCGAGGGCTTCGTCTGATCGCCTCGAGGAGCTGCCGCTTGGACCGCGAGTGGCTGGACGGAACGGCAGCACAGAGACGACAGACTATCTGAAGGCCTTTGCAGGCAGTACCGGGAACAACGCCATTGATGACTATGCAGTGTACGGGGACATTGACGGCACAACGCGGCCGGTGGGCAGCAACCTACCTAACGAACCGGGGCTCGACGACAAGAGCGGGACCTTGGAGGAGTTGATGTGGGACCGATGGGCAATTATCCCGCCGGGACGCTGACGGACTACCGAGGACCTATCTCCGGCGCCGCTCGCGTCAGGCGGGGCGGAAGCCGGTGCAGTACAGCTGCTGCATGCGCCGTCGCCGATCGCTGGTGGATCTTGCCCGTATACCGAGTCGTGGGTTACGGGTTTCCGGGTTGTGCGACTCTGACTTCCACAAGCTGAGTTGGAGCAACGCGCTGCCAACGGTGTGACCGAGAAGAATGGGCGATGGCAGATTTGAACTGCCGACTTCTACCGTGTGAAGGTAGCACTCTCCCACTGAGTTAATCGCCCGTCTCCCGTCGCAAGGTCCGGCGACGAGAACACCCACACTATACCAATCCGCGCCGGAGCTGTCAATTCTCGCTCGTGCGGTCGCGGTTGTCGTTCGCCCGGCTCCACCAGTTCAGCCGTCAGAGCAGGATCCGCGCGCGCAGGATCGGCAGGACGAGGAACGGGGTGTCGCTCGAAGTGTCTGTGAACGGGGCGTAGACGCCGTTGAGCTCGGCGTCGATCATCAGTCGTGGAAAGGGCGCCACCGTCGCGCCCGCGTTCGCCCAGACAATCGGCATCGCGTTCCCTTCGGCCTCTGAGACGACGAAGAGCGACCCCAGGCCCGCGCCAAGGTGGAGATCAAGGAAGCGTCCGCGCACCAGGTGGTAGCGCGCCTCGGCGCCGGCGTTTCCGTACACGACGGCCGCCTCGGTCGTGGAGCCCAGGATCGTGAGACGGAAGACCCGGTAGCCGGCGGAGACGAAGAGATTTCCGCTGACGCGTGACGCAAGCGGAATCCGCGCCTCCAGGTGAGCGAAGGGAAACCAGAAGACGAGCCCCGCCCCCGCCTGAACCGAAAGGCCGTCGGCCTCGCGGTCAAAGTTCGTGGGTTCACCAACCTCCGCGGACTCGGCGACGGCAGCACCGGGTGAGAGCGCAACGAGGAACAGAGCCGCGACGAGCGTGAGAATGGTCTTCAACATTGGAGCCTCCAACCTGAATGTATCACCAATTTAGTCAGGTTTCAGCGATGACCCCGTTGCGTCGTTCCACTCCGCTTGGCGACCATCCGGGCAGAGCCGTCGGACGGGTCGACACCGCGCGGATCTCCTGATACAAATCAGGGAGAGGACTGGAACGGATGAGAGCACCAGGCACACGGCAGACGCCGCATCAGGCACCGCGCGCATCTACCCGACGGGCGATCCGGAGGGCGGTAATCGCCGTCTGTGTGGTGCTCGTCAGCGCCTCCGGCTGTGCGACACCCCAGAAGCCTGTGGCCCAGGCCCAGGCACCGGCACCTCCGGTGGATCCCGGCTGGCCCATGCGCGCCGTCGAGACCGGGTTCGATGTCGAGCTTGCCGAGCCATTCGTGCGTCTCGTCGACCTTTCGCGGCTGCGGGTCGGCATGACGAAGGCGGAGGTGCGCGCGCTCTTTCCGGACCCGGAAGAGATAGAGCTGCGGCAGGGAGACGAGTTCTGGCAGTATGGATTCGCCGAGCTCATCTTCCGCGACGGACGTCTGCGCGACTGGTTCAACCTCTGAGCCGCAGGGCGCACGCCCAGAACACCGCGTCGGGCTTCAGAAAGCCAGATTCCACCGCTCGGTGAGCTCGTCGATGAAACCCGAGTACTCCTGCGCCCGGATCCAGGCGTCGATGAAGGAGCGCAGCTCGTGATGCCCCTGCGGGACGAGGATCCCGATGTAGGTGGTGTTTCTTGGCTCCACCGGTGCGATCTGAAGCGACCCCTGGTCACGGACGAGCGCCGCCGCGTCAAAGAGGCTCGTGATCGCGGCGTCCGCTCTGCGGGCGAGCACCTCCTCGTGCTCGGTTGCCGGCGCCGCCACCGCAAGAATCTGCGCATCAGGGGTTATGTGGCGAGCGTGGTCCTCGAAGACCGATCCATGCCGGGTCGCGACCCGAACCTCCGGCCGGTTGATCGCCTCCCAGCTCCTGAAACGGTCGGCGTCGGCCCGACGGATGATCGCGACCGTGCCGGCCCGGGCGATCGGCACGGTGTAGCTCGCCGTGCGCGCCCGCCCCGGGTTGAAGCTCGCGCCCGTGGTGATATCGTAGCGCCCGGCGGTGAGACCGCTGACCAGCGTCGGCCACTCGGTGGGCACATACTCTATATCGACACCCATGTCCTCGGCGAGCTTGCGGGTAAGCTCTATGTCGTACCCGCCGCGCTCGCCGGTCTCCGGGTCAATGAAGCTCATGGAGAAGTCGCCGGTGGTGCCGACGCGCAGGACTCCCCGCTCGAGAATCCTCTGGAGCGAGCTCTGCTCGCCGAGGCGCTGGGCGGCGGTGACTGCGGTCCCGGTGGAGTCGTGGGCAGGCTCCGCGCATGAGAGAAGAAGCGCCGCGACGACCGCGGCGAGGGCAAACCGGACTCGCATACTCCCCCCCCGACTTTGCTCGCGTCGGGACAAACGATATCTTCCGTGGGGAAAATACTGCCCGATCCAAAACGGGTCAAAGCGAAGCGGGGCTCCATGAAATACAAGCTGCTCGACTCATACTTCCTGGAACAGACCGACGACACAGTCGCCTGGATGCGGATCTTCCCTGAACAGATGAAGCTGATGGCCGGCAAGGGCGTCTACCGCGACGACGTGCTCGTTCTGCTCTTTCCTGCACGCGTGGACGACATCACGGACCTGGAGGGGGTGAGGGCAGACCTCCAGATGGACGGCCTGCCGGAATGGAACAAGACGACGTACCTCGTTCACATGGGTAACGCCAACCAGGGATACCCGGTACAGGAGGCGATCGCCACCGCCGACGGGCGGCCCCTTGATCAGGACGAGCTCGACTCGCTCGTCGAGCGAATCGAGCGGGTCTTTCAGTGACTGAGGCCGGTGTCCAGAGGACCGACGAGGTACTCCAGGTCGGCGAACGCGAGCGAAAGATCCAGGTGCGCCGCAGCGGCCGCGAGACGTGCCTCGGGAACCGCGAGCCTGGCGCCGGTGAGCTCGCTGCGGGAGATCAGCTCGTTGTCGAATGCAACCTGGGCGACGCGTCGTTGTTCCTCCGCGTTCGCAGTGCGCGCCGCTGCCTCCGCCGTCGACGCCTGCGCGATCAGGTAGCGCTCGACTGCCCGGCGCACCTGCAGCGGCAGCGCGTCCGCATACTCACTCACGGCCGACAGCGCCTGGTGGTACCGCGCCCTCGCGACATCGACGTCGGCCCTGCTTCTCCCGCCGTCGTAGAGCAGCGCCGAGGCTCCAATGGAGATGGTCACGTTCCCGTCCCAGGTGTCTATCCAGTTCGCCTCGACGAACGGCACCCGCTGCCCCCGCACCGCTGCCTGCACGCGCAACCCCAGGTCCGGCAGGAAGGGCCGCGACGCGCCGGCAACACGCAGCTGCACCTCCGCCCCGCGGGTCGTCGCGCGCAGCTCGGTCAGCCGCGGATCCGCCGAACGCGCCGCTTCCACGAGATCGCTCTCCTCAGGCAGGGCGTGAGGAACCTCGATCCCGGCGAGTTCGCCGAACTCACGCCCCAGAAGTCGGCGGAGGTTCCACTCCGCGGTCAGCAGTCCCTGGCGCGCCCTGACCAGCTGTGCCCGCGCTGAGGCTGCCCTCGCTTCCTCGCCGAGCACCTCGGCGCGGGTGGCGGCCCCGGCCTCGAGCCGGCGGGTCGCGTCGGCGACTCTGCTCTCGAGCATGGCCACCACCTCCTCGACCAGCGGCACCGACTCCCTTCCGGCTGCCACGCCCGCGTACGCGAGCGTGACCGTCCGTCGCAGCTCCCGCACAGACTGGTCGTGTCGCGCCATGCTCGCCTCGAGCGCCGCGGTCGCGGCATCCTGGGCGGCCGTCAGCTTGCCCCAGGTGAAGACAGGCTGTTCTATCCCCATCGTCGCGGAGAAGCCGACGTTGTCCGGGTCAGGCACGAGGACGATCGGACGGTCGGGCACTCGGGTTGGGAAGGTACTCGTGGGGTCGGTCACGGTACCGAAGGCCCCGGTTGGGATCGTGATGCCCTCCGGAGGATGGGTTGCGTAGGCAGCCCCCACGTTCGCGTCGACCCGCGGCCCGAAGCTCGCCCGCGCCTGGCGGCGGCCGGCGACCGCCGCGTCGATCTCCAGGCGCGCGCGCTCGACCGACTGGCTCGCCTCACGGGCCCCCGCGACGGCCTCGCCGAGCGTGAGCGGCTCCGCGTGCGCCACAGAAGACGCCGCC
>SKQU01000404.1 GCA_007118855.1 Spirochaetaceae bacterium
ATGAACCGGATGCATGGGCGGGTAGGGGACTCTCCCATCGTGGGAGCCGGGCTCTACGTGGACGGCGAGGTGGGCGCCGCCGGCGCGACCGGGCGGGGCGAGCTCGCGCTGCGGATCGCGGCGAGCGCCCTTGTGATCGAGCGGATGCGCGGAGGGCTCGGGGTCCAGGCCGCCTGCGAGAGCGTGATCGCCCAGATCCGGCGCCGGTTGCGCCCGGGGCCGGACCAGCAGCTCGCGCTCCTCGCGATCGACCTCGACGGCGGATGCGGGGCGGCGGCGCTCCTGCCGGGCTTCTCGTACGCGCTGACGAGGGGCGGTGTGCACGAGACGGTGGAGGTAAGCGCATGATGCGGTTCGGGTTGTTCACCGACGCGCACTACGCGGTCGGGAAGCAGTACGGGACCCGGTTCTGCGACCGTTCGCTCGACAAGCTGCGGGTCTGTCTCGATTCCTTTCGGGCGCGCGGGGTCGACTTCGTCGTGAACCTTGGAGACATCATCAACGGAGCGCACGACGAGGCGGTCGACCTCGCGAACCTCGCGGCCGTGCGGGAAGTGCTCGACCGGAGCGGTCTGGCCGTGCATCACGTGCTCGGCAATCACGACCTCGAGTCGATGAGCAAGGCGCGCGTGCTCGGCGCCCTTGGCGTCCCGCCCGGTCCCGGCGCCGGCTGCGCTCCCCGCGACGGCGCCTGGTACTCGTTCAGCGCCGGCGGCTGCCGCATGCTCGTGCTCGATGCGAACTACCGCGCCGACGGCGTCGCCTACGACTCGGGAAACTACGGGTGGGAAGACAGCTACATTCCGCAGGTCGAGCTCGAGTGGTTGGCGGATGAGCTGGGGCTGACGGCGACGGCAGCGACATCCGCTGCGTCCAGCGCTGCGGCCGGGCGCCTGCATACCTTCGTCTTCGTGCACCAGAACCTCGACGATCGTCCGTCGCAGGATGGACGCGATCCGCACGTCGCGGCCAACCGTTATGAGGTGCGCGCCGTGCTCGAGCGCGCGGATCACCCGGTGACCGTCTTTCAGGGGCACTACCATCCGGGGCTGTACCAGTCGATCGGCGGCGTATCGTACGTGACGCTGCGGGCGATGTGCGAGGGGCAGACGAGCGAGGACAATGCCTGGGCCGTTGTCACCGTCGATGAGGCGGGCGCGCGGGTCGAGGGATTCGCCAGGCAGGAGTCGTACGTGCTCGGGTAGGGCTACGGGAGCTCGCCTCGTTGCCGCTGCCGCCATCGTTCGGCGAAACGGCGCCAGCCATAGTCCGGGTTCAGCCGCATGAGTCGGGCTGATTCACGATAGTTGAGCGCGAGCTTCTGCTCCGGTGCAAGGGCAGCCCAGTGGAGGGTGCGCAGACGTCTTCCCGTGTTGTGTATGACGGTCACGAGGCAATTGTAGATGCTGAAGTGAGCCAGAGCAAGCGTGATTCAGCGTCGGTTCCGGAAGACAGGGAGGAAGATGAGCGTCGCCGCGCCGGTCATGAGGGCGGCCGCGAGGAACATCTGTTGAATTCCGAACAGTTCGTAGAGATACCCGCCGAGCAGCGCGCCCACGATCCCTCCAATTCCCATGTTCGTGCTCGTGAAGATCGACTGCGCCGTCGCGCCCATCCCTTCAGGGGCGATCTCCTGCGCGTAGGTGACGCCGGCAACCAGAAAGAGCGAGAACGTTATGCCGTGCAGCAGCTGCGGCAGGAGGACGAGCTCGGGGACGGTGATGACCGAGTTGAGGAAGAGCCGTACGGAGGTCACCGCGAGCGCCGCGATCAACAGGCGCCGTGAGCCGTACCGCCGCAGGAACCGGTGCGCGAGAGCGAACACGACGAGCTCGCTCACCGTCGAGGCCGCGAGCGCGAGCCCGCGCAGAAGCCCGCTCGAGCCGATCGCGTTCATGTAGATGAACAGGTAGTGATGGGTGAACGCTCCGCCGGCACCGTTCGTCAGGACGATCGTGAGAAAGAGGAGCCAGCGTCGATCCGACGCCATGAGCCGAAGCCCCGCGCGCACGTCGACGCCGGATCCCATCGTGGTGACCGGGAGGCGGATGGTGGCCGCGAGCGTCAAGGCCATCAGTACGCCGTAGACGGGGAAGACGATGCCCAGGTCCACGCGGTCGATCGCGAGGCCCACGAGCGGGGCGCTGAGGCCCCACCCCACCGCGCCCCAAAGCCGGACCCTCCCGTAGCGAGGCCGGTCTTCGCCGAGCGACTCGAGCACCGAGTTGTCCACGAGCGGCATGATGGGCGAGGATGCGAAGGCGAGCCCGAGCGCGACCGGGAGGAGCGACCAGAAGCCCGCGCCCAACCGGAAGAGCTGCGCGGCGGCGATCGACGAGAGGATCGTTGCGACGAGGACGCGACGGTGCCGTCCCGTGGAGTCTGCGATCGCCGCCCAGGTCGCCGCGCCCACGACGCTTCCTGCGGGCCACAGGGCTGCGAGGATCCCCACCTGTCCGCCCGCGAGGCCCACGCTCTCGTAGTAGAGCGTGAGCACCGGAAGGAGCGATGCAGAGGCCGCGTAGAAGAAGAGATAGACCGCCTTTCCGGCGGAGGCGGTCCCGGCGGGTCGCCCGTCGCCCGGACCGCACGGGAAGGTGTGGGCGGCCATGCTACCCCGTTCTCACGGTCGACGGGGCCGCGCCGGTCTTGCGGTGATAGAGCCGGGAGAAGTAGAGCGCGTCGGTGTATCCCACCGACTGCGCGATCGCGGCGACGCTCAGATCGGTCGCGTGCAGGAGCTCTCGCGCCTTGGCGATCCGCAGCTGCAGCAGGTATTCCTGCGGGCTCGTTCCGGTTGCGTCGCGGAAGATCCCCGCGAGGTAGCGACGGTCTATCCCCACGTACGAGGCGACCTCCGCGATTGAGAGCTGGTGCGAGAAGTTGCGGTTCAGGAATGCTATGGCCGCCGCGACGTAGGCCGCGCGTGCGTTTGCCGGACGCGGCGCCTGCTGACGCGCGAGGAGATGAAAGAGGCGGTATCCGAGCGACCGTAAGGCGAAGTCCCGGCCGGCAGGCTCGTGGAGCGCCGCCGCGCACTCGAGCACGCAGTCCCGAAGCCCGGAGTCGCGGTCGTAGGAGAATACCGGCGAGTGCCCCGTGACTCCCACCGTTTCCAGGTCATGAGCGACCGCGGCCCCGTGAAACCCTACCCAGCAGTAGTGCCACGGATCCTCGTGGTTCGCCTCGTAGTCGGCATAGTCGTTGGGGAAGATTGTGAATCCGGCGCCCGCGGCGAGGCGATGCTCGACTCCGCGCCACCGGAACACGCCGCAGCCGCCGAGTACGTAGTGAACGAGGTAGTGGTCGCGGACTCCGGCCCATCGGTGACCCGCAGCGCACTCCTCGCTGCCGGCGTGGTAGACGGTGAGCTCGGCGGGAAGCGGGGTCGTCCGGGGCGCAACCGCAGATATCCGACAATTGTCCATGTCAGAGACGACACTACCCCATGGCGCGTGCGGATGCAACTCGTCATGCTTGCCACATGAAAAAGATAGCATTCATCGGCGCCGGGAGCTTCGGCTTCACCCGGAACCTCGTGAAGGACATTCTCTCCTTTCCGGCACTTGCGGATTCCACGATTGCGCTCATGGACATCGACGAGGAGCGCCTCGGCTACATCACGGAGGCGGTGAAGCGGATCGTCACGGCCGGGAAGTATCCGGCAAAGGTCGTATCGACTCAGGACCGCGCGCAGGCGCTCGAGGGAGCCGACGGGGTGATCTGCACGATCCTCTCAGGCGGCGTGGACATCTGGAAGAACGACATCCTCATCCCCAGGAAGTACGGGATTGACATCAACGTGGGTGACACGCGAGGGCCGTCCGGCGTCTTCCGCTTCCTGCGCACCGCGCCGGTGATGCTTGACATCGTCAAGGACATAGAGAAGCTCTGCCCGCACGCCATCTTCCTCAACTACACGAACCCCATGGCGATGCTCTGCCGTGCGATGCAGTCCGTCTCAGACGTACGGATCTCGGGTCTCTGCCACAGCGTTCAGGGCACCGCGGGGATGCTCGCGAACTGGATTGGCGCGCCAATGGAGGAGATCACCTACGTCTGCGCCGGCATCAACCACCAGGCCTTCTATCTCGAGTACCTGTGGAACGGCAAGGACGCCTACCCGCTCCTGCGCGAGGCGATGAAGAAACCGGAGATCCTGAAGGCCGAACAGGTGCGAAACGAGATGTTCCTCCAGCTCGACTACTACGTAACCGAGTCGAGCGGCCACAATTCGGAGTACAACCCGTGGTTCCGCAAGCGTCCTGATCTGATCGAGCAGTACTGTACGCACGGGACGAACTGGAACCCGGGGCACCACGCCTACATTCTCAACCAGTATGTCGAGCGCGAACACAGTTGGCGCGATGACATCACCGAGTGGATGGCGAAGGATTCGGTCGATCTCGAGCGGGGACACGAGTACGCCGCCTATATTTTCAACGCGGTCTTCGGCGACGGGACGATGTTCAAGTTCAACGGCAACGTTCGAAACGCCTCGCTGATCGAGAACCTGCCCGATGGCTGCTGCGTCGAGGTGCCGGTACTCGCTTCCCGCTACGGGCTCGAGCCCATTCACGTGGGCCCGCTCCCGGACCACCTCGCCGTGATGGTGAACACGAGCGCCCGCTGCGAAGAGCTCGCGGTGGAAGGCTCAATGAGCGGCGACCCGCGGAAAGTCTTCCATTCGATTCTCTTTGACCCGCTGACCTCGGCGATGCTCAGCATGGAGGAGACGAAGCAGATGGTCGACGAGATGTTCGAGGCGAACCGCGACTACCTGCCGCAGTTCAGGCAC
>SKQU01000082.1 GCA_007118855.1 Spirochaetaceae bacterium
GACCGCGACCCGAACGATCCGCATACCAGCCCCCCTCAGCGGCCCCAGAATACCGGAGCCGGGTTCCGGCCGCAATACCAGTGCGCCCGGCGCGCCCCGGCGCCTTCAGTAGATCCGCCACCCGTAGAGCACGAAGTACCCCAGGAACTTGACCTGCTCCCGGCGAAACAGCCTCGCCGGCGGCCCGGATCCGCGGGCGAGATCAGGACTCCAGTGACCGTGTCGCACGGGAGCCATCGTGATGCGGATGCGCGCGGGAAGCACCCGCCGGAACGTCCACTGAGTGCGATAGCTGTGGTAGTCACTCGTGACGACGATGAGGTGCTGAATATGGGGATAGTCGGCGAGCAGACGTCGTGTGTTGACGGCCTCCTCAAAGGTGCTGTCGGTCGCCGTCGCGTCAGGCTCGAGCAGGCGCAGGACCACGGATGCCGCGGCAGCCTCGCGCTCGAGCACGCCCCGCGACCACTCGGTCAACCCGGGCAGGATCATCGCGGGGGCGTACCCCTCGGCAACGAGCTCGACTGCACGGCGGATCCGGTACCCGGCGCCCTCGAGCACGACGATCGCGTCCGCCGGCTCGGGCGGCTGGTCCACCACGAGGCGCTCGGGCGTGAACGGGAAGATCAGCAGCAGCCGGATGAGCGCGACGAGAAGGAGCGCAAGCGGAGCGCATAGGGGTGGAGCGAGCAGGAGCCGACGCTGCACTGACTACCTACACCCGGCGCCCGAGGCGGTCCGGGGTCGACGGCACGCGGCGCGAACGCGGTCGGCGGAACACTTCACCCGGGAAATCTAATGGTTTGCCGCGGGGCGGAAAAGGCGGCCCGGGCCCTTCACGAGGCGTCACTGGGACTTGCCGCCCTAATAGATTAGTGATATCATCAGGTTTCAGAGAGAAGGAGTCGGAGTATGGTGCGTCGGCTGACTGGTCTGATTGTCGTCTGTGGCCTGGTGATCTCCGGATGTGCTTTCGTGGACGTAGAGGAAGCCCGGATCGTGTCGTTCTCCCTTGAGGGTTTCGATGTCACTGCGGAGATCGACCCTGCTGCCCGAACGGTGCTTGTGTCGGCGCCTGCTGTCGACCTCGCCTCGGTGACCCCGGTCGTCGGTCTGTCACCCGGCGCCACGCTCGCCGCAATGCCGACCTTCAGCGACGGAGTCCCCACCGCCGTCACGATAGTGTCGGAGGACGGGAACGGTCTTGAGTGGACGGTGACGATCAACCTGCGGCTCGGCATCTCGTTCAAGGTGGACGGCACGTGGGTCCTTCTCACGGAGGGATACACTGATACCTCGAACGAGACGACCGAGGCCGAATGGGGCTACGGCGTCCCGGCGGGAACGGTGGAAGACGATGCAAACCTCACCCTCTGGGCGAACGACGAGCTGTACGACCTGGCCGGCAGCGAACCACTGACCGAAGAGTACCTCTGGATTGAGATCTACGGGACGGAGACGGGAAGCTACACAGTCGAAGAGCAGATCAGCGAGTTCGGCGTCTGGTACTGGGTGGACGGCGGCGAGGGCAGCTCCATCTCGTTCAGCACTGAAGCCGGCTCGCTGACCGTGCAGAAGGCCGCCGCGAGCGTTGGTGAGGTGATCTCAGGCACCTTTGCCGTTACCGGCTCGTCCAGTCCGTTGATGAAGGATGTCAGGCAGGGTGGCGAGAGCACGCACATGAGCATCACCAACGGGTACTTCAAGGTCGAGCGGCTCGGCGATGATCGCTGGGCCGCCGGCGACGCCTGACCGACAGGCAAGCTGTTCTGCGTCGCAGGGTCCCTCGTCTCGCGGTCACCGATTACTCCTCGAGCGCGCTCAGGTAGTCGCTCATGGACGGCAGCGGGAGATCGGAGGCTTCAGGCCGGGAGAGATCGAGACCAGCGACGAAGCGGCGCACGACGTTCGCCGCGTAGTCCGCGATCCTGCGGTAACTCCAGCCTTCCATACGGTCGGCGAGCCGTTCGACGTCGCCCGGCTCGAGGTGCCGCGCATAGTAGGCGAGAACGGACGCCCGTCCTGCGCTGTCGGGCTCAGGAAAGGTGATGTGCACGTCGAAACGGTCGAGGAGTGCGGAGTCGAGCACTTCAGGATCGTTTACGGCAGCCACAACGGCGATCCGGCCCCGATCCTCCAGCCCGTCGAGCTCCGCGAGGAGTATGGAGACAAGCCGCGATGAGGTCTCGTCGAGACCGGCGCGATGGCGAGCGATCGCGTCAAGCTCGTCGATGAGAAGCAGCATGGGCGCCGCGCGGCGCGTGAGCGCGAGTATCCGCCGCAGCCGCTGCTCGCTCTCACCGTACCACTTGGTGAGTATCGCGCCCACCGGCAATACGACCACCGGGATTCCGGCGGCGGACCCTATCACTTCCATACTCCGCGTCTTTCCGCACCCCGGCGGCCCGACGAGCAGCACCCCACGGGGCAGAACGGGCATCTGCACCGGACCAACCTGCTCCGCGATGCGCTGCAGCAGCTCACGACGTTCGAGCGGGCGGAACAGAAGGGTCTGAAGGCGCTCGGATACGCGCTCGAGACCGACGAGGTCCTCTAGAGAGAGCACCCCTGACGCGAGCACCCGGCAATCGAGATCCTCGAAGGCCGACCCGTGCGCACGAAGCCATTCTTCTGCGGCAGAGTCAGCGGGCTCGTCGGGCTGTGCGGCAGCGCCGGTCGGACCCCCGTCCGCGGTGAACGAGCCGGGCGGTCCGGCAGCCCCGGAGGTACCGGTCGGGCGCGGTGGGTAGAGCCGTTTCACCACCACGGTCACGAACTCTTCGACGTGATCGCCGAACTCGTCGAGCGGGCACTCGACTCGGACCGCGGGCATGGAGCCCGGCGTGGGCGCGCTGACTTCCAGCCGGACGACGCCCCGGGAGTACCGGCTGACGAAGCCGGCTGAGTCACGGCGGGTGTTGAAAAGGACGAGTCGCAGGGGGTCAGGATCCGCTATCAGTACGGCGTCGGCCCCATCCCCAAACATCTCACGAAAGGTAACGAGAAGCGAACACAGAGTCCGTGCCGACAACTCCGCAACGGACATGCGCACGTTAATCGCGTCGGCGCCGAGCTGCACATCAACCCGCTCGTCGCCGAGGAGCCTCGATTCCCACGGCGCCCGGTCGTCGGGTCGAGTCGCCAGAAGTGACTCGGCAAGCCGGAGGATCCGTCTCTTGAACTCCACGAAATCCAACGTCACCTCCCTCTCACGCGCAGACCGCAAGCCGCGCGTCGGTCCGAAAGCTGTGCGAAAGGAGCCCCACGACCATGAATGCGCCCAAGGCGATCGCAAGCGGATCGGCCGCGACGACACCGATCGTGCCGACGGTCCGCACCGCGGTGAACATGATCGCGAGGCCCACGACCGGACGAAGCAGGGCAATGGCAAGCGCCCTGCGGGGCGCTCCGATCGCCTGATAGAAGGCCGCCCCAACAAAGTAGGTGGGAAAGACCAGGAGCGCAACCGCGTTTACGCGCATGAATGGAACGCCGATGGAGATGACCTGCGGGTCCGAGGTGAAGACACGGAAGATAGGTTCGGGGAAGAGCATCATGAGGCCCATTCCAATCCACGTGATCAGGCTCGAGTAGCCAACAGACAGCCAGACCGACTGCCGAACGCGAAGCGGGTTGTCCGCGCCGAAGTTAAACCCGGCGATGGGCGGGAGCGCCTGCGCGACGCCCATGGCAGGCATCGCCATGATCAGGATCGTGCGAAAGACGACCCCAAAGGCGGAGACCGCAAGCGGCCCGGCGAGCGCGACGATGAGATTGTTGCGCACGACCTGGACGATCCCGGAGCTCAGCTGTCTCATGAGACCTGAAAAGCCGATCGCGAGCGTCTCGCGCAGCAGGTCGACCCGGGGGCGCAGCGAGGCGAGCGTGATCCGCACCGCCCCTTTCCCCCGGACGAAGTACGCCACGCTGAAGGTGGTAGTAAGCATGTGGCCGAAGAGCGTCGCAAGCGCCGCGCCCCCTACGCCCCATCCGAACCCGAAGATGAACAGCGGGTCGAGAAGGATGTTGAGCGCGACCCCGGATGTGAGCGCGACCATCGCTACCCGTGCGCGTCCCTCCCCGCGGATCAGGTAGTTCGCGGCGAAGTTGAACACGAGAAAGGGTTCGGAGAGCACGATGATCCGCGCGTACTCGTAGGTGGGCTCTACGAGCTCGCCGGAGGCGCCCAGTATTCGCACGAGCGTTGAGACGAAGCTTACGCCGAGTATGCCGACGATCACTCCGATGAGCACCGCGGAGCTGAGCGCGGTTCCCGCCGCTGCCCGGGCGCGTGCCTTCTCCCCCGAGCCGAGCGCTCGTGAGACGACCGACGCCGCCCCAATCCCCACGAGGTTGCCGAACGACATGACGATCACGCGGAACGGAAAGAGCAGCGACACCGCGCCAATCCCGATGGGACCGACGCCCTGGCCCACGAAGATCGTGTCCACGAGGTTGTACGCCGAGTTGACCAGCAACGCGACCGAGCCCGGGATCGCGATCCTCGCAAGCAGCCTGCCCATGGGCATCGTGCCCATGAAGTCCGCCTTGCCGGGCTGGAGTTTTTCGCTCATAGTCTTCTACGATCGCAGGTTCAGGCCGCGCGGTCAATCGATACTGTCATCCACCCTGCAGTAGTGAAGCGTCAGAGCGATTTGGGTCGTAATGAGTTACATGCCACGTCCACGATTCTGTCGTAATCCCTCCTGTCGCTACGCCCACGCCCCACCGCCGAAGTGGCTCGCCCGGGCCGGCACCTACTCTACGCGCGCTCACGGCACC
>SKQU01000409.1 GCA_007118855.1 Spirochaetaceae bacterium
CGCCGTCGATCGTGATCGTGGGCGCGCGCAGGGAGGCCTGCGCGATCCAGGCGCCGCCGCCGTCGAGCAGCGCGGTTCCCACGGCGAATCCGATCAGGGCGCCGACGGATCCGAGCATGCCGCGGCCCGCACGGTAGTAGGTGCCGCTCGCGCACCCGCCGGCCATGACCATGCCGACGCCGAAGAGGAAGCCGCCGGCCAGGATCGCCGGCCAGAACAGGGGCGCGATCATCGGAGTGAGCACCCCGAGCTCGGTGAGCAGGTTCACCCCGACCACGTTGATCACGAGCACGAGGATCCAGGCGCGGATCAGGCTGCGGTCCTTCTCGAAGACGAGGCTTCTGAACGCCGAGTTCATGCAGAATCCGCCGCGCTGCAGTGCGTATCCAAGGCCGAGCCCCAGGGCGAGCCCGGCGATTACCTGCCACATAGGTTCCTCCCTCTCAGAAACACGCGAAGCTCCCTCCTCGGTCGACCGGCGAGGAGACAGCCTCGACGATGCCGGGTAGCTCCAGATCCGCGATGGGCCGGGCAGGCGCACCGGAGACGTCGAGGATCGCCCCGTCGGCGGTGATCGCCCAGAAGACGCTCGAGTCGGGAGCCACGACGGTGAGGGCCTCCTGTGGAAGCTCGACTGTCGCCTCCACACGTTCCGGTTCGCGCGGGCTCACCGTGACGACCGATCGACCGTCGGCACTGAGAAAGGCGACTCGCTCGCCCGCAGCTGGACCCGGACGGAACGCCTCCGCGACGTCCGTCAAGGAGACACGCCCGGAACGTTCATCCACGGCAAACGGGTTCCCGGCTGCGTCGACCCCCCAGAGCGCCGTGTAGCTCGCGTCGAACCGAAGACCTTCGGGCCGCATGCCGGCGGCCGGGTAGGTCTCAACGAGATCACCGGTCTGGGCGAAGTAGACGGAGACCGCCTGTGGCGATACCCGGTAGAGCCGTGTCGCGCGTCGATTGGTGAGCACGGGACCGGATCCGGCGAGCTCCATCCGGCGGTTCTCGGTCAGCTCGAGCCGCAGGTGGCGATACTCCACGACGCCGCCTCCGTCGCCGTCGACGACGAACACCTGTTCGCCGGTGGGCGAGAAACTGAGCTCGATGGGACGCGAAACGCCGTCGAGCGCGACGTCGCGCTGCACCTCGAGCGTCCCGGTATCGTAGACGGTCACCCGGTTCGAGTCGGGCCAGAGGACGAAGGCGGAGACACCGCCGGGCGTCGGCACGATCCTCGACGGCCTGCGGTCAAGCGCCACGGAAGCGAGTACCTCGCGCGAAGCGAGCCCGACCGCGACCAGCTCGAACGAACCGTCGGCTTCACGCAGCAGCAGAAGCGACCCGTCAAGCGTCGCCTGTGGCGAGGAGAGCGCTCCGACGTCAACCGTCGAGAAGCCGAACCCGCCGCCCCGCCAGGCGGAACCGAGGATGAGCGCCGCCACAATCGCGAGCGCGCCCAGGGAAACGAGCCGCGCCTGCCGAGTCGAACGCGTGTCAGCCACGAGTCGCTCCGAAGCGGACCTGAGCGTCGGAATACTCTATTAAGTAGATTGACTTACTTAACATTAAACCAAGAGTACTGCGAGTTCTCGCTCATGTCAACCGACACGGCGTCTTTTCAATTGACAAGGGTCGGCCCGGTGACTACGGTCGACCAATGACCCTCACCGAAGCACTCGCTCGGCATCCGGAACCGATGTCGGTCACGGGCGCACGCCGATCGATTCACGCCGGGCTCAGCGCCAGAGGCGTCCGCATCGTCGTACTCGACGACGACCCCACCGGGACGCAGACGGTCCACGACGTGCCGGTCTACACCCGCTGGACACCGGAGGTCCTCGCCGATGCGCTCGGCGGCGGCGAGCCGGTGTTCTACCTGTCGACGAACTCCCGCGGCCTTGAGAGCAGCGATGCCGCACGGCTCGGTCACGAAATCGGCGAGGGGCTTGCGGAAGCCGCACGAAACGCCGGCATCCCTGTGGAGGCGATCGTGCCTGCCTCACGCAGCGACAGCACGCTTCGCGGCCACTACCCGACGGAGGTCGACGCGCTCCTGAACGGGCTGCATCGCGCGGCCGACGGCGTGATCATCGCACCCGCCTTCTTCGAGGGCGGCCGCTACACGATCGACGACGTGCATTGGGTGGAGCAGGACGGCCGGCTCATCGCCGCGCACGAGACGGAGTTCGCTCGCGACCCCGTCTTCGGCTACCGGGAGAGCAACCTGCGCCGGTGGGTCGAAGAGAAGACCGACGGCGCCGTTCGCGCGGAGGACGTAGTCTCGGTCGATCTCCACACGATCCGCGCGGGCGGCCCGGACGCCGTTGCCGATGTGCTCCGTCGCGCCGTGAGCGGCGTCCCGGTCGTGCTGAACGCCGCCTGCTACGCCGACCTCGAGGTCGCGGTCATGGGGCTCGCGACGGTCGAACGGGAAGGAAAGAGATTCGCCTACCGGTGCGCGGCGTCGTTCGTGAAAGTGCGCGCCGGTATCGAGGACCGCCCGCTCCTCGCCCGCGACGAGATGGTGCGCACCCACGGGCCCGGGCTGATCGTCATGGGGTCGTACGTGGAGAAGAGCACGCGACAGCTTACGACGCTGCTTGCAGAATCGCAGGCGCTCGGCGTCGAGGTGCGCGTTGACCGGCTGCTCGCCGGGGAAGCCGACGCCGAGGTCCGCAGCGCGGCACGACAGATCGACGCGGCGCTCGCGGGCGGACGCACCGCGGTGTGCTACACGACCCGGCGGCGGCTCGAGACGGGCGCTGCGGGGTTTCTCGAGGCGGGCCGGCTCATCATGGGCGGACTGTGCCGGATCGTCGGATCGCTCGAGGAGGACCCGGCCTGGCTCGTCGCAAAGGGCGGCATCACGAGCATAGAGATCGCCCGTTCGGCGTTGAACGTGACGAAGGCAGTCGTGCTGGGCCAGATCCTCCCGGGAGTACCTGTGTGGAAGCTCGGGCCGCAGGCGCGTTGGCCCGGTGTTCCCTATGTCGTGTTCCCCGGCAACGTGGGCGACGAGCGGGGGTTGCTTCGGGTAGCGAGCATGCTTTCCGACAGCGAGGTGAGCGATGACTGAGACGATCGGGTTTGTGGGGCTCGGCATCATGGGCCTTCCCATGGCGAAGAACCTCGCGAGAGGAGGCCCCGTCTGCGGACACGACCTCCGTGAAGCGCGGCTGCGGCTCGCCGGCGCCGAGGGCCGGGCGGGATCGCGCGTCCTCGGTTTTTGCCGCCCGCGCAGCGGAAGGCAGTGAGTCCACGTGAGCACATCCATGCAGTATCAGCCCAATATCGTCTTCATCATGACCGACCAGCAGCGCTACGACACGATCGCCGCGCTCGGCTTCGACTACATGGAGACCCCGCATCTCGACCGGCTCGTGCGGGAGGGCCACTCCTTCGACCGGTGCTACATCACCGCTCCCTCCTGCGTCCCGTCCCGGTGCAGCCTCTTTCAGGGGTATTACCCGCACACGACCGGCGTCTACAAGAACGGTGATACGTGGACGGAGACGTGGGTGAGCGACCTCGCGCGAGCCGGCTACCACTGCGTCAACGTGGGCAAGATGCACACCGTGCCGCTCGCGACCCCGGCAGGATTCCACGAGCGCTACATCGTGGAGAACAAGGACCGGTTTCTCGAAGGCCGCTACTTCTTCGACGAGTGGGACAAGGCGCTGCGTGCGCGGGGGCTGGTCAAACAGCAGCGCGAGCTCTACCGCCGGCGCGACGATTACCGAACGAGCCTGGGGGCCTTCACCTGGGATCTCGACGAGGACATGCAGAGCGACAGCTTCGTGGGCGGATTCGCCGACTGGTGGCTTCGCTCCTACCCCGTCGACTCGCCGCTCTTCCTCCAGATAGGCTTCCCCGGGCCCCATCCGCCCTACGACCCGACCCCGCGGTGGCTCGAGCGCTACCTTCACAAGCAACTGCCCATCCGCGAGTTCTCCGGTGAGGAATCCGACGCGCAACCTCCGGCGCTTCGCGCCCTTCGCCGGCACATGATCGAGGTCGACCACGATTCGGTCGTCCACCTCGCGAACCCCGACTCGGAGCAGCGCCACTACCAGCGCGCCTGCTACCTCGCGAACGTGAGCATGATCGACGAGCAGGTGGGCGCGACCATGCGGGCGCTGGAAGAGAAGCAGCTGCTCGACGACACGGTCGTAATCTTCACAAGCGACCACGGCGACTCGCTCGGCGATCACGGCCACTCGCAGAAGTGGACGATGTACGAGGAGACCGTTCGGGTGCCCGCGATCGTCTGGATGGGCGCACAGGCCCGGCGACGCCTCTGCGGTGAGGAAACCGCCGGCGCGTCGGCCGGCAGCACGCCCGGCGTGACGGCACCCGGGACGCGCGTCGGCAGCCTGGTCTCGCTCTTTGACCTGGGCCCCACGATACTCGAGCTCGCCGGAGTTCCCCGGCCGCCCGAGATGGAGGCGGTCTCGCTGCTGCCGCTCCTGGGGATCGGGCTCGGCGCCGGCCCGGGGTCAGCAGCCGACGCGACGGCTGACCCGGGCGAGGCGATCGACGGCCCGGCGGCCGGGGCTCCCGTGGCCAAGAGCGACGCCACCTGGGATGTGCCCACGACGAGCCCGGTCTTCGTCAACCCTGAAGGCGGCCGCCGGTACGTCTTCGCCGAGCATGGCCGTGACAATATGCTCGAGGATACGGCGGTGATGACGATGATCCGCGACGAGCGGTGGAAGCTCGTCACCTTCTCCGACGGAGAGGGCCAGCTCTTCAACCTGGAGCGTGACCCTGACGA
>SKQU01000033.1 GCA_007118855.1 Spirochaetaceae bacterium
AAAGGCCATCGTACCGGACGAGCAGTCGCCGAAGATCGCGATATCGTCGCCCAGATCACGACGCGCGGCATCGAGGCGGTCGCCCCAGCCGAGCTGTTCGTAGTACTCCTTGGATGGTACGACGATCCGGGCGGCCTCGGCTGCGCTGTGAATCACCGGCGTCTCTGTCGACCAGTGGTGGTGGTGCGCCATCGTGTACGGATCAGTCACGTCGTAGCGGGCCGGATCGCGGAGCCGGGTTTGCAGGCCGCCCTGCATGTCGATCTCGCCTACCATTTCTCCGGCTGCGTCGATCTCGTACACCGTTCCCTCGCGCGTTGCGGTCTTGCGCGCGGGGAAGTGGAAGAGCCGCACCGCATCTACCTTGCACAGTCGCCCGGCGTCCGCGATCACGCGGAGCGCCGTATTCGGGTCGCGGATTACATCCTCCAGATCCGTTCCGGTGAGGCGGGCCGCGAGATCGACCCAGATCTTGGGCACGACTGGTACCCGGTCGGGGACGCCGCCGCTCACGGCTTGATACGTTCGTTCCCATGCATTCATCGTCGATCCTCCTCACGAATCACAGCGGATTGTTCTCCGACCAGTGCGAGCGCGCCCTTCGTTCTTCACTTGATATGTACATCTCTATCACCCGGGAACTTCGGCCCGCCACCGCCGACATAACCGCCGGACTCGCCGCTTGCGGAGCCGCTGACCCAGAAGGCGAAGAGGTCACCGTCAGTGAGTGTGAAACGGATACGCACCGGACGACCCACCAGCGCGGAAAGATCGTTGCCGTGCTTCCACTCGAGCCGGACGCAGGTCCGGTCACCGTTGAACGGCACCGACTGATTGAGCGCGAACGGTGCGATGGCCCGCGCTCTGCGATCAAGCAGCTCGGCCCGCAGAGCGCCGCCTTTGCGGATCGCGGCGTTGATGAACAGATATCTGCCGTTGAAGGTGACCGGGCGCGTGACAAGCACTTTTTCCTCTTCGCCCGCACGCACGGAGGCGAACCCGTCCCGGCGGAGCGTGGCCAGGTTGATCGTGATACCGGTGTAGACGCCGCGTCGGCCATCTCTGTCGATGCCGGAAGCAGCCATATAGTAGAAGAAGAGCCTGTCGTCCACCACGTTCAGGACGTTTCCCGCCGGCCTGAGATAGCCGAATTCCGGATGTCCAGGGCCGGCGTTTCGGACCGCATGTATGAAAGGCTCGCGCACTGGACGGTGCCAATGAAACCCGTCACGGCTGTAGCCCATCTGTATTTGGAGCAGTTTGGGAATCTGTTTCTCTTTGCAGACGTCATTCTCCGGGCCGTACCACACGTTGATCGCGCCGATCATGATGCTTTCATACGGCGTGGCGAAGAGATCGTAGATCTGTGCGATGGAGGTCTGTTCGAGTTGATCGGATCCATCGTCTCTCTTGTCGGAGCGCAGCCACGGTACCACGCTATCACGTACAGCGTTCCCGTTCACGAGTCCCTCAAATGAATCCACTTCTGAGTACCCTCGTGAACGTCCTTTATGCCCTCTGAGCTTTGGGTTGAAGACCCATTTGTTGCGGAAAGGGTTGAAGAAGACGTTCGTGGTATCCAGCGAAAAGGTATCGGACCACCTTCCTTCCTCACGCCAGTAGATGCCGTCCGGGGAGCTCAGGAACACGTTGAAGTGGCTTTCATCCGTCCTTGACTCCCATCCGTATGCCTTGAAGCGCGTAGCTTCGTCGCTCTCCTTGTAATCCAGCAGAATCGAGCACATCGCGAACCTCTCGTGGTGAGGCATCACGATATTGGTGGGCGGCATCACGTCGAGTTCGGGCCGGCGCCAGCTCAAGCCGTGCTCGCTGAGAAGCAGCGCTCGCGGTGCCACCCAGTGAGCCGGTGAGTACCACATCTTGAAGAGCTGCTCGCGTGCGTCCCAGAGTACCGGTTCGCCCACCAGGTAGACGGATGAGCCTTCGTAGTCCCTCTCGGGCGTCACAATGGGGTTTCCCAGGTGCTTTTCAGGCTGATGAAAGACGCGCTGCATGGTGGTGTCCTGGATCAGGAAGTCATCAATGAAGAGCTGGCGACCGACATCGACAGGGATATGCTCGGGCGGGCTGTCAAGATAGGGCACGGGCATTTGTTCGTTGGTTTCATCAGAAGAACCCTTCGGCGGCCATTCGGCCGGCAGAACGATACCGTTGTACAATTCTTCGCTCATACAGTTGTCTCCGTGTCTTCAAATTCCTCCAGTCGGAACCGGACGCTCATGATGGATCGCAGTTCATCGCCGGGGCAGGGACGAACGTCCCGCCGGGAAGCACCTCGAGTCTCGGGTTGGTGCGGACCAGGATGCACAACAACTCGCCTTCGCGGACGAGCAGCAGCAGTTGCCCACAGCCCCACGAACGAACGCGCGACCCCTGCCAGTCGCAGACGATAGTCTCGCCATCGGACAGCACCAGCGTGCGCTGGTGTCCATTCCACACGGCCTTGGTGCCGCGTGCCATGACGAAACGCCGTGCCGTTTTCCACGAGAGACGTCCACGATTGCGTCTCGCGGACCGCGTTTGACGACGGGCTTGGCGGTGCGCACCGCGCGCACGACGCAAACTACCTGACCTTTGGTCGCGTGGAGCGGTTCCGGGGGCTCGCGTAACCGGCTTTCAGCCGACCTCCCCCCGGTACCCGCCCGCCACCGCCGTCATCTGTTCCACTTCCAGCTTCATCGCCTCCGTCAGCCCGTTTGGGTCGCGGGTGCGGCTCGCGGTTGTGAGGGGGAGCCCTTCCATCGACAGCGCGTACTTCGCGTTGACCGGGTAGTACTGGCGCTCGATGACCGACGCGAGACCCAGAAAGCCCTGGAGTCGCTCGGCGCGTTCCGGGTTGGACCGGTGGTTCGCCACGAGATCGACGTAGAGATCCGGATGGAAGTTGGCCATCACTCCGGAGTAGCCTGCGGCGCCGCTACGAAGCGACTCGAGCAGGCTGGCGGCGTTCGCGTTGAAGAGCTTGAAGGTAGAGCCTGACGCGATCCGGATCTTCTCTCGCATGTTCGGAAGGCTGCAGCTCGTGTCCTTGAGAAACCCGAACCGGCCTGACTCCACGCCGTAGCGCATCACGGCGGGCGAGACGAGCCGCTTGTACGGGAATGGGCATTCGTAGAACCCCAGAAGTAGGTCGTCGGGCAGGGCGGACACGAGCCGGTCGAGTCGGCGCAGGAATACCTCGTCGTCCTCGTACTCCCGGGCGAGGCGGTTACTGATCAGCACCACAGCGTGCACCCCGGTATCCGCGATTCGCCTGACTTCGTCGATCTGGTCGTCGAGCGCGTACGACACGTGTCCCGATGCGATCACCGGTACTCTACCCGCCGCGGCACGCACGCACGCCTGCGACAGACTGACGCGTTCGGAAAGGCTCAGGTGAAACATCTCGCTCGACTGACAGACGGCGAAGAGCCCGGTAACGCCGTTGCCGATATACCAGTCGACGAGCGCACCGAGCGCGTCGTAGTCGATCGCACCGTCCGCCGCGAACGGGGTAATCATCGTCGGCCAGACGCCGTCGGCTATGGTTTTCGCTGACACAGGACCTCCGGATTGCGTCGCAGCGGCCGAAGCCCCGCGACCGTGCAGGTGACCGTACCGGTCGATCGCAGTGTAGACCAGAACCCCTTCGACGTGAAACCGGATAGTCCACGAAACAAGCTCCGTGGGATAGTACCGTGGTACCGTGCAGGAGGCGTACCGGTACGCAGATACGCTTGGTATCACGGTAACCAGGTGCGATAATGGCGCGGAAGAGGTACCCAATGCCCATCCACATCAGTCGCGAGTTCATCTTCACAGACGACCGCCCCTTTGCGAGCTGTCACGCCTCCACCGTGCTGCCGCTGCCCGACGGCGGCGTGCTCGCGTCGTGGTTCGCCGGTTCGTACGAGGGCCACGGCGATGTGGCGATCTGGCTCTCTGCGCGGTCAGGCGACGGACAATGGGCGCCCCCGCGCATCGTCGCGGACGAAGACGGTGTTCCCCACTGGAACCCGGTCCTCGCGAGAGCCCCGGACGGGACGGTACACCTCTTCTACAAGGTGGGCCCCAATTGCCGCGACTGGCGCACACGGTTCATGAAGAGCACCGACGGGGGCGAGACCTGGAGCGAACCGGGCGAACCGCCGAAGGCGGGGGGATATCCCGTCGGCCCGGTGAAGAACAAGCCGGTCATCCTTTCAAACGGCTCCTGGGTTGCCCCAACGTCGCGTGAGACGCAGACGATCTGGGACGCCGCGGTCACGATCAGCGGGGACAGCGGGCGGAGCTGGGAGCTCGGCGGGCCGGTGCCGCTTGACCATGCAGCGTTCACCGGGAAGGGAGTGATCCAGCCGACGCTGTGGGAGTCCGCGCCGGAGCGCCTTCACATGCTACTACGGAGCACCGCCGGGCGAGTCTACCGAAGCGACTCGTCCGACGGCGGGCGGTCGTGGTGCGCAGCGTACGCGACGGGCTTGGCGAACAACAACAGCGGGATAGACCTCGCGCAGTGCGCCGGCGGGACGCTTGCGCTCTGCCTCAACCCGGTGCCGGCCGACTGGGGCAAGCGAACGCCGCTCGTCGTTACCTTCTCACGCGACAACGGCGATAGCTGGGGAGACGAGCTCGTGCTCGAGGACGAGGACCCGCCCGTGGACGAATCGAAGGTCGCACTCGATCGCGCTCACCGGGCGAACGAGTTCAGCTACCCGGCGATCGTCGCGGTTGGCGCGAAGCTCGCGGTGACCTATACGTGGAAGC
>SKQU01000053.1 GCA_007118855.1 Spirochaetaceae bacterium
CTCGTCACGCGCTGCCTCTCCTTTGGACGGGACCGATCCTGGAAGCGATTGCTCGTTCGCGACGTGCTCGAGAGGCTGCGCCGTCGCGCGGCAGCTCCCGCACCAGGCCCCGACGACCGCGTCGTTGCCCTCGACCTCGCCTGCGGCACCGGCGACATCGCGCTGGAGCTCGCGCGCGCCCTTCCAACCGGATCGGTCGTGGGCGTTGATCTGAGTCCGGACATGCTGTGGAGAGCGCGCCGGCGGGCGAAGCGCGAAGCGATCGCGAACACCACCTTCGTCTCCGGGGACATGAACGAGCTTCCGGCCGCCGACGAGAGCGCCCATGTCGTGACCGGCGGCTACGCGGTGCGCAACGCGCCGGACCTCGAGTCCACGCTTCGCGAGGTGTTTCGCGTGCTTCAGCCGGGCGGGATCGCCGCATTTCTCGAGTTCTCGCTTCCCGCGTCGGCCTTCCGTCGTACGCTTCAGCTGCGTCTGCTGCGGTTCTGGGGCCAGGTCTGGGGCCTCGTGCTTCACGGCAATCCCGAGATCTACGCCTACATCGCGCGTAGTCTCGCACACTTCCCCGATTGCAGAGGCTTCGAGCGCATGCTGAAGAGGACCGGGTTCACGGGGCATCGCAGCCGCGATCTACTCGGCGGCTTTGTGAGGATCACCATGGTGAGTAAGCCGACGCGGTAGACGCGCCGAGGCCTGCCGCATGGGGATGCTCATCATCGCGAAGTGGCGGGCGACAAGCGGCGCGGCCGTGCGCAGGGCCACGAATACAACTCGGCTGCGGACCCACGAGCCCGGCCGGCCCGTGATCGTCCCCACGCGCATCCCGGCCCAGGCGCGTCGCGCCGCGGCGTGAACCGCCCGTTTCCGCGCACGCTCGTAGTAGGCCCAGGCGTCTCCCCCGTTCAGCCGTCCGTCGAGTCGTCCCGCCACCAGCGTTGCAGCAAGCTCCGCGTCGGCGAAGCCGGTGTTCATCCCCTGCCCGCCTATAGGGCTCATCGTGTGCGCGGCGTCGCCGGCGAACAGGAGTCGGCCCCGGTGAAACCGGCTGAGCTCGCTGCGCTGCGGCGCAAAGGAGCTCTGCCACGTGCGGCCCCCAGGGTCGAGCGTGTACCCCGTACGCGTATTCACCATGCGCTCGAGATCGACATGGTCTTCAGGGCCGGGAAGCGGGCTCCCGGAGGGTAGCTGGACGATCCATCGCCTGAGCGAAGCGGGGAGCGGAAACGATTCGACCGCGCCGCCGGGTGTGAACCAGAGGTGCGCCTCATCGCCAAGATTAGTAAGGTCGTGGTGGTCGGCCATGAAGAAGCGGGCGCGATAGGTCTTCTCTCTGCGGCTGATGCCGGCCGCCTGTGCGAGGCTGCCGTGCGCCCCGTCGCAGACGATCGCATACCGGGCGCGACAGCAGCTGCCGTCGCGGCAGCAAAGCGTTATACCGTCGGCTTCCTGCATCACCTTCTCCACCGGAACGCCATAGCGGACCTCCACTGTGGGTCGTCCGGTGATGGCCGAAGCGAGGATCGACTCGGTCCCCCACTGGGGGATCGCGAGCACGAAGGGGAAGCGCGGGTGGACGCCCTGAAAGTCGATCCGTCCGAGCTCGCTCCGCTCGTCGTGGACGACGCCCGTGGCCGCACGGACGCCCGCGCAGAGGAACTCGTCCGCGAGACCCACGCCGTCAAGCAGGTCGAGCGACGGCGGCATGACGCCTATCGCACGCGAGCGCAGGTCGATCTCTTCAGTCGCGCGGGCGCACTCGAGCCGCCCGGTCCGCGACTCCCGGCGCTCGAGCACGATCGCCTCGACGCCCTTATGTCCGAGCACATGCGCCGCCATGAGCCCCACCGGCCCGGCTCCCACCACGACGACCGCGGTGTTGGTCATGGGAGCTCCTTGCTCATCCGGTGATCGCTACCGCGTTGATCTGCGGCAGACCGCTGGCGATCTCGCGCCAATGCCGTCCGGCATCCTCCGATAGGTACACCGTTCCCCCGGGAGCGGCGATCAGGGCGACCTCGCCTGCATCGCTCCCGCCCGCTATGAGGCAGAACGTATCGACGTTCCCGGGGAACCACTCAGGCAGTCCGGCTGTGCACCGGACGAATGGCTCCCGTGACCCGAGGGGTCGCGAGTAGACGGCGCCGCGGTCGCCGTGAGGCCCGTTCGAGGCGCTTGCGAGAATCGTGTCGCCGGCGACCGCGACCGCGCGCATGTAGGAGAAATCAAGCCCATCAGTCGTGACAGTCCATGATCCTCCGCGATCGGCGCTCTCCGCGAAGCCACGTGCGGAGGGTGCGAAGATCATCCCCGCGGTATCATGGAACAGAACCTGGTGCACATCTGTGCGGATGTCAATCGTCTGGCGCCAGCTCTCGCCGCCGTCGGTGGACCGGAGAACTCCCCCTACGTGCACGTTCACGAATAGCTCTCCGTCGTCGGCCGCGTCGATTGCGCGCGTCGCGGGCGGCCCGCCCCACGGCGTGAACCATCCGTCCCGTCGCGGAGCCTCCTCGAAGCTCTGGAGCTGCGACACCGTGCCGTCGTCCGCAACGCGCAGGAGATGCGCCTCCTCCGTCCCGACGTAGAGCGCCTGCGGCGTTCGGTAGAGCGAGACCGCCTGATGCTCCACTCTCGCAAACCTCTCCCAGCTCGCCTCGTCGATCGCCCCGGCGTCCGGCCTGGTCCGCCAGATCTCGTGCCGCCCCACGAGGGCGCACACCGCGTTCGCCGTTCTCGTGATCGCCGCGATCCGTTCTCCGGCAAAGGCGGTTGGCTCGCTTCGCCCGGTTTCGTAGAGACCGCGGTTCGTCGCGACGAGAACGGAGGACTGTGTTCGTGCCATGGTCGCCTCTCCTGCGCTGAAGGTACAGATCTCCAGGCCGACGAGCAAAGGTGAGGCTCTTGGAGCACGCGGTCCAAAGCATCAGGTACGTACGACTGTGATGGAAACCGCCGGAAGCCTGAACCGCTCTCGAGGCTGGCACGACGTGGTCCTCCGGCTCCATGCCGGGCACGTGTCGTCCGGGCCATTCCCTTGCAGCGTCTCGACGACCACCGGCGTGTCCGAGGCTACCAGGTTCGTGACAACAACCTCGTGTTCGTGCAGATCCCGGTTCACCAGGAGGAACGTTCGGCAGTCAGCGGACTCCGCGACGTAGCAGCCAAGTGGAGCGGCAACCGGTATGCGTCCGACCCGATCGGCGGACCGTTCTCCCAGGATCTTCATGATCTGGCCCGTGGGATTCGGCGAGTTGTCAGATCTCAGTGCGTCCCAGAGTTGCGGCGACCCCGGCTCGTCGTTGTATATCCAGCGTGTGTTCCAGACGAGGGTGCACACGAGGCGAGGCTCCAGAAGATGCTCGGCGATCATCTCAAAGAGGACGAGAGCGTGTCCGATGGTGTTGATGTGCGGCCAGCCGAGGTTCTCGGGATGTCCGTACCAGTCTGCCGAGTTCGTCTCTGTGATCGCGATCTCGATGCGCTTCGCGTCGGCACCGCCGCAGTAGAGTTCGAGGCAGTTTCTTGCGTTGCGGATCACTGAGCGGAAATCGTGCGTGCCTGCCAGGAACCTGTCGTACGACATCCACTGCATGCAGGGATAGTCGTGGATCGACAGGAAGTCGATCACCTCGGCAGCCTCTGAGAGCACGACTCTCCACCATCTTGCGCCGGATTCCTGATCGAGCGCGCCCACCGCTTCAGCGTCGTTTGGCCCGTTCGCCCCGATCAGGATGGAGTCGTCCTCCTTCCGCATCGCGTCCGCGAAGACCCGGATGTCACGCGCGTACTCGGACGCTGTAACGGCTCCATTGTAGGAGTCGAGGTAGCTTTCGTTGCCAATCTCCCACCGGCGGACACCGTACCCCTGAGTCCGGTTCGCATATCGTACCCAAGAGCAGGCGTTCCCGAGCAGTTCCTCCCTCGTCGGTCTGCTCCCGCCGGGCGGCACTTCCTTTCGCCACGAGTCATACGCGACCACGACGATGGGCTCTGCACCTACGTCATGGCACAGGGCGATGAAGTCGTCGAATCCAAGGGTGTGCGAAGCGAAGCTCGATCCGTCCAGATCGAGGAATCGGCGGAACAAGTCCCCGGCCTGTCCGGGACCGGTTCGTGCACACCGTGGCCGCGGTACCTCGCATGGCGGACTCGACCAGAGATAGGCGTCGGCTTTCTCTCCCCCGGGGAATCGTAGCCACCTGACACCCATTTCGCGGAGCGCATCCGCAAGCGACTGGCCTGCGTTGTGCAGTCGCATACCGTCCGTCAAGTGGTTCACGTTGATCCCGAGTCGGTTCACGGCGTCTGGAGGCCCGTACTCGGCCCGGCTCGCGTCGATGCTCAGTCCCATGATTCTTCAACCCTGGACAAGAAGGGGCGGGCCGATCTCGCCCGCCCCGGTCTGCCTGATGAGTCGATCTCAGCGCTGATTAGGCGGCCAGGCGAACTCGAGGTTCAGGCGCTCCTTGTTCTCCTGGAAGCGTTCGTTCTGGTACGCAAGCACTTTCTGCCAACCCCTCGCATCGAGTTCTTCGAGCGCAGCACGCCAGATTCGCTCAACCTCCGCGGCGGAGTCGGCCATGATCATCCACGGGATCTGTTCTTCCCAGAAGACGCTTGCCTCGCCGCGGATGATCGCCTCCTCTGTTCCTCCGGGCGGATCGATATTGGCCCAGGCCATGTCAGGGAACGAGTACTGACCGAAGTACCGGTCCATGTTGTAACCGAGTGCGGGCGGCTCAGGCGGCGCTTCGATCGAC
>SKQU01000204.1 GCA_007118855.1 Spirochaetaceae bacterium
GATCCCGGCGGAGAGCTATTGCACGGGGTCGAGTGGGCGGGGAGCGGGAACATCGGAGAAGATGGCGGGATCACGTTCATCGCCACGATGCACGCGAGCGGAACCGGCAGGCTCTACTGGGGCGTCGCGGACGATGTCCCGCTGGGGATCGCACTCGACGGCGAGATCGACACAGAAGGGGAAGAGCTCGATTTCGATGACGATGCGTCGGATCTCAAAGCCGGGCTCCTCGTGTTCGCAGGCAGCGCCGTGGTCAAGCTTCACGACGACACAACGAGAACCTTCGAAACAAGGATGACCATTACGGTCACGGACGCGGCCGACCTGCCCCTTGAGCTCGTTCCGGCGATCGAGGTGGGCTTCGAGGGCATTGGCGGCCTGCTCCTGATCTACGATTCGGGTGATCTGCTCGAAAGCTTCACGCTGAACATCATCGCGGAAGGAAAGGATGGGGACGACTGGGTACCGATCGCGGAGCTCTACGATTCGCTTCAGACGCCGGCGGGTCTGGAGGAGCAAGTCCAGGTAGAGTACTGGGGGATCTTCTACGAGTTCGGCGAATAGGGAGGCGACGGGCGCGGTGGGCTACCGATTACCGCCTCTACCGCTTTGACACCCTCTTCGACACGGCAGTAGTATCCCTGCATGCGGCGGCAGCGCATGTTTCGATCGGCGAACCTCATCGTTGGCGCGCTGGTGCTCGGGGTGGTCTCGCTCTTTCTCGAGCAGATCAGCCCGCAGCCTCCGTGGGTATTCGCCGCGGTCCAGATCGCCGACTTCCTGGTGCTCGCGCTCACGCTGCTCGAGGTGGGACTCGCCTTCGCCTCAGCGCCTGTCAAGCGGAACTACCTGCGCTACAACCTGCCGTCGCTTGCCTTCCTCCTGCTCTTCGTCACGCTGTTCACGTACAACAAGGCGCTTGTCTTCCAGGCGATCCCGCAGCCGTCGGGCGGATATCAGTCGGTGCTCATCATCCGGAACGTCTTTCTGCTCCTCAAGGTCTTCACGCGGCTGCGCAGGCTCTCAGAGTTCGTCACGGCGGTGGTGACCCGTCCGGCGCAGACGGTTGCGCTGAGCTTCCTGCTCGTGATCGTCGTGGGAACACTCGTGCTCATGATGCCGTTCACGACGCTCGACGGCGCGGGGCTCCCGGTCGTGGACGCGCTGTTCACCGCGACGAGCGCGGTGTGCGTGACGGGGCTCATCGTGGTGGATACCGCGTCGGTCTATACGGTGTGGGGCCAGATCGTCATCATGCTGCTCATCCAGGTGGGCGGGCTCGGGATCATGGTGCTGTCGCTGTTCGCGCTCGTGCTCATGCGCCACTCGGTGACGGTGGAGAGTCACCTGTTGCTCTCGTACATGCTCGACGAGTCGCGGATCGCGGATCTCTCCGCGTCGCTACGGCGCATCGTTCTCATCACGTTCAGCGTCGAGGCCGTTGGGGCCGCTCTGCTCTTCGTGCTGTTCGGGCCGGTCGCGGAGGGCTTCGGTCACCGGGTGCTCCTTTCGGTGTTCCACGCGGTGTCCGCCTTCTGCAATGCCGGATTCGCGCTCTTCACGACCAGCCTCGAGCAGTTCCACGCCAATATCGGGATCAACCTCGTGATCGCGACGCTCATCATCGCGGGGGGCCTGAGTTTCGGGGTCCTTACCAACAGCTTCCAGGTCCTTCGAAACCGATTCGAGACGCGATGGCTCGGACGCAAGGCTCGTATCGCGCGCCTGACCGTGAACTCCCGGGCCGTCCTGATCGGGAGCGGCCTGCTGCTCGTACTCGGCATCCTTGGGTTCTACGCGCTCGAGCACGGGAGGTCGATGGCAGAGCTCTCACTCGGGTCGCAGTACCTCGCGGCCTTTTTCCAGTCGGTGACGCTCCGCACGGCCGGTTTCAATACGATCCCGATCGGTGACCTCGCGACTGCTACCTATGTGCTGATGATCGTTATGATGTTTATTGGCGGCGCGTCCGGGAGCACCGCCGGAGGGCTCAAGGTGAACAACGTCGCGGTGATCGCGGCGTTCCTCGAGAGCAGGCGTCGAAGGCGAAACCAGACGGTGCTCTTCAATCACGCCGTCACGGATGGGCAGGTCACGGCGGCGTTTTCCGTGCTCCTGTTCGGGCTGCTGTCCGTTTTCGCCGGGACCTTCCTGCTCGCCGTCACCGAGTCGGCCTCGCTCACCGACTATCTGTTCGAGACGGTCAGCGCCTTCGCGACCGTGGGGCTGTCGACCGGCCTCACGCCTGAGCTCTCGGTTCCGGGAAGGCTCGTCGTGACGGTCCTGATGTTCATCGGGCGCGTGGGACCACTCACCCTGCTCGCCGCGTCTTCCGGTTCACGCGACCGCAGACGCGTGAGGCATCCTTCGGCGAGCGTTGCAGTGGGGTGATCCGTGGATGAGGAGGGAATGTGGAGAATCGACAAAGGGGCGGTAGGAAATCGGAGAAAGGTCCGGCGTCGCAGCGCCAGAAGGTGTTCGCGGTGCTGGGACTCGGAGTGTTCGGCCGGCAGATCTGTACGACCCTGGGCGAACGTGGCGGATCGGTCATCGCGATCGACCAGGACCCGGAACTCATCGAACAGGTGAAGGAGGAGGTTACGCAGGCGATCCTGATCGACACGACCGACGAGGAGTCGCTCTCCGAGGCGGCTCTCGAGGACGTCGACGTCGCAGTGGTCGCAATGGGAGATAACGTTGAAGCGAGCATCCTAACCACTGCACTCCTCAAGAAGAGGGGAATCGCGCACGTGGTGGCGCGCGCGATCAGTACGCTCCACGCACAGGTGCTCAAGCAGGTGGGAGCCGACGAAGTGCTCAACCTGGAGACCGACGCCGGATCCCGGCTTGCGAATCGGCTGGTTGCTCCCGATGTCCTCGAGCGCGTGGCGCTCTCGCGTGAGATCAGCGTGGCGGAGATGTACGTGCCCAAAGCCGTCGTCGGCGCGACACTCGCCGAGATGGATCTGCGCGGCCGGTACGGGCTGATGGTTATTTCGATCAAGCGGGTGAAGCGTGACGTGGACGAGCTCGGCAACCCGGTGGAGACCGAAGAGATCGTCTTCCCCGGTCCCGACGACGAGCTCCTGGAGACCGATCTGATCCACGTGATCGGCAAGAACGAGTCGATCGACGAGTTCCGGCAGCTGTAGGGGGTTGCGATGATCCTGCTTATCCGACGTCGGGTCCTGTTGATCCTCATCTTCGCGACGGTCGGGTTCGCCCTCGCGATGAGCGTGCTGGCTTACGTGGCCGTCCATGCGGCGGGCGAGCTCGGCGCGCCGGAGCGCAAGGCACTCGCCGAGAGGGTGTTGTTCGTGGGCATCGTCGGTTCCCTGGTCCTGGTCGCCGGCCTTGCGGTCGCGGCGTATCAGACAATCAGCCTGAACCGGCTTCTCAGACGCCTCTCGGACACGCACCGCATGAGCGGCGACCAGCTGCATCTCGCCCTGCGGCGATTCGGTTCGGTGGGAGGACAGCTGGGTAACCTCTACAGGAACATCAACGCGCTCAGCGACCTGAAGAGCAGACGCATCGCCGCGATGAACTCGCTTCTGGCGACGATCCTCACGCGCTCGCAGTCAAAGATGGTAGTCGTCAACGCGGCCGGGCAGGTGTACCAGGCGACGTCGGCGGCTCTGGAGTACCTGGACCTCTCATCGTCGGACGTAACCGAAGAGCCGATCGACTCGATCATTGAAGGCGAGTCCTTCTCCGAGACGGCCGCCACGCTCGCCCGCAGCGCCGGCACCTACGCGATTGAGGGTCACGACGAGACCGTCACGGTCATACGGGTGCTCGGTGATCAGGGTATCGCCGCGTACTATATCTACCTGCTCGGCAACGATGCCGCGGACGAGCTCAACCGAGACCGGCCGGCGAGACCCTCGGCGAAGGAAGACGCAGGGACGGGCGCGAAGGGCGAGTCGTCGGAACGCGGCGGAGAGCGGCGGAACGCCATCCGGTCGTTTCTGAACTTCGTGTCCCGCAAGCGGAGCTGAACCCTACATGATCCCGTAGGTCCGGAACGCTTCGGCGGCCGGCATGCCTTCCTCGATCCTGCGCTGAACGGTCTTCTCGCCGCGCGCCTTTTCCAGGGCCCGCCTGAAGGCCTCCTCTTCGGCGGCCCGGGGAATCACCAGCACGCCGTCCAGGTCGCCGAACACGATGTCGCCCGGCGCAATGTCCACCGCCCCGATCGCCACCGGCACCCGGAAGTCGACGACCTTGCCGCGCGGCGCCTGGTCCTGAGCATACCGACCAGCCGAGAAGACCGGAAAGCCCAGGGCGAGAATCCCGCGTGTGTCGCGCGAGCAGCCGTTGACCACCGCTCCGGCGGCACCGAGCTTCATGGCACGGGTGCTCATGAGCTCGCCCCACAGCGCGTAGTTCGGCGAGGCGCCGGTGCAGACATAGACTTCGCTCTGCCTCAGATCGTCGAGCGCGTCGAGCATGAGTCCGAAAGGGGCCGAGATGGTCGGGTTTGCGCTCCGTGCCGAGCCTGTATCGCCGGCGGCCTCACGCGTTACGACGTCGGCTTCCAGCACCGGCATTGCCCGGCCAATGACCACCATATCATCGCGGAGCGGCCCGATCTGCGCCGGAAGAAACTGGTGGAGGAGCCCCATCTTGTCGAGCACGTCGCCGACGACCGCCGTGAACAACTCCCGCCGCGCGAGGGCGAAGAGCTCCTCGTCGTCCGCCCACTGAAACTGGCTACCCATGATCCCTCCAACAGGCCGGTATTCACGCCAGC
>SKQU01000176.1 GCA_007118855.1 Spirochaetaceae bacterium
ACTTCGACACCTACCCCGCCGGCACGATGGTCCCGAGCATCCTCGCCGCGCGGAACGACGCCACCGATACACCGCACGGATCCAAGACAGTCGAGATCTGGGTTGCAGAAGCGGAATGGGGCAGCACGATCACCCAGGAGAAGGCCGACGCGATGGCCGACGCCTTCTTGGTCCAGGGAACCGACAACGATGTCTACGACTGGGTGAGCGCTGTCTTCGGGCGGGAGTGGAGCGACACGGCGGCGAGCTACAGTAACACGATCGCCAACCACGACACGATCACGATCCTGCTCTACGACATCGGCAACAACGGCCAGGCCGGCGGCATCGTCGGATTCTTCTGGGCGAAGGATAACTTCCTGCGGAGCCAGATCTCCAACTCCAACGAGCGCATCATGTTCTACATCGACTCGGCGACCTACGGCGCTACCGTTGCCGGAGAGGGATCCTGGAGCATCGACAACTACTGGCCGAACGAAATCGTCTCGACGCTCGCGCACGAGCTGCAGCACATGATCCATTTTCACGAGCGGTGGGTGCTCCGGGGGGCGAACACACCCACGTGGCTCGACGAGGCGATGTCGCTCGCGGCCGAGGACCTCGTGGAGTGGAAGCGGGAGCGCCGCGGGCCGCGCGGCGTGGATCCGCTCTCCTACCCGGACGGGAGCGCCGGAGCGTCCGGCAACAACCGCGGAAGACTGCCGCTCTACAATGCCGCGAACGACATCAGCCTTACCGGCTGGGACTCCACGCCGAACATCCTTGAGAGCTACTCCATCTCGTACGCCTTTGCGGCCTTTCTCGGGCGGAACTTCGGCGGGGCGGAGCTCTTCGGCGAGATGAGCCGCAACAGCTCGTCAAACCCGAGCACGATGCTCGCCTCGTCGATCTACGCCGCCGGCGGGCGTGCCGGCATGACGCTCAAGCAGCTCCTGTGGCGCTGGGGCGCGGCGGTGCTGCTGTCGGATGGCGTGCAGCCTGAGCCATACCGGCTCAACAAGCAAGATTGGATGTTTTCGAGCTCGAACGGCATCGGCTACAACCTCGGTTCGATCGATCATTACCGCTACTCCAGCCCGCCCTTCGTACACTCGGGGTCGATCGACTCGACATCCATGCGCCCCGCATCCAAGATGCTCTACCTCGTGGGAACCGGGCTCACCGGGACGGTCGAGCTCGCCATTGAGTTCCGCACGGGCATGGACTTCGCGGTGGTGCTGAAGTGAGCGCGCCGGCACGAATACGTGCGGCTCGCTCGCTCGCGCCGGTCCTGCTCGTGGCGGTGCTGGTCGCGGCGGTCACCGTAGCCGCAGCGGCTTTGGGGCTGCGCGAGCCGGAGGTGATCCCTATGGACGAGGCGGTGGGACGGGAAGTGCGGGTGCGCGGCGTGGTGAACCGCTACGGGAACGAGCCGCATACGTGGCTCGGGCTGCTCGTCGACCCGGATGAACCGCCTGAGGTCGAGCCGGGCTCGGGGCGCCTCGCGTCGCTTCCTCGCGAGACGGTCTTCGAGCTCGTCGCGGACGAGGCGGCAATGCCGGGGCTCGCTGCCCTGGCCGGCCGGAAGGTCGTCGTGACGGGCGAGCTCGTCGCCTGGCCTGAAGACCGACTCGTGCGCCCGCGGATCGCGGTCGCCGAGTACGCGCCGGCTCGCTGACTACTCCACCGCGAACCGGTGCACCGTCCGGTGCCGGAAGGTTTCGCCGGGATTCAGGATGATCGACGGAAAGTTCGCGTGATTCACCGCGTCCGGGTGATACTGGGTTTCGAGACAGAAGGCGTCGTAGCGTCGGAAGGGCTCGTCGTAGCCGTCGGTCTGCACGGGGAGCTTGTTGCCCGTGTAGAACTGCACCGCCGGCGAGGTCGTGACGACTTCCATCGTCCGGCCGGTTGACGGTTCGCGCACCATCGCGGCCCTGCGAAGCGGCTGCCCGTCTTCAGCCTGCCCCGGATCGAGGACGTAGCACAGGTCGTAGCCGTCGGCCGCGGCGATATCCTGCCGGATCGGTTTGGGCGCGGTGAAATCGTAGGGACTGCCCGCGACCTTCAGAATACGGCCGGTCGGGATACTGTCCGCATCGAGCTCGAGATACTCCCTGCCGAACATCGTCAACTCGTGCCCGCCGATCGCGCCGCCGGCCTCCACGGCCGGGACGGCTTCGCCGGCATGCCGACGTCGATCGGCGGCTCCCGCGAGGTTCCAGTACGCGTGGTTGGTCAGGTTGACCGGCGTAGGCGTATCGCTTTCGGCGTGATACTCGAACAGGAGCTCGTTGTCCATCGTCAACGATATGGAGACCGAGACGTCGAGCCGTCCGGGAAATCCCTGGTCGCCGTCGGGGCTCACGAGCGAGAAGAGCACGCCGGCGTGCGCACCGCGCTCGAAGGCCTCGGCCTGCCACAGGCGTGCGTGGAACCCGTTGGCCCCGCTGTGCAGCAGGTTGCCGCCCTCCGACGGTTCGAGCTCGAAGGTCCGGCCCTTGAGCTCGAACTTCGCGCCGCCGATGCGATTGGCAACCCGTCCCACGGTCGACCCGAAGAAGGGATGCCCGGCGAGGTACCGGTCGAAGTCGTCGTAGCAGAGGGTCAGCTCGTCGGCCCGCCCCTCACGGTCAGGAGCGCGAAACCCTATGAGTGTCGCCCCGTAATCCATACACCGCAGCCGGTACCCGTTTCCGTTGTCGATTGTAAACGTCGTGACGTCCGACCCGTCCGGCAACCGCCCGAACGCCGCGCGGGAGACCTTCATACCGGGCCTACAGCGCGCTCGAACGCTTGATGTACTGTTCGCTGTTCAGCAGGTGTCGCACGTACTGAGCCCGCTTGAACGTCCACTTCTCTTTGGTATTCGTGTAGCAGAGCTTGCCCCGGAAGTCGTCCAGCGAAGAGTAACCCTTGCGGTCCATCCAGCTCTCGACGTCCGAGAGCATCTTCTTCGCGTTCTGGACGCCGTTCCTGTAAAAGGTGCTGACCGCCTGGACGACGTCCGCGCCGGCAAGAATCGCCCGGACCGCGTCCGCCCCGGCGTGCACGCCGTTCGTCGCGCAGAGCGAGCCCTTCACGGTGCCGGCGAGCATACCCACATAGCGGATCGGAAGCCCGAGGTCCTCGGGCGAGCTCAGATGGAAGGGGAAGCTCATCTTCTCCGAATCGACATCGATCTCCGGATGCCACAGGCGGTTGAAGATCACGAAGCCCGCCACGCCGGCCTCGTCGAACCGCCGCACGACGTTCAGCGGGCTCGTGTAGAACGGGCTCAGCTTGACGCTGACGGGGATCTTCACCTTGTCCATGATCGCGGCAACCGTATCGATCTGGTACTGCTCGTTCTCCTGCGCGCTCTCGGCGGGATCGACCGGCACCGCGAAGAAGTTGAGCTCGAGGCCCTGAACGCCGGTCTCTTCGAGCTTCTGCGCCCATTCGACCCAGGTGGCCGTGTCTATGCAGTTGAGACTCGCAATAACCGGGATATCGACCGCCTCCACGGCTTTGCGCACCCACATGAGATGCTCTTCAGGCCCTGCGTGCTCGATGTCCGGAAAGATGTTGCTGATCTCCGCGTCGAGGTTGTCGAAGTAGGACATATCCTGCTCCATCTTGTAGCTCTGGAGCTGGATCGTCTCCTCGAAGAGTGAGGAGATGACGAGCGCGCCAACGCCCTCGTCCTCGAGCTTCTTGATGCTGCCCATATTGCTCGTGAGGCTCGACGCGCCGGCAATCAGCGGGTTCTTCAGCGAGATGCCCAGGTACTCGGCTCGCAGGTCTGCCATGAATATACTCCTCCACCACGACCGCCAGAGGGCCGCTCATGTCTTTGATTCGTCTTGTGATCTTACGTCCGGCCGCCCTGCCGAGTCAAGGCGCGCTCAGCGCTCAGCCACCGGTCACCGTCACGTCGCCGGAGACGCTCGAGAGCACGACAGCGGGCCCCCCGCCGTTTGCGGAGCCGGTCACCACGTGTTCGCTGCGGGAGACCTCTTCGAGATCGAGCGCGACGCGGGCCTCGCCCGAGGCGCTTTTCGCCTTGACGGTTACACCCGCGTCGGTGGGGATTACCAGGCGCGCGTCGCCGCTGACCGACGTCAACGTAACGGACTCGGGCCCGAGCTCGAGAAGCTCGGCACTGATGTCGCCGCTGACGGCCCGGAGCTCGACCGAGCCGCGTCCGTCGGTCACCCGGATGTCACCGCTTTTCGTGGACACCCGCAGCGTCCCGGCAAAGCCGTTGACCGCCACATCGCCGGAGAGCGTGTTGAGCGCCACGTCGCCGTGGAGCTCCGCGGCGATGACGTCGCCGCTCTTCGTGCTCGCGCGGTGACGACTGTCGGCCCCCGTGCCGAGGCTTGCGACGTTCACGTCTCCGCTCATCGTATTCACGGTCTGCGACCCGCGCAGGTCCTCGAGCCAGAGATCACCGCTCGCTCCGGAGACCGTCACGTCGAAATCACGGGGGACGAGCAGCTCGACGTCGATCCGGGTGCCGCGGGCCGAGCCGAGCTTCGAGCTGAGCTCCGCGGAGAAGGCCCAGGCCCCGTCGCGCTCCTCGAGCCGCAGCTGCGTATCAGCGAGCGCAGCCGACGCCAGCTCCTCGTCGGCCGCCCAGCACGTGATCCTCGCACGGGCGGTGATCGTGGTCGCCTCCACTCCGGTGACGCGCACGTCGCCCCAGGTATTCGTGACCTGCAGCCGACCCTGTGAACCGGTCTCGGCGGTGAGCCCGCGCCCGTCCGAAGCGCGCACCTTGCCCATGGCCCG
>SKQU01000428.1 GCA_007118855.1 Spirochaetaceae bacterium
GCGGCGAGCTTGAACGCCATCTCCGAGGAGTCGACCGGGTGCTCTTTTCCGTCGAGCAGCTCGATTCCCACGTCAACCACCGGATACCCGGCGAGCACCCCTGATTCCATCGCCTCGTGCAGTCCTTTCTCTATTCCGGGCACATACCCCTTGCTGACCGCCTGACCCTTGATCAGGTTCTCGAAGGCATACTGCTCGCCGCGCTCGAGCGAACGTATCTTGATCACCACACGCCCGTACTGTCCGTGCCCGCCGGACTGCTTCTTGTGGGTATACTCCGCATCGGCGCCGGAGGTGATGGTCTCGCGGTAGGCTACTTTGGGAACGCGCGTGTTGACCTCGATCTTCTGCGCCTCGCGGATCTTGTCCAGAATCAGATTGAGGTGCAATTCGCCCATCCCGCTTGCCACGGTCTCGCGGGTCTCCGGGTTGTAGCGCACCACGAAGGTCTTGTCCTCGTCGGTTATGCGGGAGATCATCTGCGCGAGCTTGTCCTCGTCCTTGCGATTCGCCGCTTCAATGGCCACGGAGTAGACCGGCTGCGGCAGCTGCAGCGGCCGATAGTTGACCGGGTTGTCCGGCGTGGAGTAGGTGTCGTTGGTCTGCGCGGTCGCGACCTTCGACATGACGCCGATGTCACCCGCCACGATCTCCTGGATCTCCGAGAGTTTCTTCCCGACCGACGTGTAGAGTTTGCCTGCCCGGTCCTTCTTCTGCTCCCTCACGTTGTAGAGGTCGGTGTCGCCGTTGAGAACGCCCGACATGCACTTGATGTAGCTCAGCTTGCCGGAGAACTGATCGATGCTCGTCTTGAACACGAGCGAGCTGAAGGGAGCATCCCGGGCGATCGCCATGGCGGACTCCGACCCGTCGGCGCCGACGGTGATGTCCGCGACACCGTCCGGGCTTGGAGCGCTGTTCGCGATGAAGTTCAGAAGCGACACGATACCGACGTGCGAGGTCGCCGATCCGCAGAGCACCGGTACGATCTTGTTAGCCCGAAGTCCGAGCGCGAGCCCGCGGCGCACTTCGTCGTTGTCAAGCGTCTCCTCCTCGAGGTACTTCATCTCGAGCTCTTCGTCGCCCTCGGCGGCGGCCCCAATGAGAACCTCTCGGGCCTCATCTACGACGGCCTGAAGATCGGCGGGAATGTCGACAGCCTCCTCTTCGCGACCGGCTTCCGGTGTCAGGTACGCCTTCATCTCAACGAGGTTCACGACACCCTTGAAGCCCGACCCGGCACCGACCGGTATGACGACGGGAACGAAGGTCTTGCCGAACTTCTGCGAAAGGTCGTCCACCGCCGACTGGAAGTCCGCGCGTTCATCGTCCATCCGATTGACGAAGACGAACCGCGGCATCTCGCGCTGGTCGAGTCGACGCCAGAGCTTGATCGTCTCGATCTGCACGCCGGATCTCGCCCCGACGACCACCATCGCGCTCTCAGCCGCGCGAAAGGCGGCAACCACCTCGCCGACGAAGTCGGACGCTCCCGGTGTGTCGAGCAGATTTATCTTTCGCTCCTGCCAGTTCAGATGGGCAAGGGTAGTGTGCACCGAGAAACTGTTCGACACCTCCTCGTCCGTGAAGTCACTGACGGTCTTGCCGCTCTCAACGGATTCGGCCCGTGGAATCACCCCGGCGCTGAACAGGATGGACTCCATGAGGGCGGTCTTGCCGGTCGTGCCATGGCCGGCTATCGCAACATTGCGGATCGAATCGGTCGTGATACTCATCAGATGCTCCTTGGACGGGGTTTTCCATTCACTCTGTACGGGTTCAGAAGCCTACTATAGTGACGGCCGCGAAGCCCTGTCAAGCAAGCCGCCGGTCACGAGGGGAGGCGCTCCTACCGGTGGTTCTTCTTCTCGAAATGGCTGAACTCCATCGCGTAGGTCCCGCGGCCCTGAGTAGCCGAGCGCAGCGCCGTTGAGTACCCGAACATCTTCTCAAGCGGCGCCGAGGCCCGTATGTGCTCCGCACTCGGGCGTGATTCAACGCTCTGCACCAGCCCCCCCCGCATGGTGATTCCGCTGATCACGTCGCCCATGAACTCCTTCGGGACGATCACGTCGAGTTTCATGATCGGCTCGAGCAGGATGGGTCCGGCCTCCCGGCACGCGTTATCAAGACAGATGCTCGCCGCCGCCTCAAAGGCGAACTCGCTGGACGTGGTTTCGCTGTAGACCGCGTTGACGACCGTCACGCCTATGTCGAAGGCCGGATACCCCTGCACGATGCCGCCGGCAAGCGATCCCCTGATCCCACGCTCGACGGCGTCCGAAAGCACGCGCGGCAGCAGATCCTTCGGAAGGCCGTTCGTGAAGGTGTTCCCCGTCCCGCGGGGCAGCGGTTCCACTGTGAGCGTCAGGTCCGCGGTGTTCTCCTTGCCGGCGAGCATGCGCGAGAATCGTTCCCGGTGCTCGATCGTCTTCGTGATGCTCTCGCGGTAGGTCACCTGGGGCTTGCCGACCTTGGCTGCGACGTTGAAGTCGTCGATGATCCGGGTGACCAGTACTTCCAGGTGAAGCTCTCCCATCCCGGAGATCACGAGCTCCCCGGTGTCCTCGTCCTCCCTGGAGAGAAAGGTCGGATCCTCCCGCGAAAGGACCTCCAGGACGCCTTTCAGCCGGTCGCGCTCGCTCAGTGTCCTTGGCTCGATCGCCACATGAATCACCGGTTCGGGGAAATGCATCCGCTCGAGCACGACCGGATAGCCTTCGCTGCCGACGGTGTCCCCGGTCTGGGCGAGTTTGAACCCGATGACCGCGCCGATCTCGCCGGCGAGCAGCGCGTCGACCTGTTCGGTTCTGTTGGCATGCACGCGAAGGAGCCGGTTGATCCGTTCCCGCTTTCGCTTGTCATGGTTCATGACCGCCGAGCCGGCCTTGACCCTGCCGCTGTAGACGCGGATGAAGCTCAGCGCCCCGGCCTCGCGTTCAGTCTGGATCTTGAATACGAGCGCAACGTCCGGCCCGTCCTCCGAGCGCTCAATCTCGACGTCGCTGTCCTTCGTGAGGTGATGCGCGACGATCGGCGGCAGTTCGTCGGGAGCCGGGAGGTAGGCGATGACGGCGTCGAGCAGCGGCTGTACGCCTATGTAGCGCAGGCTCGCCCCGGCGAAGACCGGCACGATGGAGCGCGCCATGGTCTGCTCGCGGATGGTCGAGTCGATGAGCGTCACGGGGATCTGCGCTCCTTCGAGAAAGAGCTCGGTCATCTCGTCCGAGTGGCGGCTGAGCTCGTCGAGGAGTTTTTCGCGCCACTCCAGCGCACGGTCGCGAAGCTCCTCGCGTACCGGGGTCCGGGTGAGCTCGGCTCCGCGTTTCTCCTGCGACCAGTGGATCTCCTCCATCGTGCGCAGGTCGATCACTCCCTCGAAGTCGTTCTCGCGACCGATGGGAATCTGAACCGCGAGCGGATTGGCCGCGAGCTTCTTCCGCATTTCGGTGAGGACCGATTCGAAGTCCGCGCCGATACGGTCCATCTTGTTGATGTATGCGATTCGCGGTATCTCGTAGCTGTTCGCCTGTCGCCAGACCGTCTCGGACTGAGGCTCAACTCCGCCGACCGCGCAGAAGATCGCGACCGCACCGTCGAGGACCCGCAGCGACCGCTCCACCTCCGCGGTGAAATCGACGTGGCCCGGCGTGTCGATGATGTTGATATTCGTCCCGTTCCAGACGCAGGTGGTAGCCGCGGAGGTGATCGTGATGCCCCGGTTCTGCTCCTGGACCATCCAGTCCATGATCGTATCGCCCCGGTCGACCTCACCCATGCGATGGCTTCGTCCCGTGTAGAAGAGGATCCGCTCGGTGGTGGTCGTTTTGCCCGCGTCGATGTGAGCCATGATTCCAATGTTCCGGTTCTTCCTGGGCGGCATTGGGAGAAGCTACTTCAGAAGCGGTGCTATGGGAAGTAGGAGGGGATGGGCGCTGACGGATTTGAACCGCCGACATCTTGCTTGTAAGGCAAGCGCTCTCCCAGCTGAGCTAAGCGCCCGTGACCATGACCGTGACCATGACCGTGACCGTGAAGGTACCGCCTGGTGTCAATCCTGGTCAAGCCCTGGTTCTTGCCCAAGGCGGCGGAAGCCGCTACGGTACGGCATGGCGAAATCGAGTTCCGCAACAGAGACGGCCGCATCGCTTCTGCGCTTCATCAACGATTCTCCCACGCCGTACCACGCGGTGGAGGCCGCGGCCAGCCGGCTTTCATCGAGCGGACTTCCCGAGCTGCGGCTCGACCGGCGCTGGGACGAATCCGGGTCCAGAGGGTTCGTTCGCGTTGGAGACGGCGCGCTTGCCGGCTTCGACCTGGGCGACTGGAAGCCGAACGACGGCATCACCGTTCTCGCTGCGCACACCGACAGCCCCGCGCTGCGGGTCAGGGAGCAGGGCGTCGGCTGGAGGAAGGGATGTCTGTGCCTGCCCACCGAGCTCTACGGCGGACCGATCCGCGCCACATGGATCGATCGCGAGCTGGGTATCGCCGGGCGCATCGCGATGGCCGACGGCTCGGTGCGGCTCGTGCGCCTCGATGAGACCGCGATCATCCCGAACCTCGCGATCCACCTGAACCGGAAGGTGAACGAAGGGTTCGAGTACAATGCGCAGGACCATCTCGTTGCGCTGGTCGCGGTGGACCCGGAGGCACCCGACGGCAAGGCGGTTGGCCTGATGAAGGAGCGTATCGCCGATTCTCTGGGAACCGACGCGGCATCGATCGCCGAAGTCGAGCTCCTCCTGTTCGA
>SKQU01000430.1 GCA_007118855.1 Spirochaetaceae bacterium
AGCTGGTACTCGACGCACGCCTCCCCCGGCATCGACAACAGGTGCACGTGATCACCCAGGCTCAGAAGCGATACCGGGCACTTGGACAGAAGATCCCAGTCCTGCGCGATTCCATGCCTGAAGGCGGCTCGCATGAGCTGGCGTTCGTCATCAGCCTCTTCAACGGCGGACGACGAGGCTTCCCTGGCGATCGCCGGATCAAGCGGAAACTCGAAATCCGCCGTCCACGAGCCAACCGGACCGATCGGCTTCTCGTCGAGACGCGCGAGATTGCGGATCATGCCGTCACCGAGCCTTCGCCCCAGCATGGCAAGAGTCTTCTCTTTGTCGCCCAGATGGTACTTGCCGAAGCTGACGTCCCCGGCGCATCCGGTCAGGTACATCTGGAAGACGTCCTCCCCGGCAGAGGCGCGCGCATGAGCGAGGGCGACTCCCGGCACGTCCTGGCTGACCATCTGTCTCATGTAGGCGGCCATGGGGTGACAGGCATAGGTGTGAACGGCGGCGAGTATGTGGCCGTCCGAGCGGGCAAAGGCAATCGTCCTGAGAAAGGGATCTATGGTGCCCACAGGGAATGCCTGGAGGTCGCGGTCATCGCACATGCTGAATCGACCCGCAAACGACTTCCCGTCTTCACCGATCATCCGACGACTTGACGCAAGGCCGCTCATCCTCGCTTCGGCGGTCATCAGCGTGTCGACGGTCTGCCATCTGCCACGGACCGCGTCGCTCGCCGCTTCCTGCAGATTCCGCAGGGTCGTCTCGCAGTATGCATCATCAACCGCCACCGTGCCGGACGCCCGCATGAACTCGTTCATCCACGGTGCGATCCGCATGCTGTCATGCTGATGGATGGAGTGAAGAAAGACGAGATCCGCGGGGGTTTCGCACGCCTGCGCCACGGCCTCGCGCCACTCGTGCCAGGCCCGCCCGTAGATGCCGATGTAATCGCAGGAGACGATCACAGCACGCGAGGTGCCGTCTTCTACCAGCAGACCGCGGATGAAGATGGGCGTGTCGACCTTCGTGTTCACCTCGTACGCCATCTGTGCTCCCACGGGGGGAGTCACGTCCAGGCTGAACGTCGCGATTCTCATAGTAACCATCCTTCTATCTCCTTGTGTGCGGTTCATCCTGAACCAGAAGAAACCGCGGATCCTTGCGCAGCTCCTCCATGCCGACTCGGTACGCGTCGCGGGCCTCGAAGAGCCGGAGCGTGCTCTGACCGACGACCCGTATCCTGACGAGACCCCGGTCTTCAAGTAGCCTGCCCAGTCGCCCGAAGTCGTTCTCGTACCCCTCTTTGCGGGTATACTCCCAGGCCGACCCGGCCTTCGTGTTGCCGTTGATGGTGATCCGGGCCCTGCGTTCCTCCAGGTATCTATACGGCACATCGGCCATAGCTTCAAGAAGATGGAAGAACGTGCACGACTGCCAGGAAACACCCATCAGAAGGACCTTGCCGTTGATCGTCAGGAACGTGTGAAAGGGACTGTCGGCTCCAAAGCCTGTCCTGTGCGGTCTGCGGCAGATGAGCTCGGCATGTCGTCCGATGGATGCGAGCGAGTGCGCCGCGTGGCTGCTCCTGATGACCCCGGGCCAGGTCCTGAAGGTCTCGGATATCGCACCCATCAACGAAGGGGTGTTCTCGCGATCCCATGAGTCCTCTCCGCAGAGCAAATAGCGAGAGAAGGCAGGCATGATGAGGGTGCCCTGCTCACCGATCACGCTCAGGAGCGCCGTGATCACGGTGCACGGACCACCCTCCACATGCCCGAACGATGAAAGACTGCTGTGCACGAGCAGAGTGTCTCCTTCAGACAGTTCCATGTCCTGAAGGCAGGCGACGATGTCGGAGCAGCTCACCATGCGAACGATCCTGTAGAGCGCATCAACGAGGTCCGGCAGCGTTGTGTCTGCGGGTGCTCAGATACAGCCGTCATGCGCTGCGGTAGTAGACGCGTGCGACGTCTGTTGGTCGATCGTCGACGAGCAACCGGGCCCCGACTGAGCTGTCCATCCAGTCGTCCATGCGTCCGACGGTGAACTCTGCCGGCAGGTCAGCGTGTGTGCCGGGCGCTACGGTGACGGGCGCGAGGTTCGCTGACCGGGGCTTCCAGCCGTCAGGCAGGTCCATCTCCACGCGGACCGTGGCGGGGTGATCGCTGAAGTTGTGCACGCGCCACGCGACGGTTTCCGTGTCGCCGGATACGATGGCAAGGGCCGTCTTCTCCCGGTCCATTCCATCGCAGTCGGGATAGGGCACGCCGGGGCGCGCGATGGCCTGGAGCCAGACCCGCATGTCCGGAGACGGGGGGCTACGGTCCGGGGCGAAGCGCGGTCGCGGCGCAACCGGGCGGTACGCCATGCCTGCGGTATCCACGACCCGCACGAAAACAGGCTGTTCGGACAGTACAGGCCGGACCTCTCCGCGCGGGAGCTCTCGTATCCGTCGACCCATACTATCCACCGCACAGGCGCCCTCGCCGAGCGTCAGGCCGACGCTGCCGCCGTCGAGCGCCCAGGCAACCGCCACGTGCTCGCCGTCACCCCGGTCGAACAGAACGGCGTACGCATCGTCCTGCCGGACGTAGCCCAAAGGCTCGGCCATCCGAAGCTGACGAATCAGCGTAGCAAGCGCCATCAATGCGGGCTTGGGGGTGTGATCGTCGCGCATGAGACCCCAGAGCCACTGCCCCCATTCCAGGTACTCCTGGAGGTAGAAGTAGAATACCCGGTCGCAGCCTGCGGCCAGGCAGCACGCATAGGATCGAAGCAGATAGGAGACCTCCGCGCGTTCGGCCTGGATATACTTGCCGTCCGGATCAGGGTCGGTACGTCGACCCTGCTCTGTCATCCAGACGGGACGTTCGACTCCGAAGTCGGCCATGAGCTCGCGGTCCTGGCGCAGGAGCTCGAACACCGATTCCGGGGGGCCGTACCAATGCTGGTTGAAGATATCGAAATACCGGGCACATCCGTTCGCGAAGGTGCGTCTCCAGAACTCGGTGTCCCGGCTCCTCGAGGCACAGAGGACGCCGACCGACGGGTCTGCATCCCTGCAAGCCAGCCAGGCGGCCTTGATGAGCGCCGCCAGGTCCCAGACGTACCCCTGGAAGAAGAACGCCTCCGGCTCGTTCCACGGCTCGAAATACCGGACCGCATGCCCCCAGTCCCTGATCAGGTATCTTACATAGTCGTAGTAGTGGCGCACGTTCGCGGGCGGATAGGAGTGCCGGTGCGCGACGGCCGGAGTGTCCACGAGCGCCCACTCGGGCGTGTGCGAGATCATCTGGTACACGGATATCCCGGCATCTGACTGGGCCTGGTGGCTGACCGCGTAGTGATCCCACTCAAGGACTCCCGGCTCGGGACTCGTCTCCCGCCAGGACAGCCGGTCCCGCAGACAGCGCAGACCGACTCTGGCACTCGCCTCGCATTTGATCCGCGCTCTCTCGCTCAGCGATCGTTGGGCGCCCTTGTACTCACGTCGTGGCCACCACGATATGCCGGCGTCGAGCGCGATGGGCAGGTCTTCAGGCACCGGGAAGTCGAGCGGCGGAATGACCGCGTAGCTCGCCCACGCGGTAGCGGGAGCGATCTCCTCGCAGGCGGTCGTCACCACGACGCGGTGGTAGCCGGTCGACTGTGCGGGAAGCGAGAGCGGGATCTCTCCGGCGCCGTTCGTCAGCGGAACCTGGGCGTCGGCCTCGTCAACGATCGTCTGGTCGTAGTCAAGGATCGCGGAGCGGACCGCTATGGAGGAGAGCCCGCGCGGCGCGCCGGCGAGGGACAGCCGGTGGAGGGCCGGTTCACCCGGAGCGTACAGACCGTCGTCAGCCACGGCAGCCAGCGTGACAACGACGCTTGGCTCGAGCCTGGGCGAAGCGACACGGAGAGTGCCGGTTGCTTTCTTCCATGTCTGTTCGTCGGATGTGAATCGAATGACCAGCTGCGCCCCTGTTGCGCCGTCTGGAGCAAGGCCCCAGGTCTTCTCCTCCGCGAATGCATGCTCCATGAACGTGATGGGACCGTGGGCTCGCGACGCGATCTCCGTACCGTCCGGGTTGAGCCACGCAATGAAACACTGGGCGTGGGCGCCATCCATCGAGGGGCTGACAGCGACGGTAGCGCAATAGGCATGTCCGGGCAGAACCGGCCATGGGTCGGTAGCGACCTCATACGCATCGCTCGACGTGGGGCGCAGCACCAGGCAGTCGCGCCCGTCAATGGTTTGTGGTTTAACGTAATCGGTAGTGTCCGACGGTAGGCCTGTGGCCCGCCAGGTTGTGTCTGCAGCGGCAATGCGCATCTTGGGGTACCTCCGCTCGGCTTGCTGTCTCAGTCGGAGTATCCGCCTCCGTGGAGGGTCACCGATTCCGGCCCAGTATCGCACGGCCGCGATCCGGTTTCAATGCAACGAGCATCGAAAGTGCGAACTGACGCGATTGAAGCAGCGGCAGATCGAAGCGGCGGCTGTTGCAGGAGCGCACCCGAGCTGCTATAGTCGGGCGTGAGACGTATTTTTCCACGCTGCGCCTGCGTGCAAACCAATTGGACTACAGAACACATCTTCCGGTGTCCAGGGACCCTTGGGTTGCCGGCCGAGAAGTGATATGCAGTCCGACGGGGAAAGCTGCGCGCAACGGAGCCTGAATCGAAAAGGAGAGGAGTCCTATGCCTGACGAACGGTTGGCCATAGACGGAGGAGATCCGGTCAGATCAGAACCCATGCCCAAACGGCGACTG
>SKQU01000012.1 GCA_007118855.1 Spirochaetaceae bacterium
AGGTAGAGCACGACGTCGGTCCCGGGGATCCAGACCGGTTCACCGATCGTGCCTCCTATCTCCTCCGGCGGGTCGGGCGTGCCGGTGAGGCTTCGGAACCGCAGCACGTACCGCTCATCGCCGGCGGTATCCGTGGTCCAGGCGAGGATCGACTCGTCTGAGACGTCCATCCCGCCGAGCCGGAAGTAGTCGTGGCCCCGGGCGAGTTCCCGTTCGTCGACATAGAGATCCCACTCGCGCGCTCCCACCGCGCGACGGAAGTGGGCCCGGTACTCGTCTCCCTTGCAGTAGCGCCACTGGTACTCGTACCCGTGGTCGCGCACGGGCACCGACTCGTACTCCTCCTCGATTCGGCCGCGAAGCTCGCGCAGGAGCCCTTCGACGAGCTCGTCGTGGGGCTCGAAGTACCGGCGACACGAGTCGTTTTCTGCGGTGAGCCAGGCGAGTATCGTCTCGTCGGTAACGTCCGGGTAGCCCGGATCGCGGAGCCAGTGGTACGGATCGGCGCGTTCACTCACGGGCAAATCCCGCGTCGGCTTCGATGAAGTGACGTTCCAGCCCCGGGCTGAAGACGACCGTGTGGACGAGGATTCGTGGTCCGTCGGCCCAGACGTGCGTCTTGAACTGCCCGGAAGCCCGGCTTACCGAAGCGGGGGGGCCGTAGAGCACGCGCAGCCGCTTGAGGACCCGATCGGCATCGCGCCGCAGCTCCTGCGTTCGCTCGCGCGCGTCGAAGGAGATGACGAACCCGCGCACGCGATCCTCCTCGAACGCGACCGAGAGGCGGGCCGCGAGCGAGGCGAACGAAACCTCGTAGATCGCCAGGTTCGACACCGCGAACAGAGGCGTCGCCTCCCGCGCGATGAGCTCGCGGGCTGCACCCGCGGGATCACCGTCAATGGGCTCGATCGCCTGTAGGCCGGGTACGCCCGGGATGAGGAGGAGTGCAACTGCCGCCGCGGCCTTTGCCGCGAGCGCCGCCGGTGTCTGCCATCGAATGAGCACGCCGCATCCTATCACGACCGGCCGACTCGGCAAAAGACTTCATTTTCAGCCGCGCGCCACCGAGAATGTAACCGACGAAATGGCGAGAAAATGCATCCTGACCGTCATACCACTGCTGTTTCTCGCTGCGACGCTCCCGGCGGACGAACAGGTCCATACGCTGCGGCAGGGGGAGACGCTCTACACGCTCTCCCGGCGCTACAACGTGAGCGTGGACGAACTCACGCGTCACAACGACATCACCGATCCCACTCGACTGAGGGTGGGCACGCAGATCAGGATCCCCGGGACCTACGTCGTCCAGCGCGGGGAGTACGTCTTTGCGATCGCGCGGAAGCTGGGAGTCGACTGGCTCGAGCTGCTCGCGGTGAATGGTCTCGCCCGTGATGATGTCCTTCGTCCCGGCGACGTCCTGATCATCCCGGGAGCGAGCGCATCAGCGGCTCGAGCGCCGGGGGCGGCGACCGGGGAGGCGACCGGGGAGGCGACCGCGGAGCCCGGGCGGCCGGCAGTCATCCCCGTTCCCCCCTCCCCGGTGCAGGTCGAACGCGTCCCTGACTGGCCTCACCCGGGAGCCCGCACTGCCTGGGACGGCAAGTTCCCCGGGGTTGTGATGAGCGGTACCGTGGGCGACGAGTTCCGCTCGGTGACGCGCGGCGTGGTTGAGTACGTCGGACCGTTCAGCAGCTTCGGGAAGCTGATCCTCGTCCGCGGCGAGAACGGCTATCTGTACGGATACGCGGGAGCCGACCGAGTGCTCGTGGCCAGGGGCGACCGTGTCGAGGGAGGCACCACGCTCGGGACGGTGGGGTTCTCGCCCGCCTTTGAATCCGCGATGGTGCTGTTCACCGTCTGGCGCAACAACCGATATGTGGACCCGGAGACCGCGCCGCGGGGTTGACAGCCTCAGGCGACGGGCGTAGACAGGAAGAGGGAATATGGGCGAGGCTACGACGATCGACGCTACTCTGCGTGTCCGCGCTCCGCGCTCGCCGGCGCCGTACGACGGGACCGACCCTCTCGCGTACTATCTCAAGCAGATATCCGACTACCCTCTGCTCAGCGCACGCGAAGAGCACTCGCTCGCGATGCGGATCTCCAGGCTCAAGGGCCGGATCGCAGAGCTCGAATCCGCGCCGCGCGCCACGGGGGCGTCTGAGGAGCTCGAGTCTCTGCGGGCCGAATGTCGTGAGGCGAAGCACAGGATGGTTCAGGCGAATCTGCGCCTCGTTGTCTCGATCGCGAAACGTTACCAGCATCAGGGGCTCGGCCTGCTCGACCTGATAGACGAGGGGAACATCGGGCTCCTCGAGGCGGTCGACCGGTTCAACTACCGCAAGGGGTGTCGTTTCAGCACGTACGGAACGTGGTGGATACGCCAGGCGATCGTCAAGGCGCTCGCAGACAAGGGGCGCGTGATCCGCATCCCCGTCCACATGCTGACGCATATCAGGCGGTGTTTCTCGGTGAGCAGGCAGCTGACCGACGAGCTCGGGCGGTCGCCGCGGGTCGAGGAGATCGCAGAGCGCCTCGGGTGCGATCCCGAGCGTGTGGAGGAAGTGAGCCGGTTTGCCCAGGACGCCGCGAGTCTCGACGTGACGGTTGACGACGAGAACTCCACGCGACTCTCCGATCTGATTGAAGACGACGCTTCGCTCGCCCCTGCCGAGAGCGCGTACAGGGACGGCGTGCGCGAGCACATCCAGGACGCGCTTTCGGTGCTGACGGCCCGCGAAAAGCACATCATCAAGCTGCGGTTCGGCATCGGTTCCGAGGGCCCGTACACGCTCGAGGAGACCGGCGAGAGACTCGGTATCACGCGCGAACGGGTCCGTCAGCTCCAGGAGAAGGCGATTCGCAAGCTGCGCCAGCTGCATACCATCCGCGCGTACCAGGAACTCTAGAATCGCAGCCCCGTAAAGAACCTCGGGTAGAGCACCGTCTCCCCGGAGAGGGGAATGGGATTCGCCCGACCGCCAAAATACCCCATCGCGTCGTTCGAGAGCGGCCCCGCCGCGTCGAAGCTACCGCCCATATACCACCCGAGCCCGTCTCCAATGGCGATGCCGACCATGATCCGCGCGGTGGGAAACGTCGCGCCGCGGCCGGCGTCGAAGAGGGCCGCGAGCCGTTCCTCAGCGTCCGCGCCCTCGCTGATCCGTTTCCACCCGGCATCGAAGTCGACGTAGAAGGGCCGACGCGTGATGCGAAAGCCGATGCCTGCCCCCACCCCGAGTCCTTCGAGCTCCCGCCAGCGGCCGCCGCGCTCGACACCTCCGTAGACGAGTGTGTAGAAGATATTGCTCCCGTTCTGCACACCGATCCACGTTCGCTCGTCGCCTTCCCACCATATGCTGACGTTGTGGATGCCTTCTTCCACGAAGCTTGCGAGTCCTATGGGCACCCCGTACATCTCCCGGGAGACGTTGACCAGGCCGATCTGCGTCCCGATCACCCGGTCTCCAATATTCACCAGGCCTATCTGGGCGCCGCTGACGTCTCCGCCGATGTTCACGAGCGAGACCTGGGCACCATTGGCGGCGCCGGCACGGTTGAAGACGCCGGCGGCCTGGACGCCGTTGAGCGTCGCGTCGGTCATGTTGAACACGCCGGCGGCCTGTACGCCGCTGAAGCCGCCGGCCGAGACGTTGAAGACCCCGGCGCTCTGCAGAACCGCGCCGCGCCCCTCCACGCGGTTGAAGACTCCGGCGTTCTGGACCGCGTGCGCATTGCCTCCAACGACGTTGAAGACGCCGGCCCCCTGGAAACCGGCGAGGTCTCCCCCCACCGTGTTGCCCACACCGGAGAACTGGACCCCGGACAGATCCTCGTGCGCGATGCTCAGGATCGAGCTCGCCTGTCCGCCGCGCACCCGGTAGGCTCTGCCGACAAGCAGTCCCAGCGACACGGTGACCGCGTAAGGGTCCTCGCCGACGAGATCGAGCCCCGGTATGATCGTCACGCTGAGCGGGACCGGTGGTGGTTCGTCGCCCCGCAGCCTGGTGCGGTCGAGCAGGGTGACGCGGAAGTCGCGGGCGCCTACCCGGACGGAGGTATCCGAGGCGAGATGTACCCGGTGCTGGTAGTTGCGATCCTCTCCCTGGAGCGTGAGGATATACGAGCCGGCCGGCAGGGCGATCCGCAGCTCGCGTCCCTCGTGCTTGCGAACCTCCGCCACCAGCCCGCCCGCCTCGCGTGAGACGAACAGGCGGCCGGCCATCGATCGGTCGAGCACGACTGCCGACCTGACGTCGGAGAGGTCGGTGAGCACGAGGCTCCCGGACCCGCTGAGCTGGAAGTCGAAGCTCGCGTGCTGCGGGCCGGCGAAGGTCCCCAGCGTTCGCAGCAGCGTCTCCTCGCGCGCGTAGTGGTAGAGCTCGTCAAGCGTGACGCGGCCGTCGTTACTCGTGTCCGCGGCGCCGCGCAGGCCGCTGATCAGATAGTGGGTGAAGAAGCTCGAACCGAGGGCGTCGGATTCCTGGCTTGCCTCGTCGGCGCTGCTCGACGCGAGGAAGGCGTGTCCGGTCACCGTCGTTCCCTCGTCGACCAGGAATGGCTGGGTGAAGGTACCGCCCTTCAGCCTCGTGAAGGCCCCGGATGCGCAGGAGTCGAGGATCGCGATGCTGACATCGGCCCCGGCGAGGTCAATCATGCGTCGCAGGTCCGTGTACGACAGATGATCTTCCCCGAGCATGAGACCGTACTCGTCGGAGTGGCCGGAGTAGTAGAACACGATCTCGGTCCGCGGGAAGAGCCGGCTGTCCGCCGCGAGACGACTCGCCACGTGCTGGAATTGCAGTTCGAGATCACGGGCCCCCGGATTGCTGAGAAGGTAACTGTCCTGGGGGCGAACACCGCCCACCTCGGTCATCACCTCGGCGACGCGGTGAGCATCCGAGACAGCCCACCGCAGGGTTACCCGCCCCCGTCCTCCGTCGTTTGCGCCGACGAACAGCCCGTAGCGCCGTACCTGCGCGTCCTGGGCCGGGAGGGCCGCGGCGAAGAGCATACACAGCAGCACGACAAGGGGCCTCACCAACCGGGGGTTGCTCGAGCGCCGCATCTACTCCTCCTTCCGGATGGTCAGCGAACGGATCTCGAACTGCTGCGGGAGATCCGGGGTCTGCTCGGGGTCGTCGGAAATGCGCGAGGCCTGACGCTCGAGTTCCGAAACGACCGCGGCAACGTCAAAACCCGTGCGCGAGGTGATGAAGAGGAACATCTCAAACCGCGGAGCGTCGTCGAGTCGGTAGGCATACGGCAGCGTCTGCTCTCCCCCGGGAATGAGCTGCGGGACGGAGCCCGGATCAGGCGGGTAGTGAAGGGTCACGGCGCCGCGCCCGTCCATGCTCACGATCACGCCGTAGCGGGCGTCGGCCGCCTGGTAGGAGAGCTGCACCACATCCCCGGCTCGAGCATTGTCGCCGTCAGAGAGGCGCTGTACGCCGCCGACGCCCCGCGGGTCGGCACGATACACGGCAATCGCCGGTTCGACGCCCTTGAGCCTCGTGATCTCGGCCTGCGGGTCAGCCTGCGGTGCAAACCCGACGTCGAGCCCGCCGAACAGGAGGAATCCCACGACCAGCAGCGCGGCGGCTGCGGGCAGCACCATCGCGAGTGTTCCCACGGTGCGCGCCGGCGTGCGGTCCCGCGATCGATCGCGATACTCTGCTTCGTACTGGTTGCGGATGCGCGCAGCGTAGACACCGGCAGGGTAGCGCGCCAGAGTAGCCTCATTGTCGCGGCGGATCTTCGCGACGCGCTGCTCGAAACCCTCCGATCGCTCGACTCGACGCGCGGTCGCAGGGGGCAGCTCACCGAGTGCGTACTGTTCGATCAGGAGGTCGGGGACTCGCTTCGTACTCATCTACACCTCATACATCCTTGAGTGCCAGACCGCGGGCGCGCAGGCCCCGCAACCGCTTGCGGACCCCGCTGACCGAAAGGCCCACCTGTGCTGCCGTCTCCTCGAGCGTGAACCCGTCGACGTAGTGGAGTACGGCGATGGTCCGCGTGCTGTCAGGCTCGCGCGTGAAGAGCCTGTCCAGGAAGTGACCGGAGAGCGTTCTGTCCTCCGGTCCGTCGTCGCCGGCGATCGAGAGGAGGATCTCGTCGTCACGGGTCTCAGGCCGTCGTTTCGAGCTGCGAAGCCGGTTGAGACAGACGTGCGTGGCAATCGTGTAGAGAAGGCTCGAAGGCGCCGCGTGCACGAGATCGTGCTCCCTGCGCAGGAGCTCGACGAAGACGTCCTGCATCGCGTCGAGCGCGGCCTCCTCCTCCCGCAGCATGAATCTGCACCGCCTGAGCACCATGGGGGCGTACTTCCGGTAGTACGCTTCGACGTCGATTGCCACAGCTCCATCCTGGTGCCGATCCTCATACCTTTGGAACACCTGCGGAGGATCGGGTTGTTACCGGGATTGTACGGCATTTGGTGCGTATTACCTACCGGCAAAGCGCTTTTCGCACAGGGTGCCGACGTCCTATACTGGGGCCCGGAGGATCGTCTGGCTCAGAAGAAGCGGTCGCCCGCGGCCGACGAGCGAGTTCTGGCACTCAATGCGCAGTCCTGGGACGTGTCCCAGAGCAACCCGGGGCTCGCGCTTCGACTTGCCCAGGAAGCTCTCGAGTATGCCGGGTCCGCGTCCGACGATTCCGGCACGGCCGCGGCCCATCTGAACGCCGGATGGGCGCTGATCAACCTCGGACGATACGAGAAGGCCGTCGGGCACCTGTCAAGGGCCGAAGAGCGGTTTCGCGAGCGTGAAGACCTCGACGGCGTGATGAAGACGCTGAACGCACTGGGCGTGCTCTCTTTTCGCATAGGAGAGTACGAGCAGGCGCAGCGGATCTGGGAGGAGACGCTCGGCATCTCCGGGCAGACCGGTGTGACGCGCCGCATCGCCGCCCTGAACAATCTGGGCGAGCTTCATTGCGAGCGAGGGGACTACCGGCTCGCCTCACAGTGCTATACGCAGGCCCACGATCTGGCGCGTGAGCTCGATGACGATGCGATCCTCGCGGTGATCCGGATGAACCTCGGTCGCATCCACCTCGAGAACGGCGAGATCGACCAGGCCGACGAGGCATTCAGCGAATCGATCGATCTCGCCGCGGCAAGCGGCGACCGGGTCGCCGAGGCGGAAGCGTTGACACAGCTCGGGCGGCTCGAGTTCATCCGCCACGGCAGATCGGATCCGAATGGTGCCGGCGAGCAGTTGCACCTGGACAGCATTTCGCGGTTCGAGGAGATCGACTACCCTGCCGGGGTGATCGCGGCGACCGAGAGTCTCGCGGAGATCCTGATCGAGACGGGTCGGCTCGCTGAGGCGGAGGAGCATCTGCGTCACGCGGCGCAGCTTGCTGCCGCTACCGAGGCGCCCATGACATCGAGCGAGCGCATCCGGTTGCTCGCCGATCGATACGAGCAGGCAGGCGATACGTCCCGGGCACTCGAGGTCATGCGGTGGTGTCTGTCGGTACAGCACGACCGAAGCGGGCAGGAGACTGCGCGCAGGATCAGGACCCTCGAGGCGAGGCACGAGACCGATCAGGCTCGGATGGAGGCGAAGATCGTCAGCCTGCGCAACATAGACCTGCGTGACAAGTCGCTGGCGCTCGAGGCGTCGAACGCGAAGCTCCAGCTGATGCACCGAATAGGCTCCGAGTTGACGTCGACTCTTGACCTCGACGAGATTACGCAGCGGCTCCATGACCGCCTCAGCGATCTCATGACGGTGGAGGTGTTCGGGATCGCGTTCCTGCGAGAGGAGAGCGGCACCCTTGACTTCGCGCTCCTCATTGAGGACGGACAGCGTATCACGCCTTTCACCGTGCCGGTCTCGAGCACCAGCAGTTTCGCCGGGTGGGTCGTGCGCAACCGACGGGAGATCTGTCTGAACGACGCGGACAGGTACGATCACCGGTACGTGACCGAGCGCAGGCCGATCACCGCGAAGCGTTGCAGGTCGATGGTCTTCCTTCCGCTCGAGATCGAGGATCGGGTGATCGGTGTGCTGACGCTGCAGAGCGCGCGGAAGAATCAGTACGATCCTGAGAAGCTCGACACCCTGCGACTGCTCTCGCCCTATATCGCGATCGCCCTCGAAAACGCAAGCAAACTGCAGACGATCGAGTCGCTGAACCATGCCCTCGAACGGGAGAAGCAGCAGCTCGAGCTCGCCTACGAGCAGATCGCGCACATGGCGAATCACGACACGCTGACCGAGCTGCCGAATCGTCGCCTCCTTGCAGAGCTCGTCCGCGAGCATCTCGCCTTCGCTCGCCGACGATCCGCGGTCTTCGGGCTGCTGTACCTGGACCTGAACAATTTCAAGCCGGTCAACGATACCTTCGGGCACGAGGCCGGGGATCGAGTGCTCGTCCGCATTGCCGATCGCCTGCGCGCGACCGTCCGTGAGTCGGATACCGTGGCGCGCATAGGGGGCGACGAGTTCGTCCTGGTCGTCCACGAGGTGGGTTCCGCCGTCGACGCGGTGGCGGTCGGCGAGAAGGTGCTTGCCGCGATTCGCGAGCCGATCGAGGTTGACGAGAGGGTCTGCCGGATAGAGGCGAGCATCGGGGTGAGTCTCTACCCGCAGCACGGCGATGCCTACGAGGCGCTGCTCAACGCCGCGGATGAGGCGATGTACCGCATCAAACAGTCGAACGCCTCAGGGGCGGTCGGAGTGGCGCGTCTCCCGTGGGCGGACGGTCAGATCTGACCAGAGCATTGCATCTTCGTCGAAGATGAAGCGGCCCTCCACGTACCGTCCGGCAAGGACGTCCGGCAGCCAGAGCTCGTCGTCGGCCCACATGCGCCGGTACGGGATCGCGTCGAGCGAGACCCAGAACGGAACCGCCTCGTCTGTTTCCCGAGCAGCGCCGGAGAACCGCCTGGAGACGAAGACATAGACGGTGAGCGTGTAGCCGTCCCGAAACGCGAAGTGGAGCCTCGCGTGCTCGACCGGACGGTCGACGTCGACCCCCACCTCCTCCCGCGTCTCCCGGATCGCCGCCTCCACCGGGGTCTCGCCCGGTTCGATCCGGCCGCCCGGGCCGTTGATCTTTCCGGCCCCGAGCCCGCGTTTCTTGTAGATCAGCAGCACCTCGCCGTCCCTGCGGACGAAGGTGATGACCGCGCGCTCCTGCGGGCTGAAGGAGTTCCAATCGGCTTTTGTGGTGTCCGGCACGGCGATTCCCTGTGAATTGATGCGCGAAAACAATGTATGGTAAAATGCCGCGCGAAGGTCAATCGCCTGACCAAAACCAAGGAAAGGGAAGCCCGCTATGATAGGATTTTTAGTAGTCGCTGTTGTCGGCGCACTCAGCTTTGCAGCCGTAAACTTCTACGGTGTCAAGAGACTCGACACCGGCACGCCGCTCATGCAGGAGATCGCCGCTGCGATCCAGGATGGTGCGGACGCCTTCATCACGCACGAGTACAAGGTCATCCTGGGGATCGCGAGCATCATCGCCGTTCTGCTGGGGGTCGTCGTGTCGTGGTACACGGGCGTCGCGTTCATCCTCGGCGCATTCATGAGCGCGTCGGCCGGATGGGTCGGGATGAAGATCGCGACACTCTCGAACGTGCGCGTCTCGAACCGTGCGCGCGAGACCGGGAGTCTCGGAGAGACCTTGCAGGTGGCGTTCCGCGGGGGGAGCGTCATGGGACTCTCCGTGGGCGGATTCGCCCTGCTCGGCCTCGGGCTGGTCTACGTCGTCTTTGGAATGCTCTTCGGCCAGACGAGTATGGAGGGGCTGGTCATAGAGATCAACTGGATAGGGATCAACTTCATTCCGTTCACGATGACCGTCTCCGGCTATGCGCTCGGTTGCTCCATCATCGCGATGTTCGACCGCGTCGGCGGAGGCATCTACACGAAGGCCGCGGACATGGGCGCGGATCTCGTTGGTAAGACCGAGGCGCATATTCCGGAAGACGACCCGCGAAACCCCGCGACGATCGCCGACAATGTGGGCGACAACGTGGGCGATGTGGCAGGCCTCGGGGCGGACCTCCTGGAAAGCTACGTCGGATCGCTCATCTCGAGCGTCGTGCTGGCCGCCTACATGTACTACACCACGAGCCAGGCCCCGCAGCCGATGAGCGAGAGCCTGGTCGGCAAGCTGATCACCTACCCCATCATGTTCGCCTCGATCGGAGTTCTCGCGAGCATGATCGGCATCCTCGCGCTGCTGCTGAAGAAGGCGTCGAACCGGCCGCATCGGGAGCTCAACCTGTCAACCTGGCTGAGCGCGATCCTGACGCTCATTGGAACCGGTTTCATGACATGGGTGCTCTTCCGCGATGAGGTCTTCACCCCGATTCTCGGCTTCAGTCTCGGCACGCTCTCGCCGTGGTTTGCCGCGATTCTCGGTATCGTCAGCGGTATCGTGATCGGACAGATCGCCGAGTACTTCACGAGCTACGACTACAAGCCGACCCAGAAGATCGCCGCTGCGAGCCGGCAGGGGACCGCGCTGACGATCACGCAGGGGCTCGCCGTGGGCATGAAGTCGGTCTTTTTTCCCATCATCATGCTGGCCGTCGCGGTCATCGGCGCTAACGCGATCGCCGGGCTCTACGGCGTGGCTATGGCGGCGATCGGTATGCTGAGCTTCGTCGTCGCGACCGTCTCCGTCGACACCTACGGTCCCATCGCGGACAACGCCGGAGGCATCAGCGAGATGTCCAAGCTCGATCCGCACGTCCGGGAGATCACCGACGAGCTCGACTCGGTGGGGAACACCACTGCCGCGATCGGCAAGGGCTTCGCAATCGGGTCGGCGGCGCTCGCCGCGCTGTCGCTCTTCGCCTCGTATCTCTACTCGCAGGCGGGACCGGAGAACGTACACGGGGCGTACGAGCTCCTGCTCGACATGATCAACCCCATGACGCTCGCGGGAGGCTTGATCGGCGCCGCGCTGCCGTACCTCTTCTCGGGCATTCTCGTCGAGGCAGTGGCGAATGCCGCGCGCAAGATGGTGGACGAGGTGCGTCGCCAGTTCCAGGCGGACCCCGGGATACTGACCGGCGACTCCAAGCCGGACTACCGGCTGTGCATTGAGATCTCCTCCGCCGGAGCCCTTTCGGAAATGAAGGGCCCGGCGCTCATCGCGGTCCTCACGCCGCTTCTGACCGGGTTTCTCCTGGGTCCGGACTTCGTGGGCGGGCTGTTGATCGGCACGACACTCTCGGCGGTTATGCTCGCACTGTTCACCGCGAACGCCGGCGGCGCGTGGGACAACGGGAAGAAGTACATAGAGAACGGGCATCACGGAGGAAAAGGCTCGGAGGCGCACTCGGCCGGTGTCGTAGGAGACACGGTGGGCGATCCGCTGAAGGACACCGTAGGCCCTTCGCTCGACATCCTGATCAAGATCATGGCGGTCGTGTCGCTGATCGCCGTGAGCGTCTTCCAGGAGTACAATCTTCTCAGCTTCCTCGCCGGGCTCTTCGGGTGATCGGATGGGCTGCGAGTCCGCGGCGGAGTTCACCGCAGACGCGGCTGCAGCCCAGACGCTCATCGTGGAGGTCTACCGCCAGCGCGTCGCGCTGGCGGAGGCCGGCCGCGGCTGCTCCCGGGTGATCCTCAACCCGCAGCACTATCGCACCATACAGGAGTACCACACGAAGCTGGGTGACCTGCACAACGAGGCGGCCGACTACGTAGGGCGCTACCGGCTATTCGACCTGGAGATCTGCATCGAACAGGTCGAGACCCCCCGCGTCGAGTAGATGAGGGATCGCGAGCGCGGCCGGTTCGATCACCAGGGGTCGGTTCGCAATCCGCAGGAGCGAGCGCGCGCAGCCGACTATGCTCTGCAACCGCAGCGACTCCTCCATCTCAACGGGCCTGCCCTCGCGTGATACGAGACGTTCGAGGAGCGAGCGCTTCGTGTGGGGCAGAAACACGACCCTGGCGCGGCGCAGCCCGGCTGCCTTTCGGGCCTCCTCCACCGCATCGGCGAGTCCGCCCGTGCGGTCGACGAGACGCTGCTCGACCGCGTCCTCGCCGGCCCAGACCCGTCCCTGCGCCCGTTCGTGAACCTCGCCCACGCCGATGCTCCTGTTGTCCGCAACGAGTCTGAGAAAGCGCTCATAGACCGAACCCACCTGACGGTCGAGATCCTCGAGCTCCTGCGGGCTGAGCGGACGAAGCCCCGTACCGGCGTCGGCATGCTCGTGAGTCTTGACGACCGAGTGCGTGATGCCCTGATCCGCGAGCGCCGTTCCCGCGTCGACGGCGATGTTGATCACGCCGATGCTCCCGGTCAGCGTCGTGGCGCAGGCGTAGACCGGTGAGCCCGTCATGGATATCCAGTAGCCGCCCGAGCCCGCAACTGCGGACATAGAGACCAGAAGCGGCTTGTCGCCGGCAAGCCGCACGAGGGCGCTGCGGATGTCTTCGCTCGCGACGGCTGACCCGCCGCCGGAGTTGACCCGCAGCACGACTGCCCGGACTCGGCGTCGTCTGCGCAGCGAGTCGACCTGTTTCACGAAGGTCTCTGAGCCCATGGTCTGTCCGAGAAGCGGGTTCATCCGGCTTCGGCCCTCGACGATCGCGCCCTCGAACGAGAGCACCGCGACCCGTTTTCCTCGTCCGAGCGAACGCCGCGTCTTCACCGTCCGCGGCCGGACCTTTTCGTTCTTCCACCGGTCACGCAACGATTCGATGGTCGATGCCTCGTCGATCCACCCCTGCTCGAGCGCCTCGGACGCGTCGAGCGAGCGCCCGCAGAGCATCGCATCGAGGTCGGCTCGAGGCCGGGCGTAGCCGCCGGCGATCGTGTCGTGAAGGTGCGAGGCCGCGTGGTCAATCCATCGCTGGTACTGCTCGAGATTGGCCGGGTCGATCGTCTCGAGCCGGAGGCGGTCGGCCGCGCTCTTGAACTTGCCGCGACGCACGATCTGGAACCGTATTCCAAGGCGGTCGGCGAGCCGCTTGAAAAAGAGGCTGTTCCTCGCGATGCCGGTGCACCGCAGGGCGCCGAGCGGATGCAGGACTCGCTGTGCGCAGGCGGAGGCCAGATAGAGGTGCGCGTCGCGGTAGTCGGTCGCGTAGAAGACGAGTTCCTTTCCGGCTTCGGAGAGGCGTTCGAGCTCACGACGGATCTCTTCGAGCGCCGCCGGCATGGGTGAGCTGAACGTCGGCTTGACGTGTACGAGTACTCGCCGCACGCGGCGGTCGGTACGGATGGCCGCGCAGGTACGGAAGAATGTCGTGAACACAAAGGAATCGCGCGTTGAGATCGACAGAAGCGAACGGACCTGGCGGTCCGCATCGCGGCAGGTCCCTGAGAGGGTGAGTTCCGCATACATGGTCAGCCATCGTATCCCGACCGGCCGGCCGAAGCAAGGTCACAGCCGACCAGTCACAGCCGACCAGTCACAGCCGACCGGCGGCGAGTTTTCTGATCTGCTCGTAGGGGAAGAAGCCGGTCGTGTGACCGTCGCTCCACTCGATGCTGAGCGCGTAGTTGCCCACGGTGTCGACGTTCCTCGGATGGACCGACTCCGCAAGCGTGGCGGGATCGAGCTTCGACTCGTTGGTGTACTCATCCACGCAGAGCGCGCACTGGCAGGCCGCGCGAAGCGTCCGGCTCTCCACGCGAGACTCCTCGCCGTCCGCCCAGCGCAGGGTGATGCCGCTCTCGTCGTACTCGTACTCGGGCGCCCCACGCCCGGCGCGCGCCCTGCCGATCTGTCGGATCATCGCGTCCAGGGTCGCCGTCACCGCCTCGGACCGCGGGCTGTCCACGATCGGCCCCCCGTACTCGCGAGGTGAGATGGGCAGCCGCCCAAGGACAGGGAGCCCGTAGCGCGCTGCGATCCGCTCGCCGGCACCGGTCCCGAAGACGTCGTACCGCGTGCCGGTGTCGGGCGCCTCGAAGTAGCTCATGTTCTCAACGACCCCGAGCACGGGGACCGCGACCTTGTCGAACATCCTGATCGCCTTGCCCACGTCCGCGGCCGCCAGCACGTGCGGGGTCGTGACGATCACCGCTCCGTCGAGCTGTGCGCTCTGGGTAATCGTGATCTGCACGTCTCCGGTTCCGGGAGGAAAATCGAGGAAGAGGTACTCGAGCTCGCCCCAGTTCACCTGGTGAAGGAACTGCTGGACGTAGTTGGTGACCATGGGGCCGCGCATGATCGCCGGAACGTCGCCGAGCCAGAACCCGAAGGACATCACCTTCAGTCCTTCGAACTCAAGCGGCACCACCATCTCCTGCTCGTCGCCGGTGAGCCCCACGTCGTGATGGTCGAAGAGCGTGGGAACAGATGGTCCATGGATGTCCAGGTCGAGCAGACCGACGCGATACCCCTGGCGGGCGAGCTCAATCGCGATGGACGCGGCCACCGTCGATTTACCCACGCCTCCCTTGCCCGAGGCAACCGCGACGAGCGTGTCCACCTGCTCGAGCCCGCTGCGCTCCGCTCTCAGGGCGCGCGTCGGCTTGCGGCTGGAGAGCGACACCTCCACCGACTGCACCCCTTCGATTGCCGAGATGCGCGAGACTGCTTCCTCACGGAATCGGTCCCTCACCGGGCAGGCCGGAGTCGTGAGCTCGAGCTCGAGCGCGACGAGTCCGTCCGCGATGTCGAGCTCCTTCACGAAGCCGAGACTGACGATGTCCTGATCGAGATCCGGATCAATGATGGTCGAAAGCGCGGCCAGCACGGCCTCGCGTGATACACTCACGGCGTCCTCCTCGCCAGAGGGTACGACGCTACCGGTGCTCGGTCAAATCCGCGCGCGGGACCGGATCGACCTCGTCGGCCGTCTCGTGCGCTCTTTGGAGAATCGCTGCGCCGAACAGCCGGCGCACGATCTGCGGTTCGCCTGAGCGAAGCAGGACGTAGTCGTAGGGAAGGGCGAGTCTCGTCTCCACCCCGATGACCGTTGCGTCGCGCTGGGTCCGGTGGGCGCGGAGCGCGAGAAGCTGACGCAGCCTGGGGATGCTCCCGTCGGCCGCGGGAGTCCACGGTGAGACGCGGATGAGGTCGTCGTACCCGTCCGGCTGAAGCGGGTCGATCGGGACAATGTGCGCCTGCACCGGGCTTGCGGCGGAGCCGTCGATCCGCTCGAGCGCGCGCGCCACGATGATTCCGGTCGCCTCGTGCTCGAAGTGCTCACGCCCAGGGCCCGGTCCGTCGGGGCTGATGACGAAGCGCGGCCGGAAGTGCCTGATGAGCTCGTCGATCCGCTCGACAACCCGCTCGCCGCCCCAGGCCTCGATCACCTCCTGCGGAGTCATGACGTCGAGCCAGGTATTGTAGGGATGGTTCGGGAGGCCGAGCCGCAGGTAGTAGGAGCCCCCGAGCCAGCCGATCGCCTCCCGGGCCTCGGCGATGCGTACTCGTGCGAGATCCGCCCCGGCGAGCCGGTAGGCCGGGTAGGTGTCGTCGACCTCTCGCCACGGATGCTGGTCGAGCCCCGACTCTCCGTCGGTCATGATCACCACGGCGCCGGAGAGCCCGGAAGCGTGTAGGCGTGCAAGCAGCCCGCCGAAGTCGAGGGCCTCGTCATCCGGGTGGGCGTGAAAGGCGAGGTAGTCGAGCCGCGCCGGCGGCAGTGGATCGGCGGGACCGACGACCGCGGGCAGCGTGAGCATCGGGAGGGCCGGGGCGCTCGTCGTCGTGTGCACGAGCGGCCGGTCCGGTTGGGCTCGTCCGGCCGACTCGGGCTGACGGGTCGTGGCGGGCGCGAGCACGGCGGTCTCCGGGGCTGAGACGGCCGCCGCCGACTCGCGGGGCTCGGCAAGGATGAAGGCGAGCACGGCGACCGCGGCCGCGGCCGCCGGAGCGAGCG
>SKQU01000405.1 GCA_007118855.1 Spirochaetaceae bacterium
GCGTTGTGGTCGGCGGCGTTGAAGTGCCACCAGTGCCATTCGAGCCTGGAGTGCACCCCGCGGCGTCCGGGAAAGGTGAAGTGCGTCCACGCCTTGATCGTCTCAGGCTCCCCTATCTGCTCGTTACGATCCTCCGGGTTGAACGGCGTCGCGCGGAACTCCTCCGGCTGGTCGCCGCCGAGCTTGTGGTTGAAGACGACGTCGGCATACACCTCGAGCCCGGCCTCGTGGACACGGGTGATCGCCGCGAGGTATTCGTCCCGTGTGCCGTACTTCGTGCGAACCGACCCTTTCTGGTCGAACTCACCGAGATCGAAGAGATCGTACACCCCGTAACCAACGTCGTCGGCGCCACCGCTTCCCTTGTAGGCGGGCGGGAGCCAGACGCTCGTCACCCCGGCCGCTGCGAGCTCGGCCGCCCGTTCGGCCAGCCGGTTCCAGAGCGAGCCGTCCGCTGGCGTATACCAGTGGAAGAACTGCATCATGACGCCGTTGTGCTCTGACTCCATCGCGCACCCTCCTCAGGACGAGGTGAGTATAGCACCGCAGACCCAAGCACGGCGAAGAATCGTCGGCACCGCGAAGCCTTCGTGCCTTTCGGGTGCCTCAGTACTCCACCAGAACGCGCACCGTGCCGCTTTGAACGGGAAGCCCCACGTCGCCCTTCTCAGGGTCGAAGGCCTGTCGCGTCCGCCCGTCGACCTCCACACTGCGGATGAGCCGCCTCTCGTGATGCCGAAACCGCACCAAGACCCGCTCCAGCCTCGTCTCCGAAGCCGCACCTGACACGTCGCGTAGCGCCGAACGGCCGGTCCTGCCCGAACCAGGCGCGGGGCAGCGCCCCTCAACGCCCACTTGTTCAGACCGAAGAAGAGACGCTCTACCGACGTGTATCGTCCGCCGCCGTCGTTCTTCCATCGTGCCGTGTCACGCCCGGGGATTCGGGACAGCACATGGGTGTCCATGCTGAGATCGCCGTACGGATCGATCCAGAACTTTGGTGTCTGCAGCCCACCAGACCACCTCCGCATCAATATCGTGCAATCACACCCGCAAAGATGCTTGAATGACCGGGGTCTGACGCCGTGGTAGAGATAGGCTTACGCGAAGCAGTTCGCAGCGGAGGTCCTATGGTATCCACGGAGCAACTGGTACATGTCACGAACCGCCGGGTCGCTCTGTCCCCCACCGTGAAGCTCCTCGCGTTCACCGCTCCGGCGCTCGTGTTCTACGTCGCGCTGGTCCTCGTCCCGGCTGCGGGCGGCATCTGGTACAGCTTCACGAACTGGAACGGGCTCAATCCCACCTACCGCTTCGTTGGAGTGCAGAACTACGTGGAGGCGCTCGTCGAGGATGAGTACTTCATCGCCTCGCTGCTGTTCACCCTGCGGTACGTCGGCTTCATGGTGATCCTGCAGAATCTGTTTGCACTCGTGCTCGCACTGCTCGTGGAGGCCCGCAGAAAAGGACGGCTCGTCTTCCGAACGCTGCTCTTCCTTCCCAACATGATCAGCATGATCATCGGCGGGTTCATCTGGCTGTTCATGTTCACCCGCGTTCTGCCGCGGCTCGACCCCGCCGGAGCGCTCGGCTTCCTCAACCAGTCGTGGATTGGGAACCCCTCGTGGTCGTTCGTGGCCATTCTCACCGTCTCGCTCTGGGCCGGCGTCGGCTACCTCATGGTGATCTACATCGCGGCACTCCAGAGCGTGCCGCAACAGCTGATCGAGTCCGCCCGGATCGACGGCGCAGGCCCCTTCCGTGTGGCTCGATCGGTGATCCTGCCCATGATCCTGCCGGCAGTGACGATCGGGATCTTCCTCTCGCTCAACATGTCGTTCAAGGTCTTCGAGGTCGTCTACGCCCTCACCGGCGGGGGGCCCGGCCGCGCAACCCAGGTTGTGGCGCTCAACATCTTTGAGGAGGCGTTCAACATGAGCTACCGGTACGGGTACGCGAGCGCGAAGGCGACGCTGCTCTTCCTCGTCGTGTTCGCCATCACGCTGGTTCAGCTACGGGTCATGAAGAAGAGGGAGGTGGAGGCATGACCGGAGTCAGGATCTCAGTGCGTGAGTCACTTGCGGATCTCACGAGTCTCGCCGTACTCATGCTTGCGGCGTTCATCGCCATCGTGCCGGTTCTCATGGCATTGCTCAACTCGTTGAAGACCGACGGTGAGATCATCACCAACATCCTCGCGCTTCCGCAAGTGCCGCGGTTCGGGAACTACCTCATTGCCTTCGAACGCACGCGCTTCCTGCGAAGCGTCTGGAACACGCTCGTGGTGCTCCTCGTCGGTCTCGCGGGGATCGTCCTCTTCGCCTCAATGGCCGGTTACAAGCTCTCGCGCACGCGCGGCGCTGCGAGCGGGATCATCTTCGGACTCTTCGTTATGTCCATGCTCATTCCCTTTCACTCCATTATGATCCCCCTCACCCGTGTGTCGCGGACCCTTCGCCTGCAGGGATCCACGGTCGGTCTCGGCATCATCTACGTGGGCCTGGGCGTACCGCTTGCCATCTTCCTCTACCACGGATTCGTGAAATCGGTTCCTCGCGAGCTCGATGAAGCCGCGGTGATAGACGGATGCGCGGAGTTGCGCTACTTCGCCACGATCGTCTTTCCGCTGCTCGCGCCCGTGACGGTCACGATCATCGTGCTCAACACACTCTGGATGTGGAACGATTTCCTGCTCCCGCTTCTGATGATAACGGACATGACCCGCTACACGGTGCTCCTGTCCACCAACATGCTGTTCGGACGCTACGGCAACCACGAGTGGTCGGCCATCCTCGCAACGCTCATCCTGGCGATGCTGCCGGTCGTCACGCTCTTCCTCGCGCTCCAGAAGTACGTGATGCGGGGGATCGTGGACGGCGCCATCAAGGGGTGACCATGGGCGGGTATCTCAGAACCGTGGGACGGCAGCTGGTGGACGAAGACGGGAGCACCGTGCGGCTCCGCGGCATGGGAATCGGGAACTGGTTGCTGCCTGAAGGGTACATGTGGCGGCTCCCGGCGCCGACGGACAGACCGCGCCGGATCGAGCGGCTCGTGGCGGACCTCATCGGCGAGGAGGAGGCCCGGTTGTTCTGGCGCGACTACCGGAACCGCTTCATCGGCGAGGAGGACATCGCAGACCTTGCGGCCGCCGGCTTCAACTCGCTGCGTTTGCCGCTGAACGCTCGCACGATCCTCGCGAACGGGAGTGGAACCGGCGCAATCGCCGCCAACGGCGCGCTTCGTTTGGACGAGGCGGAGATGGCGCGCGTTGACAGGCTGATCAGCTGGTGCCGCGAGCGGGGGGTCTACGTCATCCTCGACCTGCACGGCGCTCCCGGCGGCCAGACGGGCACGAACATCGACGACTCGCAGAACGATCAGCCCGAGCTCTTTCAGTGTGACGCGCATGCGGACCTGACCGTGGCTCTGTGGCGCGAGCTTGCCCGGCGGTACGCGGACGAATGGATCGTCGCCGGCTACGACCTCCTCAACGAGCCGCTCCCCGAGTGGTTTTCCCGCTACAATCCCCTCGTCCTCCCGCTCTACCGGCGGATCACTGAGGCGATCCGCTCGGTCGATCGTCGGCACACGATCATTCTGGAGGGCGTCCACTGGGCGACCGACTGGTCGGTCTTCACCGAACGAATCGACGACAATCTCATCCTCGAGTTCCACAAGTACTGGAACAACCCGGACCGCGAGAGCCTTGCGCCCTACCTCGCCAAGCGCGACCGCTGGAATGTGCCCATCTTCATGGGCGAGGGCGGTGAAAACAATACCGACTGGTACACCGGGGCCTTCGGGCTCTACGATGACCTGGATATCTCGTGGAACTTCTGGACCTGGAAGAAGATGGACACGACGAACTCCCCGCTTTCCATCCGCCCGCCTGCCGGATGGTCACGCGTCGTGGACGCGGCGCAGGCCGCGCCGGCGGCGCAACCCTCCGGGCTCCGCGCCGCGCTCCGTGCGCAACTCCCCCGCGACGAGGCGGTCGAGATCTTCCGCGAGTACGCGCAGAACGTCGCAACTGCGCGGTGCGACCGCCGTCCGGAAGTGACTCGAGCGCTCTTTCGCCGGCCGCCGCTGCGCCTGCCGGCGATCTTCTACCTGAACGCGGACAGGGGCGTCGGTTTTGACACCCCGCAGCCGGTGCCGCAGGAACAGACGCCCCGCTTCCGCGCGGGCGACCGACTGCCCATGGCCTTCATCGACCGCGAAGGAATGCCTACCCTCTGCGACGAGTCGCCGGACTTCCGCCACGGCGGTGGGGAGCCCTGGGGGCCGGATCAGTGGATCGGGGTGCGCCTCGATGCCGGGGCATGGACCTCCTACGTCGTTGAGATCGAGCCGGCGGGCCTCTACCGGATTGAGGGCGCCTGTCGGACCGACCGGGCAGCCTCGCTCCTCGTCTGTGCAGACGGGCCCGGCGACCGGGTCGTCTGCGAGATCAGTCCGGGAGATCGCACATGGGCCTGTGTTCTGCCGCTGGAAGCGGGCTCCCGCCGCCTCACCGTGCAGTGCCGTGAGGGCTGCCTGTACCTGGTTGCCGCGACGGTCGCCGCGGCGGTTGGCGGCCGCCCGCCGGAGGTGTAGTATTCGAGGAGTGCACCGTCACAGCCTGCGAGTCCGCCTGCTCGCGCTCATGATCGTCCTCACGGTCGTGCCGGTGCTCGTGCTGACCGTGGTCGCCACGCGAAACACGCGCGCATCCGTGGAGC
>SKQU01000220.1 GCA_007118855.1 Spirochaetaceae bacterium
ATCCCCGAACCGCCGCGGCGCAAACACCGTCACCGGCGCGTCCTCTACCGCGACCCGCTCCTGCGGGAAGAAGCGCGAGCGTACGTAGCCGTCGTCGGCGATGATGTCCGGAAAGTCGCCGAACCGCTTGCGGCCGGCTTCGGACAGACCGTAGACGCCCGTACCCACCATCACACGGTTGTACGGCAGACGCAGCCATACATCGTAGAAGGCCCGAACCGCCGCGCTCGACTCGCCCGTGACAGTCTTCGCCACAGGCGAGGCGAGCTGGACGTCGCCCTGCTCGAGAGTCGCCGCGACCCTGCGCGCGCTCGAGAGCGGGAGAATCACGTCCGCGTCCACGTAGAGCCGGGGAAACCCTTTGGCGATCGCATCCGCGGCGTTCAGCGCCGCCGTCTTGGATGGACGCTCGAGCTCGATCACCGTGACCGCATCACCGAAGACCCGCGCCCGCTCGGCCGTGCGGTCCGAGCAGCCGTTACAGGCGACCACGACGTCGAGCTCGCCCTCACGGGCGCCGTCGAGGAGCGCGCCAAGACAGCGGCCTATCACCGCCTCCTCGTTGTGCGCCGGGATGATGATACTGATCATGCCGCCACCGCAGAAGCCGCGCGCCAGAGGACGCGTTGCCGCCAGATCTCCTGCCACTCGCGCCTGCGGGCGGACGCCGAGCGCCTGAAGGGAATCGCCGCGGTGAACATCGCGATCCTCGCAAGCGCCCAGAAGCCGAGCATCGCGACGCAGGCGCGCGCGTGAAGCCCGCTGTAGTGGGCGCGGCAGAGCTGCGCCTTCGCGGTGAAGAGGCGCACCATCTTGTCCGCGCGTTTGGGCTCAGAGGCGCCGCCGTGGTGGACGATCCGCGCGGAGGGAACGAGGACCGGGCGAAGCCCCGCTTTGCGCGCGCGCAGGCAGAGATCCGCGTCCTCAGCGTACATGAAGAAGCGCGGGTCGAACCCGCCAAGACGCTCCCAGACCTCACGGGAGGCCAGGAGGAAGCAGCCGGTCACGATATCGACCTCGCGCGGGGCGTCCGGGCTCCAGCCGGCAAGCGACTCCGGGTTGAACACCCGCGAAGAAGGAAAGAGCCGTGCGAGCCCCGTCGCGACGCAGAACAGACTCCACGCGGTCGGCCGCATCCAGCCGGAGGTGGGATTGCGCGACCCGTCAGGGAAGAAGGTGCTCCCGCCGTAGATCCCGTACTCCGGGTGATCGTCGGCGAAGGCGACGAGCGTGTCTATGGCCGCGTCGAGCACCACCGTGTCCGGGTTGAGGAGCAGGACGTAGCGCCCGCAAGCCTCATTCGCGGCCAGGTTGTTCGCCGCGGCGAATCCCACGTTGGAGTCGAGCCGGATGAGCTTCGCGTGCGGAAACCGCTTCGCGATTGCGTCCGCCGATCCGTCCGTGGACGCATTGTCCACGACGAAGAGCTCGAACGACAGGCGCGACTCGTCGTAGACCGACTGAATCGCCGCGAGCGTGAGCGCGGCAGTGTTGTAGCTGACGATGATGATGGAGACGTCTGTCATGGAATGAGAAGGAAGCGCCTATTCCTCGTCGGCCGAATCAAGAATCCCGAGCGGCCGCAGGTAGACCACGAGCCCGAGCGACGCGTTGTTGCCCAGGTCCGCGCCGAAGGCGTAGTTCGTCGTCATACTCGCTGAACGCTCGCCCTCCACGGCCTGCTCAATGGACGTGCGCGCGCCGCGAAAGGCCAGCTGGTACTCGCCGAAGACCGAAAGGAAGTCGAAGATCAGGACCTCGACCCCCAGAACCCCGCCCAGGCTGCCGGAGACGACCCGGATCTGCGTGTAGTTCTGCGTGTCCACCTCAACGCGTTCGCCCTGAAAGCCCAGATCAGCGACCAGCCCCCAGTAGGGAGTGACACGGCCGATGAAGAAGGGACGCTCGTAGGTGATCCCGAGCCCCACCTGTCGCATCCTGTTCGAGCTCTCTGCCCGCAGGCTCGTCAGAAAACGAATCCCGTAGGCAGGATAGCGCAACTTTGCGCCGAAACCCCCCTGGTAGGCGTCGATGTCGAGGAGGAGATTGGACGTGTTGAAGATGAACCCGAAGGTAGCCGGCTCCGGGACATCCGCCTCGTCAGCCGGCTGCTCGTCCAGATCGGGCGCGACGAGATCCTGCGCGGCGGCGGGGGCGGCAAGGAGGAGGACGGCGAGGAAGCACAAAGCTGCAGATCGAAACATGGCAATCTCCTTCAGGCGCCTACGGCTCCTGCCAGATCACGTACCAGCCGCCGGGCGGCCACGCCGCGTAGTCCGATGAGGCGTGCAGCTCGGACCGGCGTCCGTTGCGGTAAACCTCCTGCACGGCAAACTCGTAGGAGCCGTACCCGAGCTCCCATTCGCCGATCGTCGTGGCCGGACGCGCGTCGCGCGTCGCGTGCAGAAACCGCCACTCGAGCGAACCGTGCGACCGGTAGTATACCCGGTGATGGTCCACCGACGACGGCTGATCCGCAATGGGCGAATCGACCGAGTCCCAGGCAAGCTGTATCGTCTGCGACCGTACCACCACGGATGAGAGACCGGTATTAGCCAGAAACCACTGGCACCCGCCGACGGAGAGCACGGAAGCCACGAGGAGAAAACTGCGCAGAGCCTTCCGTGCCCGCGCGAATGCAGCGCTCCTGAACTCCCCCGTATTTCTCATCGCTCGGCTCAAGATATCGCGCCGACGCCTTCGCGGCTACGGAAATCGCTTCCGGCGCCACCCTGAGGGCGCAGCTTCGCCAACGGCAGTGACGAGCCGAAAGGCCGTCAGCACCGGGGCAAAGTCATCTCAGGGTGCCGCCGGAGGCCGCCGAAACAGGCTCTCCAGGCACATTGTGAGCCGGCTTCGCCGGCGAAGGAGTCGTCTCTCTTCTTGCGAGCTACTTCGCGTGAGCGTGCGAGTCGGCTCCCAGGTGATAGCCTGAGCCTTCCTCTTCCTCGCGGCGTTCCTCGTTCTGCTCCTTGCGCAGCTTGAGCCTGCGCGAAGTCCCCTCGATCCCCAGGCCGATCACCGTGGGGATAGTGCGCAATATAATCCAGAGGTCGAAGAGAAGCGACATTCTTCGTGAATACTCGATGTCCAGGCGGATCATCCGCTGGAAGGTGAGCTTGTTCTTCCCGCTCACCTGCCACAGGCCCGTCAAACCGGGGAGGATACTGAAGCGGTCCGTGTGCCACTGGAGGTACTCGTCGGCCTCGTAGGGAATGCAGGGCCGCGGGCCCACGAGGCTCATGTCGCCCTTGAGGATGTTCCAGAGTTGCGGAAGCTCGTCTATCGCGAGCTTGCGCAGGATCCGTCCGCCCTTGATGATCCGGGGGTCTATCCCGTCAAGCTTGGTCATGGGCTTGTCGAAGAAGATGAAGTCCTTCGCGTGGTGCGAGTGCACCTCCTCCTCGTTCCTGTAGTGCATCGTGCGGAACTTGAAGAAGGTGAACTCGCGCCGCGCGAGCCCCACGCGCTTCTGGCGGAAGATGACCGGCCCCGGTGAGACGACCCTGATGTAGGCCGCAAGGAGCGCAAAGAGCGGGGAGAGCGCGATCAGCCCCGCGGCCGAGCCGAAGATGTCGAGCGCCCGCTTCCAGCGCGGAACGGGGCGGGTGAAGTAGAGCGTGGCGTCCCTGCCCCCCGGGCGCGAGCCCGAGTCGGACTGGGACTCGAACCACTTGTCGGGGTAGGAGTGGATGGAGAACTCGAGATGCCCGGTGACGTTCTCCCCGCCGTTGGCCGGAGCCTCGGCGAGCGACTGGGCGAACTTCTTCGCACCCTCGTAGCCGGTGAGCGGAAGGACCACCGCGAGGCACTTCCGACCGTACCAGCCCAGGTGATCCGTGTTGCGGATGGAGCGCGAGAGCGAATGGATCGCACGGTTGACGAATCTGCGCGACCCGCTCTGACCGTTCATCCCGCACAGCACCACCGAGAGCTTCTCACCGGTGCGGTCCGCCCGGGCGCGCTCGTAGACGATGAGTTCGCGAAGCTCGCGCGACGAATAGATGCCGTGCTTGCGGCCACCGTGATCCGCCAGCATCGGTTTCCAGGTCGTATGTCCCCCTGCTTCCCTCATGGTATCTCCCACTCCTTTGGCTCACCCGACGAAGCGCAACCGCCGGTCGAACGACAATCCCAGCCCCGCGGCGTCTACCCGCCGGATCCGTCCGGTTCCCACAACCGGAGGCGCATCCTGGCGTTCCTCGCCCGTGGCCGGCGCCGGAAGGCGGATCTCCACCTTCACGTGCTCCCCAACACCGAGCGGCGAATCATCCAGATAAATGTAGGCACCGGCTGCCGAAAGGTCGCGGGCAAGCGTCTCGTATGAGGTCGCCTCGTCCCCGCTCTCCCTGATCAGCCGAACCGGCGCACTCACCGCGAAACGGGTGAGCTTTCGTCGCTCGGACACTATGAGTCTGAAGGTAGCTCCCGAGACCTCACTACGGTATCACCCGGCATTATGAATTGTTACGTAGGAAAAGCATTAGACGAAACGACGAGAGGTTTGCGGGAACGCAGGGAATACTAATACGTTGGCATGACTACACCCGGCCCGGAATGGACGAAGTGGAGATACACTCTGGGCGGCTACAGGTTCTCCGCGCCCCAGAGGACCGCCTGCATGCGGTTGGGGACGTGGATCTTGCGGTAGAGGTAGACGTGCGTGCGCACCGTGTTGGTGCTGATATTCAGGCGCGAAGCGATCTCGTCGTTGGACGAG
>SKQU01000159.1 GCA_007118855.1 Spirochaetaceae bacterium
CGGAGATCGCACAGTTCCTGCGCCTGCTGTATGCGAAGCTCGGCACCCAGCACTGCCCGGACTGCGACGTTCCGATCCAGTCGCAATCGGAGGCGGCGATCGTCCAGTCGATCAGGCGCGGCTGCGCCGGCCGCGAGGTTTGGGTACTCGCGCCGCTCGTCGTGGCGCGCAAGGGCTACTACACCGACCTCGCGAAGTGGGCGGCCAGGCGCGGGGTCGAGCGACTGCGGGTCGACGGTGAGCTCGTCCCGGTTGACCCCTGGCCGCGCCTCGATCGCTACCGGGAGCATGACATCGAGCTGCCCTACGGTCCGTTCGCCTTTGGCGCGCGAGGCGGCGTGGACGATCGCGCCGCCTTCACCGACGCGGTGCACGACGCGCTGCACCACGGCAAGGGGGTCATCTACGTGGTGCCGGCCGGCCCGGACGGAGAGGCGCGCGGGAGCGAGACCGTCTACAGCACGCGCTACGCCTGCCCCTCGTGCAACCGGAGCTTCGACGAGCTTGACCCGCGACTCTTCTCATTCAACTCACGCCACGGTTGGTGCCCGAGTTGCCTCGGCACCGGCAAGCGCCTCTCCCGCGCGGAGAAGCGCTCGCTCATGGAGGAAGCGGGCTGGGACGCGGAGACCGAGCGGGACGAGATCTGTCCCGCCTGCGAAGGCCGCAGGCTCCGGCCCGAGGCGCTTGCCGTGCGGTTTCGCGATCGTTCGATCGCCGACCTCTCGCGCATGAGCATTCGCGACGTTCGTCTGTTCGCGGCCGGCATCGAACTGAACGAACGCGAGCGCGCCATCGCGCGCGACCTGCTCTCCGAGATGCAGAGTCGGCTCTCCTTCCTCGAGGAGGTGGGACTGGGGTATCTCACGCTCGACCGCGCCGCGCCGACGCTGAGCGGGGGCGAAGCCCAGCGCATCAGACTCGCGGCGCAGCTCGGATCGAACCTCAGGGGCGTCTGCTACATTCTGGACGAGCCGACGATCGGGCTTCATCCGCGCGACAACCGGATGCTGCTCGACGTCCTGCGGCGGTTGACGCGCAAGGGCAATACGGTGCTGGTCGTCGAGCATGACGAGGACACCATCCGGGCCGCCGAGCATATTGTGGACCTGGGGCCCGGAGGTGGCGTCCGCGGCGGGCGGGTGATCGCAGAGGGGACAATCGAGGAGATAGTCGCGAACCCGGCGTCGGTAACCGGACGATTCCTCTCCAACGGCAACCGGCGGATCGCCACCGCTACCGGCGGTGGCATCGACGCTGACTCGGCCACACTCTCCATCCGCGGCGCGCGGATGCACAATCTGAAGGAGATCGACGTTGATCTGCCCCTGGGCCGGCTCATCTGCGTGACCGGCGTCAGCGGCAGCGGCAAGAGCACGCTCGTGCGCGACGTCGTCCATGCGTCGGTGGCCCGTGCAATCGCCTCTCGACGAGGCGCGCGCGGCCGGTCCCGCGATGCCGCCACGCGTCCCTCGCGCAGACGCGCGTCGAGGCCCGTGGGGTGCCGAGCGGTCGGCGGCGCAGAGCGGATCGAACGGGCGCTCGAGGTGGATCAGACCCCGATCGGCAAGACCCCGCGATCGACGCCTGCGACCTACATCGGCGTCTGGGACGAGATCAGGCGCCTGTTCGCGTCGCTTCCGGAATCGCGCATGCGCGGCTACACGGCGAGCCGATTCAGCTTCAACACCGCGACGGGCCGATGCGAGGCGTGCAAGGGCCAGGGCGTTCAGCGGATCGAAATGAGCTTCCTGCCCGACGTCACGGTGATCTGCGACGAATGCGGTGGCGCCCGGTTCACCCAGGAGACGCTCGCGGTGCGCTACCGCGACAAGAGCATCGCCGACGTCCTCGCGATGGACGTCGAGGAAGCCGCCGCGCTCTTCGCGGCGCATCCCAGGATCGCCCACGCCCTGGAACTGCTCGTCGAGGTGGGGCTCGGATACCTGACCCTGGGGCAGCAGAGCCCGACCCTGAGCGGAGGCGAGGCCCAGCGCATCAAGCTCGTCTCCGAGCTCGCGCGATCAGCGGCGACCACCGAAAGCCTCTCGCAACGACGCGCCGGGCTCGACGCGAGCGCCCCGCGCGCACTCTACGTGCTTGACGAACCGACGGTCGGCCTGCACATGGCCGACGTAGACCAGCTCATCGCGGTGCTCCGCCGGCTCGTCGACACGGGAGCGACGGTGCTCGTGATCGAGCATAATCTCGATCTGATCGCCGCGTCGGACTGGATCGTCGATCTTGGTCCCGAGGGCGGCGACGACGGAGGTGAGGTCGTCGCGTGCGGCCCGCCGTCTTCCATCGCGCGGGATACGCGGTCTCACACCGGCCGCTTTCTGTCGGGTCTTGCAAGGCCCGCCCGAACGGGGCATGCTGGGGCCACAACCTGCAAGGAGGCGACGTGAAACCCGTACGAACAGGAATCATCGGGCTCGGGAACATGGGAAGCAGCCATGCGCGTGACTGCGATGAGAGCGAAGCGATCGAGCTGGCGGCTCTCTGCGACGTGAACCCGGACAAGCTCGAGGAGATCGGATCCGCCTACGAGGCGATGCCCTATCTCGACGGCAACGAGATGATGGAGCGGGCGGACCTGGAGGCGGTCATCATCGCGACTCCCCACTACGACCACACGCCGCTCTCGATCGCGGCGATGGAGCGGGGCATTCACGTACTGTGCGAGAAGCCGGTTGGCGTCCATGTGAAGGACGTGCAGAAGATGATCGACGCGTACGAGAGGGCGAAACAGAAGTATCCGCAGTTGAAGTTCGGCGCGATGTTCCAGCAGCGCACGATGAGCTCGTGGCGGAAGATCAAGGAGATGATCGACGACGGTCTCCTGGGAACGATGGTGCGGGCCACCTGGATCGTCACCACCTGGTTCCGCACGCAGCACTACTACGATACCGGCTCATGGCGCGCGACCTGGGGCGGCGAAGGCGGCGGCGTCCTGCTCAATCAATGCCCCCACAACCTCGATCTCTACCAGTGGCTGCTCGGCATGCCCGAACGCGTCCACGGGTTCGCCTCGATAGGCAAGTACCACCGCATTGAGGTGGAGGACGAGGTGACCGGCGTCTTCCACCACGCGAACGGCATGGTCGGACACCTGATCACGACGACGGCCGAGTCACCGGGGACCAACCGCCTCGAGCTCGTCGGCGAGAACGGGCGGCTCATCGTCGACGGAACCGACGTCACCTTCGACCGCAACGAACAGTCTATGCTCGACTACTCGAACACCGCAGACCAGGGCTTCGGCCGTGTGCCGTGCACCAAGGAGACCGTCGAGATCCCGGCAGACAAGGGGGGCCTGCATCGCGCGGTCACCGAGACCTTCGCCCGGTCGATCCGCGAGGGCTCGGCGCTCGTCGCCGAGGCCCCGGAGGGCATGGGATCGGTGGCACTCGCGAACGCGATCCTGATGAGTCACTTCACCGGGAAGACCGTCGATCTGCCGCTTGACGGCGACGCCTACGAGGCCCTGCTCGGCGACCTCATCGCCAGGTCGACCTTCAGAAAGGGCGACACGGTGAGCGACGGGAACGCGGACCTCAGCGATTCGTTCTGAGCGTCACGACGAAGCCGACGTCGACCACCCACGGGCTGTACGTGTTGCGCTCGTAGGTCTCGCCGGGATGCCGGGCCTCGAACTCACGCGACTCCGTCCAGTAGATCGTATGGCGCGCGAGCGAGGCGTCGATCTGGAGGAACGGCGTCACGTGGTAGAGCACGTTGAGGTACGGTCCGTGCCTGTACCAGAACCGGTCGCCGAAGTTCAGCGAGAGGTAGGTAGCGTACTGAGCGGAGACGTTGAGCACCGGCTCCCGATCCACCATCCAGAACCAGGTCAGCCCGGGCCGGACCAGAAGCGTCTGGTGAGCGTTGTAGAAGTTGTAGGCGTACCGGTTCTTCACCGACCCGACCCAGTTGCCTCCCGGCAGGAAGTCGAGCAGGAATCGCGGCGTCACATCGAGCAAGACCAGGTGCTCGAGGCGTCCGGACGTCTCCCGCCAATCCCACTGCGGATAGGTCGTCACCACCCAGTCATCATCGTGATGCGCGCCCGCCTGCAGCCGGTAGAAGGCGCCCGCCTTCACGTTCCGGTGCACGCGATAGTAACCGCCGAGCGTCAGCGACTGGTAGCGGAACTCGAGATCCGGATCCTCGAAGCGCCCGACGTATTCGACCATCCCGGAGAGATCTCCGTGGTACGCGAACAGCCGGCCGTGAGTGTGGATCTCGAATCCCGTCGCGGGAATCTCCGGAAGGTGTTCGGCCTCCAGGGGCACAATGAGCATCGCAAAAAGGCCTGCGGCCAGCCATATCCGTCTCATGATCACCTCAATCGTAGTCCTGATCGAGCAGGTCGGCGTAGGCGCCGTCCAGATCGGTCGTGTCGCGGACATCGCCCTCTGCGGGGTCGAAGTTCCAGTTGAGCTCGAGCGTCCAGGGGTAGAAGCGCGGCTGCGTGGTGCGAAGACCGGCGAGGATGTTCACCCCCTCGCCCTCGTTGACCACCGTCACGTCTCCGGTTTCCGGGATACTGACTTCGACCGAACCGCTGTTCACGCAGAGCCAGAGGTCGGGCCGATCCTCGATCGTCCTCCCGTAGGCGACGAAGAAGTCGGTCCCGCGAACACCGGCGACGACGGTGGGGGTTCTGACCTCGAATGCGCGGCCCGTCGCAACGCGCTGCGCCCTGGCGAA
>SKQU01000305.1 GCA_007118855.1 Spirochaetaceae bacterium
GAGTCAGGACCGGCTGCGGCTCATTGTCCCGGTCCGGGCGCCGGCGCCGCCCTTCAGACCGCTCCCGAATGCCGCGAGCGTGCGGATGCGAATCGTCGACGCCAACGGGAGCGTGGCGGGGGAGCGGCTGTTCGGAGTTCTCCCGGGAGACTTCACCGGCGACGGCGTCGTCGACATCGCAGAGGATTTGTGGAGCGGAGCCGCCATGTACGACGGCTTCCTCGCATCGCCGGACAGCCTGCGCACGATCCGGGCGGACATGAACGCCGACGGCGTGGTGGAGACCACGTGGAGTGAACCGGACGCGCTGATCGTCGAGAACAATGGCGGCACCTCTCTGCCGCCACTGCCCCCGCGGTTCTGAGGCGCGTCGGGACCCGTCGTTCTCAGCGGAGGGGACTACTTGCTCGTCATGATGTTGACGCCGTTCCAGGTGGGCGGCGGCGGAGAGGCGATGTACCGGTCGCAGCGGGCGATGTACTCGCGGGCGAGCCAGTCGTCGGGAATGTACTCGAGGGTCTTCGTGAAGTAGCCTTTCGCCCGGTCGAAGCGCCGGCCAAAGAAGTACCTGATCCCTTCGTGATAGACCTTCCAGCCCTGCTTCTGTGGATCCGTGAGCTCGCCGGCTACCGTGTAGATGCTCTGACCGGTCGTCTTGCCCTTCGGCTGGACGAAGTCGAGAAACCGGGTGGGCACGTGGTCCTTGATCTTGCGGAAGATGCTCTTGGAGATGATGATATCCTGGCGGTACTGCTTGGTCAGGCCCTCGAGTCGTGAGCCGTAGTTCACCGGGTCGCCGATGATGGTATAGTCCATCTTCTTCTGACTGCCGATGTTGCCGACGATAACCTGTCCGTAGTTCACCCCTATCCCGGTCTTGAACGGCGGCCGTCCTTCATCGTAGTGGATTCTGTTCACTCGCTCGATCGCCTGCTGCATCTCGACCGCCGCGCGAACGGACTGCACCTCCTCGTCGCCCCGTTTCTTCGGCGCGCCGAAGAAGGCCATCAGGGCGTCGCCGATGTACTTGTCGACGATACCGCCGTGATCCATGATGATGTCGACCAGCGGCTCGAAGTACCGATTCAGGTACGAGACGAGATCGTACGGGTTGAAGCCCTCGCTGAGCGTCGTGAAACTGCGGATGTCGGTGAAGAGGATCGCGAGCGTCTCGTCGCGACCCACGAGCGCGGTCTCCGGATTGTCGAAGATACCGCTTATCACGTCGGTCGGAACGTACTTCTGGAAGATATTGCGGACCTTGCGCTCGTTTCGCTGCGCGATCACCGCACGCAGTGCGAAGCCGCGAATCTGCTGGTCGGCGCTCTCGAGCTTCACGAGCATCTTGTTGAAGGTCCGCGCCATCGCCCCGATCTCGTCGCGGTACTCGACCGTGACGCGTTGCGACAGGTCGTTCGTCTCCGTGATCGTGAGCATCGTGCGCACCATGCGCGCGAGAGGCCCGGTGAGAATCCCGGCGAAGAACATCAAGAGCACCACCGCGGCGACGAGCGCCGCACCCAGGATGATGTAGGTGCGGACGTTGATCTCTTCGACTGCGGCGTAGAAGTTCTCTGCGGTGTCGCTCACGACCACGAGCCAGCCGAACGGTTCGAACACGAAGGCCTGACCCACCCGCTCCGCGCCCGACAGTTCGAAGGCGGTCCAGCCTTCAATGGACCGCGATGCGCGGTCCGCGAGCGCCCGCTGCTCGGCCTCGGTGACGCCGCCAAGGTCGCCGGTGGTCATCGCGAAGGCGCCGGATGCGTCGACCGCGAAGATCAGCTCCGAGTCGCTGCGGACCAGCGTTGCGGCGTACGACTGAACCGAGCGTCTGGTAACCGCGACGTAGTCCGGGTCGTCGGCGAGATCATTGGCGACGAGAAGGTCCCACTGGTTCTGAGCGTACTTCTGAAGCTCCTGCGCCTTGAACCCGAGCGCCTCCACGGCGATCCGGGTGATGCCGGCGCGGGCGGAGAAAGCCGACGTGATACCGACCAGCAGGATCGTTACGATCAACAGCGGCAGCACGACGAGGATGATCTTCAGGCGGATACTCATTCTCTTCTCTCTTCGGCCGCCCGGCACGTCGGCTTAATCGCTATTGACTCTCCACGGCCGCACCGATACTCAGAAAGTATGGCGGATCCCCGGAACGTCGACGACGATCTGCAGATCGAGGACGACGAACGCGAAGAGATCGAGCGCGAGATCGACGAGCTCGTGGCCCACGGCGGCCGCGAGCTCTCACTCGCGCGCGAGTACCTGCAGCCCCGCCGCAGCGGCGTCGGGCTCCCGCTGCTCATCTGGTGTTTCGCGGTGGCGGCGGTCGTGGGCGGGTTCTTCTATGTCTCGGAGCTCCTGCAGGTCCGCGAGGAATCCATCGTTCTCGAGAGTCGCCGGTTCTTCAGCACCGAGGCTCAGCTGATCGAGGAGATCCTGCGGGCAAGCGAGGAGCGCCTCGCCGCAAAGGACGAAGAGATCGGCGAGATCCAGAGCCGGCTCATCGAGCTCGACGCCGAGCGCCGCAACCTCGAGCAGAACCTCCAGCAGCAGGTGAGCGAGCGCGAGGCGGAGCTGCGCGCGCAGCTTGAGGCGGAGCTCGAGGCCGAGCGCAGACGTCTCGCCGACGCCGGAGAAACCGACGCCGCAATCGAGGCGAGGATCGCGGAGCTCGAGGCCGCTCGCGAGGCTGAAGTCGCCGCTCAGGTCGACGCGTTCCGCGCAGAGGCGCAGCGGGAGCTCGCGGCGCTGCAGGGACAACTCGCGGCCCAGCAGAGTCAACTGGAACAGACGCTCGCCGCGAGCCGGGAGGAACGGGAGATACTCGCAGCCGAAGCCGCGCAGCGCGAAGCCCAACTGCGCGCGGAGCTCGGTGAAGAGATCCGCGAGCTCGAGGAAGCCGAGCGCCTCGCGCGTGCGCGAATCGGCGAGCTGCAGCGCCAGCGCGAGGAGGAGCAACTCCTCGCGGACCGGATCATCGGCAGCTTCGCGGTCATCGTGACCGACATCGAGGAAGGACGAGCCGGCGAGGCGCTCGCCGGGCTGAACTCCGTCGAGCGGTTGCTGCGCGGCGAACCGGTCGGTACCGAGGAGGCGCGGCGTCGACGTCAGACCGAGCTTGCGCTCGCGGGCACGCTCCGATCGCTGGTGCAGGAGATAGACATCCTGCGGCGCAGCATCGCGATCCGCGACCTGAGCGCGACAGAGGAAGAGACGGCACAGATCGAACAGGAGCGCGCCGCGGAGTTGATCCGCACCACGGCAGACACCGTCGCGCTCGCCGAGCGGGCCCGGGAGGAAGGACGTCTCTCGGAAGCCCGGACGCTCTATCAGCAGGCGCTCGCGACCATTCCATCGCTGGAGAAGGTATATCCCGGCATCCTCGATCTCGAGTCGGCCCGCAGGCAGTTCGCCCTGCAGAGCGCGCTTTCCGACGCGCAGTCGCTTCTCGCCGAGGGCAGAAGCGGCCTCGCGGTGGAGCGTTACCTTGAAGGAGTCGTCACGATCGCCGCCAACGAGGACGATCCGCTCCTTGAGGTCGCCTCCGCGATCGATCTGACGATGCGCCAGGCACGCGAACAGATGAACGCCGAGCTCGACGAAGCCGCATCCGCGCGCGCAGCGGCGCTCGCAGAGGGCGACCGGCGAATCGCGTCGCTCACGCAGGACCTCACCGCCGCGCGGAACACGGTCGCCACCGCGAACGCGACGATCGCCTCTCTTCGCACCGAGGCCGCCGCGGTACGCGCGGCCCTCGTCGATCAGGAGACGCTCGCCGCCGAACAGGCGACGGAGCTCGCCGCGCTACGGCGCGAGATCACCGTCTTTGAGGACCAGTTGCAGACGACGCGCACCGAACTCGCCGCGGCGCGCACCCGCGCGGCCAGCCTCCAGGAGAGCCTGAACGCCGCCGGACAGCGCTCGGCCGCGCTTGCCGATGAGGTTGCAGCGCTTGAGACCCGTGCTGCAACGCTTCAGCGCGAGCTCGATCAACGCCCGGAGGCAGTCGCCGAGCCGACGCCGGGGGAACCGCCTGAGCCGACCGATGAAGCCTCCGCAGAGCTGCGGCTCGCGCTCGAAGAGGCTCGCGCCGGGCTCGCCTCCGGCCGAGCGGAGACGGATGCGCTTCGAGCCGACCTCGAGGAGGAACGCTCACGCGCGGCGAGCCTGCAGGAACGTCTCGACGAGCTGCGTGCGTCCAGCGCGCTCGCCACCGGTGAGGCTCAGCAGCTCGAGCAGGAAATTGCGCGGCTGCGGCGGCGCACCGCTGAGCTCGAGGCCCTGGAACGCGACATCCGGACGCTGCGTGAGGCGTACGATCGCGCCCGCGCGGCCTCCGAGGCGCAGATCCGCGACGGGCGCTACCCGGGGGCCCGCACGAGCCTGCTCGCGCCGTTCGAGGAGGATCCGGGACGGTCGCTCCTGCCGGGCTTCGTCGCGATCCTCGACTCCTCGCACCGCGGCATCGTCGACGCCGCGGCGCGTACCGCCGATGAAGCATCGCGCGCCGAAGCCCTTGCCGAGGTCAGGGGCCTCGCGACGCAGGTGCAGCAGAACATCGACCGGCCGAGGGAGAGCATCAGCGTCCAGAGCTATCTGCGGCGCCACCCCGATCTTCGGGACGTGGCAACGGGCATGTTCGAGATCGTCGAGCTTTCCGCCCGCGCGATCTCAGCCCCGGAGATCGAGTACC
>SKQU01000290.1 GCA_007118855.1 Spirochaetaceae bacterium
ACCCCCCAGATGAAGGCGAAATCCACGCCTACGAGCGTGAACGACCCCCAGACGAGAAAACCCGTCACCAGGCTGATCACGAGCTTGAGCGAGAGATACCGGCCGATCTGGGCGTTCGTCGTTCCGACGATATGCCACAGCTTCTCGGTCCGGGGCCCCTGCAGAGCTTCCATCACCTTTGGTCTCAGGTACGGCTTCTCGAGCAGCAGAAAGAGCACGAAGATGAGCACCATCGTCACACCGCCGAGCAGGCTCAGGAAGTTGCCCGAGAGAGCGAAGAGATAGGTCCCGAGCTGGCGCGTGATATCGAACTCCAGGATGAGCTCCGGGGGCAACTCGAACAGCTCGATGAGCTCTCGCAGAAGCTCGAGCAACCGGTTCACGTAGCGTGGAAAGAGCCGCACGAGGCTCTGCACGCTCGTGTAGAAGACGAAGGCGACGAGCGAACCGAAGGCGAGCAGCAGCAGGATCACCGCGATGATCGCCGCGAACCACGGGAGCCGCAGCCGGTGAAGCCAGTCGACGAGCGGGCTGAGTACGAAACTCAGCAGCAGCGCGATCACCAGCGGCTGCACGACACTCGCCGTGAGCTTGAGCACACCTCCGGCGGCGATGACGGCAAGAACCAGGAGCAGCCCGGAGGTGAGTTTTCGGTAGTCGACGTTCGATCGACGGGGATCTGCCGGCATGCTCAGTAGTGGATCGCCCACCCTTCAGCGACGCGGGCCGCTTCCATCACCGCTTCGGAAAGCGTCGGATGCGCGTGGATCATCGTGGCAATATCCTCCGGCAGGAGCTCGCTTCGTTTTCCGAGCAAGAGCTCGTGGATGATCTCGGTCGCGTTGCTGCCGGCTACGTGGGCCGCGAGGAACTCGTGGGTCTCGGGCGAGTAGAGTATCTTCACGAGCCCGTCCGGCTTGCCCACCGCCACCGACTTGCCTGCCCCTCTATACGGGAAGACCGCCTTCGCGAACGAGAGCCCCCTTTCCTTCGCCTGCGCTTCGGTCGGGCCGAAACTCGCAATCTGCGGCTCGGTGTAGATCGCCGCGGGTATCAGGTCCGGATCGATCGCCTTCTCCGGGCCGTGGCCGGCCATGTGCTCGACGGCGATCTCGCCCTCCTTGCTCGCGACGTGCGCGAGCTGCATCGTCGCGACCACATCGCCTATCGCGTAGATTCCGGCAGCGTCGGTCTGGTAGTAGTCGCCCACCTTGATGAAGCCCTTCTCGGTCTTCACGCCGACATTCTCGAGGCCCAGGTCTTCGCTGTTGGGCGCACGTCCCACGCTGACGAGAAGCTTTTCGGCCTCAAGCGTCTTCCTGCCGTCCTTGCCGGAGACCTCGAGCTTCACCCCGCTCTTGCCCCTGGTGAGCTTCTCGGCCTTCGAACCGGTCATGATCTCGACGCCGCGGCGACGGATGTCCTTCTCGAGGATGCCGACCGCCTCCGGGTCCGCGGTGGGAATGATGCGGTCGAGCATCTCCACGACCGTGACCTCCACCCCGAAGGCGTTCATCACGTGGGCGAACTCCATCCCTATGTACCCGCCGCCGAGAATAATGAGGCTCTTCGGCAGCTCTTCGAGGTAGAGCGCGCCTGTGGAGGAGAGCACCTGCTTCTCGTCGAACTCGAACCCGGGGATCTCACGCGGCCGGCTCCCGGTCGCGATGAGCAGAAACTTGCCGGTGATCTTCTTCCCGCCATCAATGGTCACCTCGTGCGGTCCGCTCAGCTTCGCGTTTCCTTCCAGGTACTCGATCCTGTTCTTCTTGATGAGCGCGCTCACGCCCTTGCTCAGTCGGTCCGCCGCCTGACGGCTCTTCTTGAACACCTTCGCGTAGTCGAACCGGGAGTCATCCACCTTGAAGCCCAGTTCCTCGAGCTCCTTGCGGCTCGCAACGATCTCCGCCTGGTGGATGAGAGCCTTGCTCGGGATACACCCGACGTTCAGACAGACACCGCCGGGCTTCTCCTTCTCCACGATCGCGGCCTTCAGGCCCAGCTGGTTCGCACGGATCGCCGCAACATAGCCGCCGGGGCCGGAACCGATGACAACAAGATCAAAGTCGTAACTCGCCATATCCCCTCCTAGAACAGCACGCGCACCGGATTCTCCACGATTCGCTTCAGCTCGTGGAGGAAGCGTCCGCCTTCGGCGCCGTCGATGACGCGATGATCGCACGAGAGCGTCATCTTCATGATCTGCGCGACCTCGATCTCGTCGCGGTCGTTCACGACCGGGGTCTTCGCGATCTCCCCCACCGCGAGAATCGCCGACCCCGGCGGGTTGATGATCGCGGTGAACTCCTCGATCCCGAAGGAACCGAGGTTGCTGATCGTGAACGTCGCGCCCGTATACTCCTGCGGCTGCAGCTTTCCGTCGCCCGCCTTTTCGACGAGCTCCCTGAGCGCATGGTCGATGTCGACGATGCCCCTGTTCCCGCAGTCTCGTACGATCGGGGTGACGAGACCATTACCGAGATCGACCGCCAGCCCGATATCGATCGAGCCGAATTGCAGGATGTGATCGCCCTGCCAGCTCGCATTCACCCGCGGGTGGCGCTTCAGCGCTTCGGCGGCGAACTTGATCAGAAAGGCGTTGAATCCGGCCTTCTGAGGAATCTCGGCATTGAGCTCCTTTCGCGCCCGCACCGCGGCGTCCATCCTGACGCTGCTCTTGAGGTAGTAGTGAGGCGCGGAGAACTTGCTCTCCGCCAGGCGTCGCGCGATGACCGCGCGCTTTCCGCTCACCGGTATCGTCACGTCTTCGCCGCGCCCGGAAACCGCGGAGCCAGCCGCCGCACGGTCCTCGGCACCCTCCCCGGAGAAGCTCTCAACATCGGCCCTCACAACCCGGCCGGACGGGCCGCTCCCGGATATGCGGCGCAGATCGATCCCGCGCTCGGAGGCGATCCTCCTCGCGAGCGGAGACGCCTTTACGCGAGCCCCGTCGTCCGCAGCCGGTGCGTCCGGCCCGGCAGCCGGTGCGGCTGCGGGCGTGGTGCCCTTCGCCTCACGCTCAGACTCCGTCGGCCCTGCCTGAGGCGACGGCTTCTGCGCGGAAGCCGTCGATTCCTCCACGAGCGAGTCGATCTGCTCGCCTTCCTCTCCGAGGATCGCGATCGTATCACCCACCCTGGACGAGGAGCCTTCGCCTCTGACGATCTTCAGTAGCGTCCCTTCCTGCGTGGACTCGTAGTCCATCGTTGCCTTGTCGGTCTCCACTTCGCACAGGAGATCGCCGGCGGCAACCGCATCGCCCTCGCTCTTGTTCCAGTTCACGATCGTGCCCTCTTCCATCGTTGGTGAGAGGGCGGTCATCAGTACTCTTTCCGCCATATCGACTCCTACTCCATGTACAGGACGCGCTTTGCCGCGGCGACGATCTTCTCCACGCTCGGCTGCGCAGCCAGCTCGAGCCTGTGGTTGTACGGCATTGGCACATCCTCGCTCGAGACCAGCTCGACCTGGGCATCCAGCATGTCGAAGCAGTTCCTGCTGATCAGCCACGCGACGTGACTGCCGAAACTCGCGACCGGCCACGCCTCGTCAACGACAACGGCGCGATTTGTCTTGCGCACCGAAGCGTAGATCGCATCCTCATCGAGCGGGCGAAGCGAGCGCAGGTCTATGACCTCAGCGTCCACGCCGAGCTTTTCCAGCTCCGCGGCGGCCTCCAGGACCATACGCACCGGCTTGGAATAGGTGATCAGGGTTACCTCCCCGCCTTCGCGCTTCACGTCCGCCTTCCCCAGGGGAATCGTGTACTCCTCATCCGGGACCTCGCCGGTCCACGCGTAGGCGAGCTCGCTCTCGAGCAAGACGACCGGGTTGTCGTCACGAATCGCGCTCTTGAGAATCCCCTTCGCATCGTAGGGCGTCGCGTACGATGCGACCTTGAGTCCGGGCACGTGAACGTAGAGAGTCTGAAGCGCCTGCGAGTGCTGACTCGAGAGGTACTCGGCAGGCCCGTTCGGCCCCCGGAAGACGATGGGAACGCTGAGCTGGCCGCCGGACATGTGGCGCATCTTCGCCGCATTGTTGACGACCTGGTCGAGAGCGAGCAATGAGAAGTTAAAGGTCATCCATTCGACGACCGGCCGCAACCCCACCGTCGCGGCCCCAACGGCGAGCCCCGTGAACCCGAGCTCTGCGATGGGGGTGTCAAGAACCCGCGGAGCTCCGTACTTGTCGAGCAATCCCCTCGTCACCTTGTAGGCGCCGTTGTACTCGCCTACCTCTTCTCCCAGGACGAAGACCCGCTCGTCGCGGGCCATCTCCTCATCGAGCGCCTGGTTCAACGCATCCCTGATACTGATCTCTGCCATACCCCGACCCCTTCCTACGCGTAGATGTCTTCATACATGGTGGCGAGCTCAGGCTCATCGCTCGACTCCGCGAAGTCGACCGCTTCCTGGACGATCTTCTTGACCTCGTCGTCGATCTGCTTGTGCTCCTCGTCGTCGATCATCCCGGCGTCTGCCATCGCCGCCTTGAGGATGAGGATCGGGTCCTGCTGCTGGTAGGCCTCGAGCTCGTCCCGAGTTCGGTACTTGGCCGGGTCGCTCATGGAGTGTCCCTTGTACCGGTAGGTCTTCGCGTCTATGAGAATCGGGGTGCGGTCGGTCCTGACCTGTGCGGCCGCGGCCTTGATGCCGTCGTGCATCGCG
>SKQU01000217.1 GCA_007118855.1 Spirochaetaceae bacterium
CCATAGTTCTGACCCGTGATCATAGGGGGAAACCTGCGTCCGCACAAGCTGTGGCTACTCCAGATGGCTCCCGAGCGCCGCGGCGACCGGCAGGCGTGCCGCGCGGCGGGCCGGGAGGATCGTTCCGGCGGTCGCCGTCACCAGACCGATGGCCGCGCCGAGCAGGTAGTCCTGGAGGCGGAAGTCCGCGGTAAACCGTTCGGCGAACGGTATGGGGAGCCCCGTGCCCTCGAGTGCGGTGAGGTCGAATCCGATGCCGCCGAAGTAGATGCTGCTGAGCGCGGAGAGTGCCGCCCCGGCCGTGACCCCCAGAAGCGCGATCCCCGCGCCCTCTGCGAGGAGCAGCCGCCGCACCTGCCGCCGCGTCATCCCGATCGCCCGCAGCGTGCCGAGCTCCTTCGTCCGTTCGTGAACGGCCATCGACATCGAGTTGAGGATGCCGATGATCACGAGGAGGTAGAGCACCGCGATGATGATGGAAAACCCGGCGATGTCCGCCTCAACGGCGCTCACGATCGCGCGCACGAAGGTTCGCCACTCGTGGAGCACGAGTTCTTCGCGATCGGTGAGCGCCCGGACGCGGCCACGAATGGTCTCGAGCAGCGGCTCCACCTGCGCCCCCGCGTCGAGCTTCAGCACGAGGTGCGTGACCGCATCGTCCATCCGCAGGAGCTGCTGCGCAGAGGCGAGGTCCATGAAGAAGACCTGCTCGTCGATCGCAGGGTACCCGAGCCGGAAGGTCCCGGCGACCGCGACCCGCGTCGATCGCGGGGTGCCGTCGCGGTCGATCACGTCGATCACGATCTGCTCGCCGGGCGAGACACCGAGGCGAGAGGCGAAGGATGAGCTCACGAGAACACCCCGCTCGTCCTCCGCGAGGTACGAGCCGGCTTCGATGTGCTCGTGGAGGACCGATACCCTCGCCTCGCCTTCCGGGTCGATGCCGCGGCCGACCATGTACGTCGCGCGTCGCCCGTCGCCCACGCGGGCGGAGAACTGCAGGCGCGGCGACGCCGCGAGTACCGCGTCGGTCCTCAGAAGCTCCCCGCGCAGCTCCTCGTAGCCGGTGACGGCGAGGTCGAGCGGCAGGCGGCGGCTCTCGTCGAGGTAGTCGCGGTGGAGCACCTGGGCGTGCCCCGTGTCCAGGGTGATGATCCCGTCGTAGAAGCTCGTGAAGTAGCCGCGCACCCATGCGAGTGAGACGATCATGATCGCCGTGCCGATCGCGAGCGCCGCGGCGTTGAGCGCGGTGCGGCGTCGGTTCCGGCTGATATTGCGCAGGCCCATAGCCAGGAGCTCCATCTACGCCTCCTGCAGCGAATGGATGAGGTCGAGGCGGGCCGTCGCCCATCCGGCATAGAGCGCGCTCAAGGACGCGACGAGGACGCCGTAGATGAAGGTGCGCGCCGTGGCCGCCGCTTCAAAGGAGAAGTAGTAGGTGCGGCTCGTCCCGAAGAACTCACCCATGTCGCCGATGTCGAGGCCGTGCGTCTGGAAGTAGAGGACCACCGGCACCGCGACGGCCAGGCCGATGAGGCTGCCGGCGACGCCGACGAAGGCTCCCTCACAGACGACCATGCCCACGAGCTGGCGGCGTTTGAGGCCGATGGCGCGCAGCGCGCCGAAGGTGGCGATCCGGTCAAAGGCGGTCATCAGGATCGCGTTCGTGATAACCGACGCGGCGACGATGAGGACGAAGGCGTTGATGATCGCGGCGGTGAGATCCGCGATCTCGACGAAGACGATCACGGTGCCGTGGATCTCGCGCCAGGCGCGCGCGATCAGGCCGTGCTCGTCGAGGAGCGGCTCGATCGAGGCGGCGAAGTCGTCCGCCTCGTAGGGGTCCCTGAGCGTCACGCGGAGCTCGCTCACCCGGTCGGCCGCGTTGAGGAGCGACTGTGCGTCGGATAACCTCATGAAGGCCACTCCCGCGCCGAGCTCGGCGTGGTCGCTCTCGAACACGCCGCCGACCGTGAGCCTTCGGACCAGCGGGACGCCCGTCGGCATGCGTGCGAGGATCGTTGCCTCGTCGCCGATCTCGAGGCGCAGGAGCTCGGCGTCGTCGCGTGAGATCGTGATGCCACGCTCCTTCAGAGCGAAGCTCCCGGCGACGATGTTCTCCGTGGCCTCCGGGAAGTAGCGGGTCCGCGGGTCCACACCGTGCGCGACCACCGGCGCGGTGCGCCCGCGGGCGCCGAGGACCGAGGCGAAGCTCAGGAGCTGCTCGGCGTGCTCGACGCGTTCCCCGTGCGGCGCCTCGCGCAGGGCGTCGACGACCACGTCCGGCGCCTCGATCAGGTTCGCCGCGGAGTAGCGGTCGAGCTGATCCTCGTAGCCGCGGGCGTGAAGCTGGACGTGGCCGCTTCCGCCGAGGATCTCCGAGAAAAAGGTGAGGCGCATCCCGTTCAGCATCCCGCCTATGAGCTCCATCGCGGCGACCGAGAGCACGACGCCCGCGAAGATCACCGCGACCCGGCGTCGGTATTTCCACAGGTTCAGGAGCGCGAGCTTCAGGTACATTCGGGCTGCTCTCCGTCCACGCCCTCTATGACTCCGTCGCGCAGCTTCACGATCCGGCCGGCGTAGCGCAGGATCTTCTCGTCGTGCGTCGAGAAGATGAAGGTCACCCCCTCGTCACGGTTGAGCCGGCGCATCACGTCGAGGACCTCGCCTCCCGTCTCGCTGTCGAGGTTCGCCGTGGGTTCATCCGCGATCACGAGGCGAGGGGAGTTGACCAGGGCGCGCGCGATCGCCACGCGCTGCCGCTGGCCGCCGGAGAGCTCCCCCGGCTTGTGCGCGGCGAACTCGGTGAGGCCCACCGCGTCCATCAGGTGGTCGCCCGTCCGGCGGCGCTCCTTCTTCGAGGCGCCGGCGAGGACCATCGGCAGCGCGATGTTCTCCCTCACGGAGAGCACCGGCACGAGGTTGAAGCTCTGGAAGACGAAGCCGATGGAACGCAGGCGCATCTGCGCCGCCTGCGAGTCGCTCAGGTGCCCGACGTCCTGACCGTTGAAGCGCACGGTGCCTCGCGTGGGGCGGTCGATGCAGCCGATCATGTTGAGGATCGTCGTCTTGCCGCATCCGGAGGGCCCGACGATGGATACGAGCTCTCCCTCGCGTATCTCGAGCGAGACGCCCCGCACCGCGTGGACGCTCGTCGCGCCCAGGCGGTACTCCTTGTGAACGTCTGCGAGGTCAACGAGACTCATCTCAGGCTCAGTCTACCACGCGTACGCCTTGGGCGCCTCGCCTCCCGGGCCGGGGAAGATCTCGTCGAGCTTCGCCAGGGTCTGCTCGTCGAGCGTGATTTCCGTCGCGCGCACCGCGCTCTCGAGCTGCTCGATCGTGCGCGGGCCGATGATGGGGGCGGTGACCACCGGATTGTGGAGCAGCCAGGCGAGCGCCACTTCCGCCGGGGCGTGGCCGAGCTCGCGGCACAGCGCCTCGTACTTCTCGAGCTGCGGGCGCTTCGCCTCGACTCGCTTGGCGAAGTCCTCGTTTGCGCGTCGGCCCTCTTTGAGCTTCTGCAGCGCCCCGCCGAGCATCCCGCCGCCGAGCGGACTCCACGGGATGAGCCCCATGCCGTAGTGGCGGCAGGCGGGAACCACCTCGAGCTCGACCATGCGGTTGTCCAGGTGGTAGATGCTCTGCTCGCTCACGAGCCCGGTCTTGCCGCGCTTGTCCGCCTCCTGGCAGGCGGTCGCGATGTCCCAGCCGGCGAAGTTGCTCGAGCCGACGTAGACGACCTTGCCCTGCGACTGGAGGTTGGCGAACCCTTCCCAGATCTCGTGCCAGGGGACCTCGCGGTCGACGTGGTGCATCTGGTAGAGGTCGATCCAGTCGGTCTGCAGGCGCCGCAGGCTCCCCTCCGCGTGGCGCTTGATCTTCATCGCCGAGAGATTTCGTCCGTCGTGATTCGGTTCGGCGAGCTCGCCGGGCTTGTTCGCCGGGTTGTAGACCTTCGTCGCGAGCACGACCGCATCGCGTCGGCCCCCACCCTGGGAGAACCACTCGCCGATGATCTCCTCGGTCTTGCCGTGGTACTGCGACCAGCCGCCGTAGACGTCGGCGGTGTCGAAGAAATTGATCCCGAGCTCGAGCGCCCGGTCCATGATCGCGTAGGCGTCCGTGTCCTCCGTCACCCAGCCGAAGTTCATCGTGCCAAGGCACAGATTGCTCACGAGAACCCCGTGGCGTCCGAGCCGCCTGTGTTCAACTGCCATGTTCTCTCCTCCGTATGTCGTATAGCTTCCAAGGTACTGCCATGCGGGAGGGACCGGCCACCGCGCCGGCGTGACCGCCGCCGCGCGGCCAATGCGGTATCCAAATCCGCGCAGGTACCCTATACTCGAGGGAGACCGATCAGCCGGAGGTGAGTATGACGACCTTTTTCTTCTTTGGGACCTACACCGACGATGCGATCGACGGCATCAACGCCAAACGAACCAAACTGGCGGCACAGACGATTCAGGGGTTCGGCGGCACCCTGCACTCGGTGCACGCGCTGCTCGGGTCGCACGACATCGTCATGATCGCCGACCTTCCGGGCGTCGCGGAGGCGATGCAGGTCTCGATCACCCTGCACCGGAGAACCAAGATCCGGTTCTCCTCGCACCCGGCGCTCCCGGTAGCCGACTTCGACAAGCTCGCCTCGGACCTGTAG